>CAYSGN010000079.1:0-12431 GCA_964430615.1 uncultured Janibacter sp. | reverse complement strand
TCGTCATCGGTCAGGCCTGCGAGTTCGACTACTCCGGCACCCAGGCGTGCCGGGTCCTGCGGGAGGAGGGGATCCGCGTGGTCCTCGTCAACTCCAACCCCGCGACGATCATGACCGACCCCGAGTTCGCGGACGCCACCTACATCGAGCCGATCACCCCCGAGGTGGTCGAGAAGATCATCGAGCGCGAGCGCCCCGACGCCGTCCTGGCCACCCTCGGCGGGCAGACCGCGCTGACGACCGCCGTGTCCCTGCACGAGGCCGGCGTCCTCGAGAAGTACGACTGCCCACTCATCGGCGCGAACGTCGAGGCCATCCAGCTCGGGGAGGACCGCGAGCGCTTCAAGGGGGTCGTCGACCGGATCGGCGCCGAGTCCGCGCGCTCGATCATCTGCAACGCCGACGGGGCCCCGGAGGGGGCGACCACGGGGGAGCAGGTCGACCTGGCCCTGCGCCGGACCCTCGACGCGGCCGAGGAGCTCGGCTACCCGGTGGTCGTGCGTCCCTCCTTCACCATGGGCGGCCTCGGCTCGGGCTTCGCCTACGACGAGGCCGACCTGCGGCGCATGGCCGGCGCCGGCCTGCGGGCCAGCCCGACCACCGAGGTGCTCCTCGAGGAGTCGATCCTCGGGTGGAAGGAGTACGAGCTCGAGGTCATGCGGGACAAGGCCGACAACGTCGTGGTCGTCTGCTCCATCGAGAACCTCGACCCGATGGGCGTGCACACCGGTGACTCGATCACCGTCGCCCCCGCGCTGACCCTGACCGACCGCGAGTACCAGCGGATGCGTGACGTCGGCATCGCGGTCATCCGTGAGGTGGGCGTCGAGACCGGTGGCTGCAACATCCAGTTCGCCATCAACCCGGTGGACGGTCGGATGATCGTCATCGAGATGAACCCGCGGGTCTCGCGCTCCTCGGCGCTGGCCAGCAAGGCGACCGGCTTCCCGATCGCCAAGATCGCCGCGAAGATGGCCATCGGGTACACCCTCGACGAGGTGCCCAACGACATCACGTCCGCAGGGCTGCGGCCGGAGGGCGGCACCGAGGGCTCGGCGGACTTCTACTCCGCCGCCTTCGAGCCGACCCTGGACTACGTCGTCGTCAAGGTGCCGCGCTTCACCTTCGAGAAGTTCCCCGCCGCCGACCCCACCCTGACGACGACGATGAAGTCGGTCGGGGAGGCGATGGCCATCGGTCGCAACTTCACCGAGGCCCTCCAGAAGGCGCTGCGCTCGGTCGAGCGCGCGGACGGCCCCTTCCACTGGGACGGCGAGGAGCCCACCCGCGAGCAGGCCGCGGCCCTGCTCGAGGAGGCCAAGGTCCCCACCGACGGGCGCCTCGTGCGGGTGCAGCAGGCCATGCGCGGCGGGATGAGCGTGGAGGAGGTGCACGCCGCCACCGCCATCGACCCGTGGTTCCTCGACCAGATCGCGCTCGTCAACGATCTCGCCCAGCAGATCCACGACGCGCCCGAGCTGGACCCGCAGACCCTCGCGGAGGCCAAGCGGCACGGCTTCTCCGACGCCCAGATCGCCCGGCTGCGTCGGATGGACGAGGCCGTCGTGCGGGGGGTCCGGCACGCCCTCGGCGTCCGGCCGGTCTACAAGACGGTCGACACCTGCGCGGCCGAGTTCGCCGCCCGGACGCCGTACCACTACTCCAGCTACGACGAGGAGAGCGAGGTCGAGCCGCGCGAGCGTCCGGCCGTGATCATCCTCGGCTCGGGCCCCAACCGGATCGGCCAGGGCATCGAGTTCGACTACTCGTGCGTGCACGCCAGCTTCACCCTGCGCGAGGCCGGCTACGACACCGTCATGGTCAACTGCAACCCGGAGACGGTCTCCACCGACTACGACACGAGCAGCCGGCTCTACTTCGAGCCGCTCACGCTCGAGGACGTGCTCGAGGTCATCCACGCGGAGACCCAGGCCGGACCGGTCGCCGGGGTCATCGTCCAGCTCGGTGGCCAGACCCCGCTCGGTCTGGCGACCCAGCTCAAGGCGGCCGGGGTCCCGATCGTCGGGACCACCCCGGAGGCCATCGACCTCGCCGAGGACCGCGGCCACTTCGGCCGGGTGCTCACCGAGGCCGGGCTCAACGCGCCCAAGCACGGCACCGCGTTCAGCGCCGAGGAGGCCGTCGAGGTCGCCCGGGGGATCGGCTACCCGGTCCTCGTGCGTCCCTCCTACGTCCTCGGCGGCCGCGGCATGGAGATCGTCTACGACGACCAGACCCTCTCCGAGTACGTGACCCGCGCGGCGGTGGCCAGCCCCGAGCACCCGATCCTCGTCGACCGCTTCCTCGACGACGCGGTCGAGATCGACGTCGACGCCCTCTACGACGGGCACGAGATGTACCTCGGCGGGATCATGGAGCACATCGAGGAGGCCGGGATCCACTCCGGCGACTCCAGCTGCACCCTGCCGCCGGCGACCCTCGGGGACGCCGAGCTGCAGCGGGTGCGCGAGGCGACCCGCGCGCTCGCCGAGGGCATCGGCGTGCGCGGCCTGATGAACGTCCAGTTCGCCCTCGCCCAGGACGTCCTCTACGTGCTCGAGGCGAACCCGCGGGCCTCACGCACCGTCCCCTTCGTCGCGAAGGCCACCGGCGTGCCCCTGGCCAAGGCCGCGGCCCGCGTCATGCTCGGCACCACCATCGCCGAGCTCAAGGACGAGGGGATGCTGCCCCGGGATGCCGACGGGGGCTCGATGCCGGCCCACGCGCCGATGTCGGTCAAGGAGGCGGTGCTGCCGTTCAAGCGCTTCCGCACCCGCGAGGGCGAGGTCGTCGACTCCCTCCTCGGCCCGGAGATGCGCTCGACCGGCGAGGTCATGGGCATCGACGCCACCCTCGGCGGGGCCTTCGCCAAGGGCCAGCTCGGCGCCTACTCCGGCGGCCTGCCGGTCTCGGGCACGGTCTTCGTCTCGGTGGCCAACCGCGACAAGCGGGCGATGATCTTCCCCGTCAAGCGGCTCGCCGACCTGGGCTTCACCATCCTCGCCACCACCGGGACCGCGGACGTGCTCCGGCGCAACGCGATCGAGGCCGAGGTCGTCGTCAAGCGCTCGGAGCGGGCCGAGGGAGAGGCGAGCATCGTCGACCGGATCCTCTCCGGCGGCATCGACCTCGTCTGCAACACCCCCTCCGGCCAGGACGCGCGCGCCGACGGCTACGCCATCCGCGCGGCGACCACGGCGATGGACAAGCCGATCGTCACGACGGTCCAGGAGCTCGCCGCGGCCGTGCAGGCCATCGAGTTCCGGATGCAGACCGAGCTCACGGTCAAGCCGCTCCAGGAGCACGCCCGCGACCTCGACCTCTACGGGGTCGCCCGGTGACGGCTCGCACCGTCGCCGCCCGCGAGGGCGCCGGCGTCGTCCAGGTCGTGGCGGAGGTGCTCGACACCACCGCCGCGGGGGCCTACCGACGGCTGACGCTGGCGACCCCGGGCCTGGCCGAGCTGGCGTCTCCCGGACAGTTCGTCGCGCTGGCCGTCGGGGACGGCACGAGCTCGATGCTGCTGCGCCGCAGCTTCTCCATCCACCGGGTCGACCCCGTCACCGGCACCACGGAGATCGTCGTGGCCGCCCACAAGGAGGGCACCCGGATCCTCACCGAGCTGCAGCCCGGAGCGGAGGTCTCCGTCGTGGGGCCGCTGGGCCGGGGCTTCGCCCCGCCCGAGGGGGCGCGCACCTGCGTCCTCGTCGGCGGCGGCTACGGCACGGCCCCGCTCTTCTGGCTGGCCGAGCGGCTGCGCGAGCAGGGCTGCCGGGTCCACCTCGTCCTCGGGGCGGCGAGCGCGGACCGGCTCTTCGGGGTCACCGAGGCCGCCGGGGTCGCCGAGTCCGTGAGCGTGACCACCGACGACGGCTCCGCGGGCACCCGCGGCTGGGTCTCGGACGTGCTGCCCGACCTCATCGCCTCTACCGGGGCGCAAATCCTCTACGGGTGCGGCCCCATGGGGATGCTCGAGTCGCTGGCCCGGCTCGGCCGCGAGCACGGCGTCCCCGCGCAGGTCGGCGTCGAGGAGGCCATGGCCTGCGGCATCGGGATCTGCATGACCTGCGTCCTGCCGGTGCGCGACGCGGCGGGCACGACGGCGATGGTGCGCAGCTGCGTGGACGGGCCCGTCTTCGACGGCGACCGGGTGCGCTGGGACGCCTTCGAGGACGGCCGCTGCCAGGTCCCCGCGGACGCCGTCGGCGCGCCGGGAGGGGAGGCCCGATGACCGCGCACACACCCTCGACCCGGGTCGACATGTCCGTCGACCTCGCCGGCGTCGGCCTGCCCGGACCGATGATGACCGCGAGCGGGTGCGCGGCGAACGGGCGCGAGATGCACCGCTTCATCGACATCACCGAGCTCGGGGCCTTCGTCACCAAGTCGGTCAAGGCCGACCCCGTCTCCGGGCGCGGCACCCCGCGGATGTCGGAGACCCCGTCCGGGATGCTCAACTCCATCGGCCTGCAGGGGCCGGGCATCAGCGCCTTCCTCGAGCAGGACCTCGCCTGGCTGCACGCACTCGGGGCCCGGGTGGTCGTCTCCGTGGCCGGCGGCACCGCGGAGGAGTTCGCCGCGGTGACCCGGGAGCTCGTCGCGAGCGAGCACCTCGCGGCCGTCGCCGCGGTGGAGGTGAACATCTCCTGCCCGAACGTCGCCAACCGGGGTCTCGTCTTCGCCTGCGACCCGGCCGGTGCCGAGCGGGTCCTGCGTCTCGTGCGCGCCGAGGTGCCCGCCGGCCTGCCCGTGCTCGCCAAGCTGAGCCCGGACGTGACCGACATCGTCGAGATCGCGGCCGTCACGCTGGACGCGGGTGCCGACGGGCTGACGATGATCAACACCACCCTCGGCGTCGCCATCGACACCGACCGGCTGCGTCCGCGCCTGGCGGCGGCGACCGGGGGCCTCTCCGGGCCGGCCGTGCGTCCGATGGCGGTCCGTGCGATCTGGCAGGTCGTCGGCGCGATGCGCTCCGGGGCCGTCCCGACCGCCCCCGTCGTCGGTGTCGGCGGGGTCCGGCACGGCCGGGACGCCCTCGAGCTCGTCGCGGCCGGGGCAAGCGCCGTGCAGGTCGGGACCGCCGCCTTCAACGACCCGACCGCCCCCCTTCGGGTCGGTCGCGAGCTCGAGCAGCTCGTCGCCGGTCACGGGTTCGAGCGCCTCGTCGACGTCGTCGGCATCGCCCACGAGAGGCACGCAGGATGACCGGGACACCCACCCCCTTCGGCGCCCGGCTCCAGGCCGCGATGGCCGAGCACGGGCCGCTCTGCGCGGGGATCGACCCGCACCGTGGCCTCCTGGAGTCCTGGGGCCTCACCTACGACCTCGCCGGCCTCGAACGCTTCACGATGACCTGCGTCGAGGCCTTCGGCGGGCACGTGGCGGCGGTCAAGCCGCAGTCCGCCTTCTTCGAGGTCTTCGGGGCGAAGGGGATCGCCGTCCTCGAGCGGGCCCTCACCGCCCTGCGGGAGGCGGGGACCCTGAGCGTCCTCGACGTCAAGCGCGGGGACATCGGGACGACCGTGGATGCCTACGGCGCGGCCTTCCTGGGGCCGCACGCCCCCGCGGCGGCCGACGCGATCACGCTCAGCCCCTACCTCGGCTACGAGTCCCTGCGTCCGGCCATCGACCTGGCCCAGGCCCAGGGTCGAGGGGTCTTCGTGCTCGCCCTGACCTCCAACCCGGAGGGGGCCTCGGTCCAGCACGCCCGCCTCGCCGACGGACGCTCGGTGGCCGGCGCGATCGCCGACGGCGCCGCGCGGGACAACGCCACGGCGCGGGAGGAGGGCCGTCTGGGCAGCGTGGGTCTCGTCGTCGGGGCCACCGTGGGAGAGGCCGTGCGCGAGCTCGGGGTCGACCTCCCGGCCGCGGCCGGACCGCTGCTCGCCCCCGGGCTGGGAGCGCAGGGCGCCACGGCCCAGGACGTGCGCCGGGTCTTCGCCGGGGCGCTGCCGCAGGTGCTCGCCAGCAGCAGCCGGGACGTGCTCCGGGCCGGCCCCGATGCCGGCTCCCTGCGCGACCGGGCACGCCGGGTGTCGGCCGAGGTCGCCGGCATCACGGGCTCATGAGAAGGTGACCTCTCACCCCTTCGCCACCTGACCGGGAGGATCGTCGTGCCCCTACCCCCGCTCACCGCAGAGCAGCGCGCAGAGGCACTCGCGAAGGCCGGTGCGGCACGCCGCGAGCGGGCGGAGGTCAAGCGGGGTCTCAAGGCCGGAGCGGTCCGGCTGCGCGAGGTCCTCGAGGTCCGCGCGCACGAGGAGGCCATCGCGAAGATGAAGGTGCTGGCCCTCCTCGAGTCCCTGCCGGGCATCGGTCCCGTGCGCGCCGGGCAGGTCATGGACGACCTCGGCATCGCCCGCTCCCGCCGCATCCGCGGTCTCGGCACCCACCAGGTCGCCGCGCTCGTCGCGAGGTTCGAGGGAGCATGAGCAGCCCGCGCCTGACCGTCCTCGCCGGACCCACCGCGGTGGGCAAGGGCACGGTGGCGGCCTGGGTCCGCGAGCACCACCCGGAGGTCTGGCTCTCCGTCTCGGCGACGACCCGCCCGCCCCGACCGGGGGAGGTCGACGGGGTGCACTACCACTTCATGTCCGGCGAGGAGTTCGCCGAGATGGTCCGCACCGGCGACATGCTCGAGTGGGCCGTCGTGCACGGTCGGGCCTCCTACGGGACCCCGCGTCGTCCGGTGCTCCAGGCCCTCGAGGAGGGCAAGCTGCCGCTGCTCGAGATCGACCTCCAGGGGGCGCGGCAGGTGCGTGCCTCGATGCCCGACGCGCAGTTCGTCTTCCTCGAGCCGCCGTCCTGGGAGGAGCTGGTCAGCCGGCTCGTCGGACGGGGGACCGAGACCGAGGAGGAGCGAGCGGTCCGCCTGGAGACGGCGAAGGTCGAGCTGGCGGCCCGGGACGAGTTCGACAAGGTCATCGTCAACGACGACATTCGTCGTGCCGCGGAGGAACTCGTATCATGGATGCGATCCACCTGACCTCCGACGACAAGGACCTCCTCGACGTGTCCGGCACCAAGGCCAACCCCACCGGCATCACCAACCCGCCCATCGACGACCTGCTGACCAAGGCGGACAGCAAGTACGCGCTGGTCATCTACGGCGCCAAGCGTGCCCGGCAGATCAACGCCTACTACGCCCAGCTGCAGGAGGGCCTGCTCGAGTACATCGGCCCGCTGGTGGACGCCCAGGTGCACGACAAGCCGCTGTCGATCGCCCTGCGCGAGATCGACGAGGGCCTGCTGACGAAGAACGCCAGCGCTCCCGCCCCGGCCGCCCCCGTGGCTCCGGCCGACCCGGCACCCGAGACCGTCGAGCCGACCACCGACGAGTCCTGAGCCGGGAGGCCACGTGCGCGTCGTCCTCGGCGTGGGCGGCGGGATCGCCGCCTACAAGGCCGCGCTCCTGCTGCGCCTCTTCACCGAGGCCGGCCACGAGGTGAGCGTCGTCCCCACGGACGCGGCGCTGCAGTTCGTGGGCGCCCCGACGTGGGAGGCCCTCTCGGGTCGTGCGGTCCAGACCGATGTCTGGAGCAACATCACCGACGTCCCGCACGTGCGGATCGGCCAGGAGGCCGACCTCGTCGTCGTGGCACCGGCGACCGCCGACCTGCTGGCGAAGGCCGCCCACGGCCTCGCCGGGGACCTGCTGACCAATGTGCTGCTCACCGCCCGGTGCCCGGTCGTCATGGCGCCGGCCATGCACACGGAGATGTGGGAGCACCCGGCCACGGTCGCCAACGTCGCGACCCTGCGCGAGCGCGGGGTCCACGTCGTCGAACCGGCCTCGGGGCGGCTGACCGGCGCGGACACCGGCCCGGGCCGCCTCCCGGAACCCGAGGACATCCACGCCGCGGCCCTCGCCGCGGCAGGGGAGGGGACCTCCCCTTCGCCCCGCAGCGACCTCGCCGGGCTGCGGGTGCTCGTCTCCACCGGCGGGACCCGGGAGCCGTTGGACCCGGTGCGCTATCTCGGCAACCGCTCCTCCGGCAAGCAGGGGCTGGCCCTCGCCGAGGCCGCCGCCGCACGCGGCGCGCAGGTGACCCTCGTCGCCGCCAACGTGCAGCTGCCCGTCGACCCCCGCGTCGAGGTCGTCCCCGTCGGGACCGCGCTGGAGCTGGGCGAGGAGATGAGCGCACGTGCCGCCGGCTCCGACGTCGTCGTCATGGTGGCGGCCGTCGCCGACTTCCGCCCCTCGGAGTACGCCGCGAGCAAGATCAAGAAGACCCACGACCCGGCCGACCCCGACGCGGCACCGGTCATCGCCCTCGTGCGCAACCCGGACATCCTCGCCGGGCTCGTCCAGGACCGGGGTGGAGCCGCCGAGCCACTCATCGTCGGTTTCGCCGCCGAGACCGGTGACACGACCGGGTCGGTGCTCGACCACGCCCGCGACAAGCTCGCCCGCAAGGGATGCGACCTGCTCGTCGTCAACGAGGTGGGGGTGGACAAGACCTTCGGCCGCGACGAGACGAGCGTGCACGTGCTCCGCCGCGACGGTGGCGAGCCGGTCGACCTCGGGCCGGCCAGCAAGCGCGCGGTCGCCGACGAGATCTGGGACACGGTGCTGGACACCCTGCCGTCCACGTGACCGGCTGGTCATACACTGGCCATCCCGTACCGAAGCGGCTCGGTGCCGCTGATCTCGATGGGAGTAGCGCGTGACCGGACGACTCTTCACCTCCGAGTCGGTGACCGAGGGTCATCCCGACAAGATCTGCGACCAGATCTCGGACTCGATCCTCGACGCCATGCTCGAGAGCGACCCGGGAGCACGGGTCGCCGTCGAGACCATGGTGACCACCGGGCTCGTGCACATCGCGGGTGAGGTGACGACCGAGGCCTACGTGGAGATCCCGCAGCTGGTGCGCTCGGTCATCGCCGACCGGGTCGGGTACGACTCCTCCGAGAAGGGCTTCGACGGGCGCTCCTGCGGGGTCTCGGTGTCCATCGGCGCGCAGAGCCCGGACATCGCCCAGGGCGTCGACACCGCCTACGAGAACCGCACCGGTGGCGTGGACCCCAAGGACAAGCAGGGTGCCGGCGACCAGGGGCTGATGTTCGGGTACGCCTGCGAGGACACCCCGGAGCTCATGCCGCTGCCGATCTTCCTCGCCCACCGGCTGGCCCAGCGGCTGACCGAGGTGCGCAAGTCCGGCGAGCTGGACTACCTGCGCCCGGACGGCAAGACCCAGGTGACCATCGACTACGAGGGTGACCGCGCCGTGCGCCTCGAGACGGTCGTGCTCTCGACCCAGCACTCGGACGAGATCGACCACGAGCGCCAGCTGCCCGAGGACGTCAAGAAGCACGTCTTCGACCCGGTGATGGAGGCGCTGAAGGACTCCGGTGTCCGGCTGGACACCTCGGACTACCGCACGCTCATCAACCCGACCGGGAAGTTCGTCATCGGCGGACCGATGGGTGATGCCGGCCTCACGGGCCGCAAGATCATCGTCGACACCTACGGCGGCATGGCCCGCCACGGCGGGGGCGCCTTCTCGGGCAAGGACCCCTCGAAGGTGGACCGTTCCGGCGCCTACGCCACCCGGTGGGTGGCCAAGAACATCGTCGCCGCCGGGCTCGCCGGCCGCTGCGAGGTCCAGGTGGCCTACGCCATCGGCAAGGCCCAGCCGGTCGGCCTGTACATCGAGACCTTCGGCACCGAGAAGGTCGCGCTGGAGCGGCTGCACAAGGCCGTGGACACGGTCTTCGACCTGCGCCCGCTCGCCATCCTCGAGGAGCTGGACCTGCTCCGTCCGATCTACGCTCCGACCGCCGCGTACGGCCACTTCGGCCGGACCGAGGCCGTCGGCTACGAGCGTCCCTTCCCCTGGGAGGCGACCAACCGCGTCGAGGAGCTGCGGGCCGCCGTCGGCGTCTGACCCGCTGCCCACCGGGCGGGGCGGCGCCACCGGCACATCGCCGGTGGCGCTGACACCCCGCCCGGTTACGTTTGCCCTGTGCCACCGTCAGCCCCCGTCGCCCGGGTCCTCGTCGACACGGGACTGGTCCACCTCGACCGTCCCTTCGAGTACCTCGTGCCCGAGGAGCTCGACGAGACCGCGCAGCCGGGGGTCCGGGTCAAGGTGCGCTTCGCCGGCCGGGACCGTCCCGGGTACCTCGTCGAGCGGAGCGAGACGCCCGAGCACGCGGGCCGGCTGGCACCGCTGCGCACCGTCGTCTCGCCGGAGCCGGTGCTCACCCCCGAGGTGCTCGAGCTGGCCGGGCGCCTCGCGCGCCGGCAGGCGGGCACGGTCGGCGACGTGCTGCGTCTGGCGATCCCGCCCCGGCACGCCCGCGCGGAGAAGGCCCTGACGAGCGAGCCGGTGCGGCGTCCGGAGGTCGAGCCGACCGACGAGGTCCCGCAGGTGTGGGCGGACTACCTGGCCGGTCCGGCGTGGTGGTCGCGGGTGGCGAAGGGGGAGTCCCCGCGCGCCGCGTGGGTGGCCGCGCCGTCGCTCCCGAGCAGCGAGGACTGGCCCAGGGCTCTGGCCGAGGCGGCGCGGGCGGCGCTGCTCTCCGGCCGGGGGAGCGTCATCGTCGTCCCCGACCAGCGGGACGTCACCCGGGTCGATGCCGCGCTGACCGAGGTGCTCGGCGGCGGGCAGCACGTGCGGCTCACGGCGGACCAGGGGCCCCAGGCGCGCTACACCGCGTGGCTGAAGGTGCTGCGCGGGCAGTCCCGGGTCGTCGTGGGCACCCGGGCAGCGGCCTACGCACCCGTGGCCGACCTCGGGCTCGTCGCCTGGTGGGACGACGGGGACGACCTGCACACCGAGCCCCGGGCCCCCTACCCGCACGTGCGCGACGTGCTCTCCCTGCGTGCGGACATCGAGGGCGCCGCGCTGCTCACCGGCGGGTTCTCGATGTCCACCGACGTCGCGGCGCTCGTCGCCGCCGGGTCGGTGCACCCCGTCGGCGGAGCGATCCAGCGCGCCGACGCCCCGCAGGTGGTCGTCGCCGGTGAGGGCACCGACGCCGAGCGGGACGGGCCGGGAGCACGCGCCCACATCCCGTCCTCGGCCCACCGCGCTGCGAGCCGGGCGCTCGCGTCCGGGCCGGTCCTGCTCCAGGTGCCTCGCCGCGGGTACGTGCCGGCGATGTCCTGCGCCCGGTGCCGGCGGTCGGCCCGCTGCCCGGAGTGCAGCGGTCCGCTCGCCCTGCCCGCACCCGACCGTCCACCGCAGTGCCAGTGGTGCGGCCGCTCCCCGGAGGGCTTCGTCTGCCCCGACTGCGGCGGGACCCGCCTGCGGGCCGGGATCATCGGGGCCCGCCGGACGGCCGAGGAGATCGGCCGGGCCTTCCCGGGGGTACGCGTCCTCACCTCGGGGGCGGGGGAGGTGCTCGACCGGGTCGGTCCCGAGCCGGCCATCGTCGTGGCGACCCCGGGCGCGGAGCCGGTGGCCGACGAGGGCTTCGCCGCGGTGCTGCTGCTCGATGCCTGGGCGAGCCTGGACCGGCCGGACCTGCGGGCGGGTGAGGAGTCCGTCCGTCGCTGGTTCGCGGCGGCCGCCCTGGGCCGCTCCTGGCGAGCCGGGGGCGTGGTCGTCCTCTGCGGCGCGCCGGCGCACGCGACCATCCCGGCCGTGGAGGCGCTCGTGCGCTGGGACCCGCAGTGGTTCGCGGGGCGCGAGCTCGCCGAGCGGGGCGAGCTGGGTCTCCCGCCGGCGACCTGGGCCGCCGAGGTCGTCACGCCGCGTCGTCACGTCGACCAGCTGGAGACCGCCCTCCGGGCGGTGGGAGACGCCGAGCTGCTCGGCCCCCTGCCGGTCCCCGGCGACGAGGCGCGGCGTCGGGTCGTCGTCAAGGCGCCGCACGAGGCAGGGGCGCAGGTCGCCGATGCCCTCAAGGACCTGCGGGCGGGGGAGAGCGCCCGCAAGGCCGAGGAGCTGACGGGGGTGAAGGTCGGCCACCTCGGCGCCCTGTGACGTCCGAGGTGGCCAGGCCCCCTCCGGGGGCTCGAGCTACTGGTGCTCGATGCCGGGGTGGTAGCGCTTGACCCGGTGCAGGGTGTTGCGGTCGGTGTGGTGCATCTGCTCACCCGTGGCCGCGAGCTTGAGCGTCAGGTCGGAGGTGTAGCTGAAGGTCCCGTCGTCGTTGAAGGCGAAGACGCTCTCGAGGGACATGGCCTCGGCCCGCTGGAGGAGGTGCAGGTTCTGCGAGAGCCCGTAGCCGCCGTCGCCCGGGGTGGCGCGGAAGGTCAGCCGCGTGTCCCAGGGCCCCGCGTCACCTCCGGCGAGGATCGCCAGGCCGCGGGGCACCGCGAAGGTGCGGATCACCTGCCCGTTCGTCTTGTCCCACATGATGTAACCGACCTCGTCGTGGAAGGGGATCATCGCCTCCTCCCCGTGGCGCCAGGCCGTCATCTGGTACGTGAGGCCCTCGAGGACCTGGTCACCGTTCTCGTGGGTGGGGATCGG
>CAYSGN010000078.1:0-12801 GCA_964430615.1 uncultured Janibacter sp. | reverse complement strand
ACCCACAACCACAACCCACCACACAAGGCAGACCGCAGAAAGGGCAACTTCTCTAGTTTACCACCGGCTATGCTTGGGCGTCCAGACGGGGTCGTCTCGGGCCCGGCATCTCGATCGCGCTTGGATCTTCGGTGGTGCGCCCGAACCTTACCAGCTGTGCTGCTCGGTTCCGAATCGCGTCCCGGTCATGTGCAGTGACATCACCGCGCCGCTCTTCGCGAGGGGCTGTCAGTCCTGGGACCGGCCTACTTGGTGCGGTCCCACAAGGGCCGCCGCTTGGTGTCCGTTCCTCCCTTTCGGGCTGACGTGGAAGAACATTAGAGGACGTGCGGCCCGCATGCCAAATCGGCCCTGCAGAGCCCCTCTCGTGGGGCCCGCTTAGCGGCCTCGCGGCCTCCGCCGCGGGCGGCGAGGGACGTCCCCACGACCTCCCGCTCCCCCGCCCCGACCCCGGCGCCGCGTCCGGACGCCGGGCCCCGGCGCGGGCGTCCTCGCAGGTGCGGCCAGGTCGTCGCCGAGCGTGTGTCCAGGTCCACGAGGAGTCGCTCCCGCCGTGCACGCGCCCCCGTAGGTAGTCTGCTCACAGAACGGGCCACCCGCGGGTGGCCACGACCGTCGACAGCGAGCAGGAGCACCATGAGCAACGAGAGCGCCAGCAGCACCACCGGCACCCCGGCCGAGCGGGCCGCTCAGCGCCGGGTCGGGCACGCCGCCCCCGGTGAGTCCGAGCGCACCGTCGGTCAGCTCGTCGCGGATGCCAGCCACGACATCTCCGCGATCGTGCACAGCGAGATCCAGCTCGCCAAGGCGGAGATCACCCAGGGCGTCTCCATCGGCGGCAAGGGAGCGGGCCTGCTCGCGGGCGCCGGCTTCCTCGCGCTGCTCGGGCTGATCTTCCTCTTCCACACGCTCGCGCGCGTGATCGCGGTGTGGCTGCCCGTCTGGGCGGGCTACCTCATCATCACCCTGCTGCTCTTCCTCGTCGCCGGCATCCTGGCCCTCGTGGGCATCAAGGCGCTCAAGCGGGCCAAGCCGAAGCCGGAGCGGGCGATCCGCAACGCTCAGGACACCGTCGAGGCCATCAAGCAGGGCGGCCCGCAGCCGGTCGAGCCCCTCGAGCCGGCGACCCCGCGCAGCTGAGCTCGCCCGACGCCGCGGCGGCCCTCGTCGAGGGGCCGTGGGAGCACCGATTCGTCTCCGCGAACGGCGCACGATTCCACGTGGCCGTCGCGGGGAGCGGCCCGCTCGTCCTCCTCGTCCACGGTCATCCGCAGTTCTGGTGGGCCTGGCGCGCCCAGATCCCTGCTCTGGCCGACGCCGGCTACCGTGTCGCCGCGCTCGACCTGCGGGGCTACGGCGCGAGCGACAAGCCCCCCGGCGGCCACGACCTGCCCACCGCGTGCGACGACCTCGCCGCCGTCGTGCGCAGCCTGGGTGCACCACGGGCGGTCGTCGTCGGTCACGGGCTGGGGGCCTGGATCGCGTGGAGCATGCCGAGCCTGCACCCGGAGGCGACCACCGCCGTCGCGGCGGTCGGGATGCCCCACCCGCGCACCCTGCACCGGGCGATGCTGCGCCACCCGCTCCAGTGGCGGGCCAACGACTACCTGCGCGAGCTGCAGTCCCCCTTCGCGCCGGAGCGCCAGCCGATGGCCGTCGGGCGTCGGCTGCGCACCTGGTCGGGGCCGGACACCTCCTGGATCACCGACGAGGTGTCCGGCCGTTACACGGAGGCGATGTCCTTCCCCTTCGCCGGACATGCCGCCACCGAGTACCACCGGTGGTTCTACCGCTGCCGGGTCACCCCCACGGGCATCCGGTACCTGCACCGGATCAAGACGCCGATCCCCCTCCCCGTCCTCCAGGTGGCGGGTGAGCACGACCCCTCCACCCTGCCCGTCCTCACGGACGAGAGCACCCGCCTCGTCGCCGGGCCGGTCACCCGGGTCACGGTGCCGGGCGTCGGTCACTTCGTGCCCGAGGAGGCGCCGGGGCCGGTCAGCGCGGCGCTCACCGGCTGGTTGGCCGAGGTCTCCCCGACGCGCTGAGGTACTGGCGCACGTAGCGCCAGGGCAACCGGCGGCGAGCGCCCTCGTCCCAGGGCACGCTCAGGCCCGCCGCGTCGAGGAAGACGGTGAGCAGCTGGGCGGTGAACCCCCAGACGAAGAGGTCGGCCACCTCGAAGCCGGGACCGACGAAGCCACCGGGACCACGCACGGTGAAGCGGTTGCCCGGGTCCCGCAGCTCGCTCAGCGGGATGCGCTCGACCCGCGCCACCTCGCCGGGGTCCACGACCCGCAGCGGGGCGGGCCGGCGCCACCACCCGAGGATGGGGCTCACGGCGTTCTGGCTCGGGGAGAGCCACAGCTGCGGGAAGGAACCGACGACGTCGATCGAGGACGGGTCCGCGCCGACCTCCTCCCAGGTCTCCCGGAGCGCGGCCTGCACCGAGGTCTCCCCGGGGTCCAGCTTGCCGCCCGGGAAGGAGACCTGTCCGGCGTGGCTGCGCAGGTGCCCGGACCGCTCGGTGAGGACGATCTCGTGCTCGCCCCCTCCGCGGGGACCCACGAGCAGCAGGACCGCGGAGCGCCGCTGCGGGTCCGCGGGCGGTCGGAAGCGGGTGAACCATTCGGGCAGGTCCTCCCGCAGCCGCTCCTCCGCACCGAGCAGCCAGTCGGGCGGCCCCTCCGTGGCCGCGCCCCCGGGGCCCGCGCTCATCGTCCCTCCGCGCCCGGCGCCAGCTCGTACCTCAGCAGGGTGGCCGCCAGCTCGGGGTCGGTCTCACCGGTCCCGTAGGACGGGCAGAGCCGGGCGACCGGGCAGGCCCCGCACGCCGGCCGGCGGGCGTGGCAGGTGCGCCGTCCGTGGAAGATCAGCACGTGGCTGAGCATCGTCCAGTCCTTCTTCGGGAAGAGCGCCCCGACCTCGTGCTCCACCCGCACCGGGTCCTCCTCCTCGGTCCACCCCATCCGACGCGCGAGGCGCCCGAAGTGGGTGTCGACCGTGATCCCCGGGACGCCGAAGGCGTTGCCGAGCACGACGTTGGCGGTCTTGCGTCCCACCCCCGGGAGCCTGACCAGCTGCTCCATCCGGCGCGGCACCTCACCGTCGTGCTCCTCGACGAGCGTCGCGCTCAGCTTGAGCACCGAGTTGGTCTTCGCGCGGAAGAAGCCGGTCGGGCGCAGCACCTCCTCCATCTCCGTGCGGTCCGCCGCGGCCAGGGCGGCCGCCGTGGGCCACCGGGCGAAGAGGCCCGGCGTCACCTTGTTCACGGTGACGTCGGTGGTCTGCGCGGACAGCACCGTCGCGACGAGGAGCTGGAGCGGGGTCTCGAAGTCCAGCTCGATGTGGGCGTACGGGTAGTGCGCGTGCAGCTGGCGGTACATCTTCCGGGCCCGGCGCGTGCGGGCGAGCGGGGACTCCGTGCGTGGGACAGACACTCTGGCAGCCTAGGCCCCGCCCGCTGGTGGTCCATGGCACACTGCCCACTGTGAATCTCGATGTCGTACGCCGCGCCCCGCTGTTCGCGAGTCTCGATGATGCCGACGCCGCCAAGGTGATGGCATCGATGACCCCCGTCCGCATGGAACGTGGGGACGTCCTCTTCAACGAGGGGGACCAGGGGGACCGGCTGTACATCATCACCGAGGGCAAGATCAAGCTCGGCCGCTCGGCCAGCGACGGTCGCGAGAACCTGCTGGCCATCCTCGGCCCCTCCGAGATGCTCGGCGAGCTGAGCCTCTTCGACCCGGGCACGAGGACCGCCACCGCGACCGCCGTGGCGGAGACCCAGCTCGTCGGCCTCGGTCACGAGCAGCTGACCCAGCTGCTCGCCGCCCACCCGCGCATCGCCGGCGCGCTGCTGGCCGCGCTGGCCCGTCGGCTGCGCCGGACGAACGAGAACCTCGCCGACCTCGTCTTCACCGACGTGCCCGGCCGCGTGGCCAAGGCCCTGCTCGAGCTCGGGGACCGCTTCGGCCGCCCGGTCGAGGACGGGACGATGGTCGCCCACGACCTCACCCAGGAGGAGCTGGCCCAGCTCGTCGGCGCCTCCCGCGAGACGGTCAACAAGGCGCTCGCGGACTTCGCCAGCCGCGGCTGGCTGCGGCTGGAGGCGCGCGCGGTGCTCATCACCGACCTGGAGCGGCTCCAGCGTCGCGCCCGCTGAGGCGCCGCCCCCTTCGCCTCAGAGCCCGAGGTACTCCAGCTGGGCCAGCACGGACAGCCGTGCCGCCGGCCACACGGCCCGGTCGACGTCGGCGTACACGTGCGCCACGACCTCGTCGGCCGTGCGGTGCCCGTCCGCGACGGCGGTCCGCACCTGCTCCAGCCGCTCCCGGCGGTGCACCCGGTAGAAGTCGACCATCGCCGCGGCGTCCGGGACGGTCGGGCCGTGACCGGGGAGGATCGAGGTGACCGCGCCGTCGCCGGTCAGGGAGCGGATGCGCTCCAGGGAGTCGAGATAGGCCGCCAGCTCCCCGTCGGGGTGGGCCACGACGGTCGTCCCGCGCCCGAGCACCGTGTCGCCGGTGAGCAGCGCGTGGTCCGCGGGCAGCGCGAAGGAGATCGAGTCCGCCGTGTGCCCCGGGGTGGTCACCACCCGGACCTCGAGGTCGTCGGCGCGCAGCACGTCGCCGTCACCCAGGTCGTCGTGCCCGGTGCCGACCGCGCGCACGGGCGCGCCGGTCAGCCGGGCCAGTCGGGGCGCTCCCTCGCTGTGGTCGTGATGGCCGTGGGTGAGCACGATCTGGCTGACCCGCGCCCCCCGCGCGCTCACGTGGTCGACGACCCGCTGCTGGTGCGCCGGCTCGTCCTCGCCCGGGTCGATGACGATCGCCTCGCTCCCCTCCGGGGAGAGCAGCACCCAGGTGTTCGTCCCGTCGAGGGTCATCGGCCCGGGGTTGCCCTGGAGGAGGCAGTGGGCGTGCGGGGTGATCTGGCCGCCTGCCCAGGCACCGAAGGGGGCGGACGGCTCGGGAGCCGGGTGCCCGCTCACGGCAGCTGCGCCCGCATCGCCGGGCCGGCGTCGGAGATGACGAACTCGGGCATGACGGGAGCGATCGGCAGCTGCTGCTCGAGCGCGGCGCTGACCGTGCTCACCTGCGCCAGCTGCTCGAGGCAGACCAGCGTCGGGGGCAGGAGCATGAGGTCACCGTCGGCGAAGGCGTCGAGCACCCCCTGGGGGCGCACCCACTCGGTGAGGTCGGCCTCGGTGGTGTCGCCGTCCGGGTCCTGGCCCGGGGGCACCGCGGCGACGAAGAAGCGGGTGTCGTAGCGGCGCGGCTCGACGACCGGCGTGATCCAGTGCGCCCGGTAGCGGAGCAGGTCGCTGCGCAGCACCAGCCGGCGGTCGAGCAGGACCTGACCGAAGCCGATCTCCCGGGCCACCAACCGGCGGCGCAGGTCCGTGGCCTCGTCCGGGTCGAGGTGCGGCGACTCCCCGTCGCCCTCCGCCGGGGAGGCGAGGAGGACACCCGTCTCCTCGAAGATCTCCCGCACGGCGGCCGCGACGAGCATCCGCGCGTCGGCCTCGTCGGTGCCGAGCAGCTCGGCCCACTCCCCCACCTCAGGGCCGGCCCAGGGCAGCTCGTCCTCCGCGTCGCGGCGGTCCGCCCCGCCTCCGGGGAAGACGTGCATCGACGCGGCGAAGTCCATCTCGCGCACCCGCCGCATCATGAAGACCTCGAGCGGCCCGTCGTCGTCGCGCAGCAGCATCACGGTCGAGGCCAGCCTGAGCGGCGCCGGCTCCGCAGGTGCCTGCGGCCGGCGGCCGTCCAGGCCGAGGCTGCGCTGGGCGTCGACGTCGACGAGGAAGTCGCGCTGGGGCATCAGCCCGCCAGCCTCACCGTGACCTCGACCTCGACGGGCGCACCGAGGGGCAGCGCGGCGACCCCGACGGCGGAGCGGGCGTGCGTCCCGGCGTCGCCGAAGACCTCGCCGAGGAACTCGCTGGCGCCGTTGATGACACCCGGCTGCCCGGTGAAGTCCGGTGCGCTGGAGACGAAGCCGGTCACCTTGACGACCCGCTCGATCCGGTCGAGATCACCGATCTCGGCCTTGATCGCCGCGAGCGCGTTGATCGCACAGACGCGGGCCATCTCCTTGGCCTGCTCCGGCTCGACCTCGGAACCCACGTGGCCGGTCACCGGCAGCTGCCCGTCGACCATCGGCACCTGGCCGGAGGTGTGCACGAGCGCCCCGTCGACGAGCGCGGGCACGTAGGCGCCGGCGGGCGGGGGCGGCGCGGCGAGGGTCACGGACAGCTCGGCGAGGCGGTCGTCGATGCGTCCCATCAGGCGGCCTTCTGACGCTTCATGTAGGCGACGAGGTTGGTGCCGTCCGGGCCGGGGACGACCTGGACGAGCTCCCAGCCGTCCTCGCCCCACTGGTCGAGGATCTGCTTGGTCGCGTGGACGATGAGCGGAACGGTCGCGTACTCCCACTGAGTCATGTCGGCACCCTACTCGTAGGCTGGGCCCTGTGACCGTCCCCTCCACCTCACCCGTCCGGCTGCACGTCGTCACGGGGAAGGGCGGGACCGGCAAGACGACCGTCGCCGCCGCCCTCGCGCTCTCCCTCGCGGCCCAGGGCCAGCAGGTCCTCCTCGCCGAGGTGGAGGGCCGCCAGGGCATCTCCCAGGTGCTCGACGTGGCCCCTCTCGGCCCGGTGGAGCAGGTGCTCGTCACCGACGTCTCCGGCGGGCAGGTCCACGGGCTCTCCGTGGACGCCAAGGCGGCCCTCATGGAGTACCTCCACAAGTTCTACAAGCTCGGCCGGGCCGGCTCGGTCCTGGAGAAGGTCGGCGCGATCGACTTCGCGACGACCATCGCGCCCGGCGTGCGTGACGTCCTGCTCATCGGCAAGGTGTACGAGGCCGTCGGCCGCACGACGAAGGGCGCCCGCAAGCGCCCCGTCTACGACGCCGTGGTCCTCGACGCGCCGCCGACGGGGCGGATCGGACGCTTCCTCGCGGTGAACGAGGAGGTCTCGCAGGTCGCCAAGGTCGGTCCGATCCGCAGCCAGGCCGACTCCATCACCCGGGTCCTGCAGAGCCCGATGACCCGGGTGCACATCGTCACCCTCCTCGAGGAGATGCCGGTCCAGGAGAGCCTCGACGCCATCGAGGAGCTCGGCGGCCTCTCCCTGCGGGTCGGGTCGGTCATCGCCAACGGCGTGCGACCGCCGCTGCTGACCCGCGAGCAGGCGCTCGCCCTGACCCAGGAGGCCGACGCCACCCGCGAGGAGCTCGTCACCGCCCTCGAGGAGGTCGGCATCACGACCGGCCCGGCCACCGTCGACGGGCTGCTGCGCGAGGGGACGGAGCACGCCCTTCGCGCCGGCCTCCAGCAGGAGCAGCTGGACGTCCTCGAGGAGCTGGCGACCCCGCTGCTGCGGCTGCCGCACGTGCCCGGCGGCATCGAGTCCGGCGAGCTGCGCCTGCTCGCCGAGGAGATCACCGAGCAGGGGGGCGTGTGATGGCCAGGAGCGGCCCGTCCTTCGACGCCGACGCGGTCCTCGACGACCCGGAGCGGCACATCATCGTCTGCTGCGGCTCCGGCGGCGTCGGCAAGACCACGACCGCGGCCGCGCTCGGGGTGCGTGCCGCCGAGCGCGGCCGCAAGGTCGTCGTGCTCACCATCGACCCCGCGCGCCGCCTGGCCCAGGCCCTCGGGCTGGAGGAGCTGGACAACACACCGCGCCCCGTCGCGGGCATCGACGGCTCCGCCGGCGGCTCGCTCGACGCGATGATGCTCGACATGAAGCGCACCTTCGACGAGGTGGTCGAGGCCCACGCCACCCCCGAGAAGGCCGCCCAGATCCTGGCCAACCCCTTCTACATCGCCGTGTCCAGCTCCTTCGCCGGGACCCAGGAGTACATGGCGATGGAGAAGCTCGGGCAGCTGCACGCCCAGATGGTCGACGGGTCCCGGGACTGGGACCTCGTCATCGTCGACACCCCGCCCTCCCGCTCCGCGCTGGACTTCCTCGACGCCCCGCAGCGCCTCGGGTCCTTCCTCGACGGGCGGTTCATCCGGATGATGACCGCACCGGCGAAGGTGGGCGGACGGACCTCGCTGAAGATCTTCAGCGCGGGGGTGAACATGGCCGGCACGGTGATGGCCAAGCTCCTCGGGGGTGACTTCCTCCGGGACGTGCAGACCTTCATCGCGGCCACGGACACGATGTTCGGCGGCTTCCGCAAGCGCGCGGACGAGACCTATGCCCTGCTCGCGCGCCCCGAGACCGCCTTCCTCGTCGTGGCCGCTCCCGAGCGCGATGCCCTGCGGGAGGCCGGGTACTTCATCGACCGTCTGACGCGGGACCGCATGCCGCCGGCCGGCATGGTCGTCAACCGGGTGCAGGTCTCCCGGGCGCGCCAGGTGGCGGCCGGGCGCGCGGAGGAGGCCGCCGACAGGCTCGAGGCGAAGGGCGGCCACGGCCTGGCCGCCGCCGTGCTGCGGGTGCACGCGGACGTGGCCGACACCGCCTCCCGGCACCGCGGCGTCGTCTCCCGCTTCCGCACCTCGCACCCCGGGGTACCGCTGGTCACCGTCCCTGCGCAGGCGGTGGACGTGCACGACGTCGACGGGCTGCGCCAGGTCGGGTCGGCGCTGCACGGGTGACCACCGACGGCGACCGGCGGGCCGCCCACGTCGCCCGGGGCCGCGACGCCCCGCCGGACGTACGGCACATGCCCAGAAAGCTCATTTACCCTGGTGGCCATGTCTGACTCCCGGAAGCCCCACGTGGTGCGCCTGCTCGGAGCCTTCATCGCCGTGTCCGTCGGGCTGGGGCTCGTCGGGGCCGGGGTGGTCATCCCCTTCGCGGGGGCCGGGGGCGAGGCGGCCCAGACCACGGCCGAGGGCTTCCTGTCGATGGACGACGAGTTCACCGCGAACCCGCTCTCCCAGCAGTCGAAGATCGTCTCCGCCGATGGCGAGCTGCTCGCCACGCCGTACGACAAGAACCGTGTCGTCGTGCCGCTGAAGAAGATCTCGCCGTGGATGCAGAAGGCGCAGCTGGCCATCGAGGACAGCCGCTTCTACGAGCACGGGGGTCTGGACATCCGCGGCACCCTGCGCGCCCTCGTCAGCAACGCGACCTCCGGGTCCACCCAGGGCGGGTCCTCCATCACCCAGCAGTACGTCAAGCTGATGATGCAGGAGAAGGCCCTGCGCAAGGGCAACCAGGAGGCGGCCCAGGACGCCGTCGCGCAGACCTACAGCCGCAAGCTGGAGGAGCTGAAGTACGCGATCAACGTCGAGAAGACGCACACCAAGGACCAGATCCTCGCCAGCTACCTCAACCTCGCCTACTACGGCGACAAGGCCTACGGGGTCGAGGCCGCCGCGCAGCACTTCTTCAGCAAGTCCGCCGACGACCTCACCCTCGCCGAGTCCGCGACGCTCGCCGGGGTCGTCCAGTCCCCGGGTCGGCTGAACATCCGGACCAACCCCGAGGAGGTCGAGCAGCGCCGCGACGTCGTCCTCAACCGGATGGAGAGCCTCGGCATCATCACCGCCGAGCAGTCCGAGGACGCCAAGTCCAAGAGCCTGGAGAGCATGCTCGACATCTCCACGAGCGAGGGCGGCACGTGCTCGGACTCGACCGACCCCTACTTCTGCAACTACGTCATCTCCTACCTGCAGCAGATGCCGGAGCTCGGCCCGGACCCGGACGCCCGTCTCCAGGCGGTCAACACCGGTGGGCTGACGATCAAGACGACGCTGCACCGTGACTGGCAGAAGCAGCTGCACAAGGACCTGACCAAGCGGGTCCCCTACGGCTCCGAGAAGTTCGGCGCCGCCGGCGCGCTCGTCGAGCCGGGCACCGGGGACGTGCTGGCCATCGGTCAGACCTCGAAGTACAAGATCGGCCTCGAGAAGGCCTCGACGAAGTACTCCGAGCAGGCCTGGTCCGTCCCGGCCCAGTACGGCGGGACCAACGGCTTCGCGATCGGGTCGACGGCGAAGATGTACGCCCTCGTCGCGGCCCTCGAGCAGGGCATGCCGCTCGAGTCCACGATCGACGTCCCGACCGCGGGTGTGACGACGCCGGCCACCTTCACGAGCAGCGACTTCGAGAAGGGGTGCACGACCGTCGACCCGTGGCAGGTGTCCAACGACTACACGATCGGCGGCAAGCTCTCGCTCGCCGAGGTCACGAAGAAGTCGATCAACACCGCCTTCGCCCAGCTGGCCTCGGAGGTCGGCTCCTGCGAGATCCCGAAGGTCATGGCCAAGATGGGGCTGACCGACGGCTACGGCCTCCCCTACGGGCTGGCCTACTCCGGCGGCGAGAAGACCAAGGACATCTACGCGATCTCCAACCTCGTCCTCGGGTCCGACTCGACCACCCCGCTGCAGCTGGCCGCCTCCTACGCCACGCTCGCCGCGGACGGCAAGTACTGCCCGCCGAACCCGATCGAGTCGATCACCACGGCCAACGGCACGAAGATGAAGATCGACCCGCCGACGTGCAAGCAGGTCATGGACAAGGGCGTGGCCCGCGGCGTCACGCAGCTGCTCCTGGGCTCGCTGGAGCCGGGTGGTACCGCCGAGGGCAACGACCTCGCGAACGGCCGCCAGGCGGCCGGCAAGACCGGTACGACGGACAACCACCGCCAGTCCTGGTTCGCCGGCTACACCCCTCAGCTCTCCACGGCGATCTGGGTCGGCTCCCCCATCCGGGAGTACGACATGGACGGCATCACCCTCGGTGGCCGGTACTACGACCAGGTCTTCGGCGGCACCATCGCCGCGCCGATCTGGAAGGACATCATGGACGATGCCTCCGAGGGCATGAAGAAGAAGAAGTTCCCCGAACCTCCGAAGGAGATCGTCAAGGGCGATGTCGAGGAGGTCCCGAATGTCGTCGGGATGGGCCCGACACAGGCCAAGGACAAGCTGGAGAAGGCCGGCTTCAAGGTCGAGGAGGGGCCCCAGATCGACAGCAAGGTCGACCCCGGCGCCGTCGGGCTGGTCACCCCGTCCGGGGAGGTCAAGGAGGGCTCGACCGTGACCATCCACGTCTCCACGGGCAACCCGCCGAGCGACTCCTCGGCCTCGGAGAGCCCGGCGGCGGACAGCTCCGGCGGCGACTAGCCACCCGACCCGATGACGAAGGGCGGGCCCCCACCGCGGGGGCCCGCCCTTCGTCGTCCCTCAGGAGCCCAGACGCGCCTTGACCTTGGCCGCGACGAGCGACCCGTCGGCGCGGCCGGCGACCTCGTTCTGGGCGACCTTCATGACCTGGCCCATCTGGGCCATCGACGTGGCGCCCACCTGCTCGATCGCCCGCTCGACGACGGCCTCCACCTCGACCTCCCCCAGCTGCTCGGGCAGATAGCCCTCGAGGACGGCCAGCTCCGCCCCCTCCCGCTCGGCCAGCTCACCGCGGCCCGCCTCCGCGTAGGCGGTCGCCGCCTCCTTGCGCTTCTTGGCCTCCTTGGTGAGCACCTTGAGGACCTCGTCGTCACCGAGCTCGCGCGCAGCGGTCCCGGAGACCTCCGCGGTGCTGATCGCGGTGAGGACCATGCGCAGGGTGGAGACCGTCACCTCCTCGCGGGCACGCATGGCCGCGTGCAGGTCGTGCTGGAGGGTGGCCTTGAGCGAGTCGGTCATGGCGCGATTCTCCCACCCGCCCCGGGCCGGTCGCCGTCTTTGCGAAG
The DNA here is from genome assembly GCA_964430615.1 of uncultured Janibacter sp. Classification (GTDB taxonomy): domain Bacteria; phylum Actinomycetota; class Actinomycetes; order Actinomycetales; family Dermatophilaceae; genus Janibacter. Next base: position 1,130 of record CAYSGN010000078.1, on the reverse strand, counting down.
ATGTCCCCGTGACATCGACCCCCCTCCGGGTGCTCGCCGGGGCCTGCGCGTGCGGCGTGGCCGCCCTGGGCTGGGCGTCCCTCGTCGAGCCGCGGCTCTTCGCCCTTCGCCGGTACACCCTCCCCGTCCTCGCGCCGGGCAGCCGCCCGCTGCGGGTGCTCCAGCTCAGCGACATCCACATGGTGCCCGGTCAGGAGGCCAAGTCGGCCTGGATCCGCGAGCTCGCCGCCCTCGAGCCCGACCTCGTCGTCAACACCGGGGACAACCTCAGCCACCTGCGGGCCGTGCCGTCCGTGCTGGAGGCGATGGGGCCGCTGCTCGACCTGCCCGGGGTCTTCGTCATGGGCTCCAACGACTACTGGGCCCCGGTGGTGAAGAACCCCGCGCTCTACCTCACGAAGGACCATGCCAGGGCCACTCGCACACGCCTCGCGCTGCCCACCGAGGAGCTGCGCTCCGGGATGACCGATCGAGGGTGGGTGGACCTGGACAACGCCCGGACCTCCCTCGAGCTCGGCGGGCAGCGGATCGACCTCGTCGGCGTCGACGACCCGCACGTCCACCGCGACGACTACGCGTCGGTCTCCCGCCCGGCGGCCGACGACGCCGCGGCGACCCTCGGGGTGCTGCACGCTCCCTACCAGCGCGTGCTCGACGCGATGGCCGGGGACGGCGCGGACCTGCTCATCGCCGGGCACACCCACGGCGGACAGCTGCGCCTGCCCGGCTACGGCGCACTCGTGACCAACTGCGACCTGGATCGGGGCCGCGCGAAGGGGGTCTCCCGCTGGTGGGCGGGGGCCGGCCGCGGGGCGCCGCAGCCGGCGGGCGCCACCTGGCTGCACGTGTCAGCCGGTCTGGGGGCCTCGCGCTTCGCGCCGGTGCGCTTCGCCTGCCGCCCGGAGGCCACCGTGATGACCCTCGTGCCCCGCGTGGAGGAGGGGGCCTGACCCCGATTCTGGTTCTGGCGGGGGGCTGGGTTATCCTTTCGTGTCGCCGCTTGAAGTCGGCGGCGAGACCCTCGGGGTGTGGCGCAGCTTGGTAGCGCGCTTCGTTCGGGACGAAGAGGTCGCAGGTTCAAATCCTGTCACCCCGACCAGTCGCGCAACGGCCTCGGCCTCCGTGTGGGA
>CAYSGN010000077.1:2357-12870 GCA_964430615.1 uncultured Janibacter sp. | reverse complement strand
CCAACCAGGGCGTCTCCTTCCAGGTCTCCGACCTGGCCGTCATGGCCGAGACCTCCCGCGTGCTCACCTACAAGGCCGCGTGGCTGAAGGACCAGGCCGACCGCGGGCTGCGCTCGACGCAGGAGGTCGCCAAGGCGGCGTCGATCGCCAAGCTGTACACGTCCGAGGCGGCGGTCAGCGCCACCCGCATCGCCACCCAGATCTTCGGCGGCAACGGCTTCATGGAGGAGTACCCCGTGGCCCGCTTCTACCGCGACGCGAAGATCCTCGAGATCGGTGAGGGCACCTCCGAGGTCCAGCGGATGGTCATCGCCCGTCACCTCGGCCTGCCGGCCTGAGCGAAGGGAGTCACATGTCCACCCACCCCAAGGATCCTGCGGTCGAGGACCTGCGCCAGCGGATGCGTACCGCGCACGCGCTCTCCGACCGGCCGACCGAGCGGGCCGCCGCGAAGCTGGAGTCCCAGAACAAGCTCTACGTGCGCGACCGCATCGGCCTGCTCGTCGACGAGGGCAGCTTCGTCGAGGACGGGCGCTACGCCAACGCGACCGCGGGCACGCTGCCCGCCGACGGTGTCGTCACCGGGCGGGGCCTGGTCGACGAGCGACCGGTCATCGTCATCGCGAACGACCCGACGGTCAAGGCGGGCTCGTGGGGCGCGCGCACCGTCGAGAAGATCGTGCGGGCCACCGAGACCGCGCTGCGTGAGGAGCTGCCGGTCTTCTGGCTCGTCGACTCGGCCGGTGCCCGGATCACCGACCAGGTCGAGATGTTCCCCGGACGCCGCGGCGCCGGGCACATCTTCCACAACCAGGTCGCCCTCTCCGGCAAGGTCCCCCAGGTCTGCTGCCTCTTCGGCCCGAGCGCGGCCGGCGGCGCCTACATCCCCTCCTTCACCGACCTGGTCATCATGGTCGACGGCAATGCCTCGATGTACTTGGGCAGCCCCCGCATGGCCGAGATGGTCGTGGGGGAGAGGGTCTCGCTCGAGGAGATGGGCGGGGCCCGGATGCACTGCACCGTGAGCGGCGTCGGGGACGTCCTCGTCGCCGACGACTCCGAGGCGATCGAGGTCGCCCGGCTGTGGCTGAGCTACCTCCCGCAGAACTGGCACAGCGAGCTGCCGACATACCAGCCCGAGCCACCCACCGCGCCCCTCACGAAGACGACGGTCCCGGAGCGGGAGTCCCAGCCCTTCGACATCCGCGACGTCATCGACGGACTCGTCGACGAGGACTCCTTCTTCGAGGTCAAGGAGCTCTTCGCCCCCGAGCTGGTCGTCGGCCTCGGCCGGATGGACGGGGAGACGGTCGGGGTCGTCGCCAACAACTCGATGGCCAAGGGCGGGGTGCTCTTCACCGACAGCGCCGACAAGGCCGCCCGCTTCATCTGGCTGTGCGACGCCTACTCGATCCCGCTCATCTACCTGGCCGACGTGCCGGGCTTCATGATCGGCTCCGAGGTCGAGCGCGGGGGCATCATCCGCCACGGCGCGAAGATGGTCTCGGCGGTCGCCTCCGCGACGGTGCCGCAGTTCTGCGTCGTCGTGCGCAAGGCCTACGGCGCCGGCCTGTACGCGATGGGCGGGCCCGGCTTCGCCCCGGACGCGACGATCGCGCTGCCGACCGCGCGGATCGCCGTCATGGGCCCCGAGGCGGCGGTCAACGCGGTCTACGCCAACACGATCGCCCAGATCGAGGCGGAGCAGGGCGAGGAGGCGCGCGAGGAGTTCATCGCCGCCAAGCGCGAGGAGTACCTCGAGGACGTCGACCTCGAGCGGCTGGCCAGCGACCTGGTCATCGACCAGGTCGTCGAGCCCGGTGACCTGCGTCGTGAGCTGCTCGCCCGGCTGCGCCACGCCCGCGGGCGCGAGCGCACCTTCTCCACCCGCCGCCGGGACATCCCGCCGGTGTGACCCGGGTCGGGGGAGCGGCGATGATCGGGTGACCCGAGACACCCCGCCTTCGCACGAGTTCGGAGCTCGTGCGAAGGCGGGGTTCCCCTGCCGGGGGAGGAACGGCGTGCCAGGCGGAGGGCGAAGGGGAGTCCGCGCGCCTCGGGCGGCACCGGGCGCCTCCGCGCCCTTCGCGCTGCGGGCCGCGACGATCGCCATTACCGTCGGGTAACACCAGTTCCCGGCGACGGTCGTCGGGACCCCCGATGCACGAAGGACACCTCCCGAATGAATCGCACCCGATGGACCGCTGCCCTGGCCGGGACCGTCACCGCCGTCGGCCTGATCGCCACGGCCGGTGGCGCCCAGGCGAGCACGAACGACCCGCTGCGCGAGGACCTCTGGGGTCTGGACCAGGTCCACGCGGAGCAGGCCTGGCCCACGAGCACCGGTGACGGCGCCGTCGTCGCGGTCGTCGACACCGGTGTCGACCTCGGTCACCCCGACCTGCAGGGGCAGCTCGTGCCCGGCGCCGACTTCGTCTGCGGCGAGCAGGCCGGCTCCTGCGGCGACGGGGGCTGGAAGGGCCAGGACGGCACGGGCCAGGAGAGCGACTCCCACGGCACGCACGTCGCCGGCACCATCGCGGCCGCCGCCGACAACGAGGTCGGGGTCGCCGGTGTCGCACCGGACGCGAAGGTCATGCCGATCAAGGTCCTCGAGGACGGCCAGGGCACGAGCGAGGACATCGCCGAGGGCATCCGGTACGCGGCCGACCACGGCGCCGATGTCGTCAACCTCAGCCTCGGCGGCCTGCCGGGCACCCAGATCTTCACCATCCTCGGCTCGGACACGGCGATGAAGGACGCGATCCAGTACGCCCGTGACCAGGGCACCCTCACCGTCGCCGCGGCCGGCAACACCTCGACCCTGCTGTGCAACGACCCCGCCTTCAGCAGCGACTCGCTGTGCGTCGGCGCGACCGACCGCAACGAGATGAAGTCCTACTTCTCCGAGCTGCCGGTGCAGCTGGGCAAGCTCGGGGTCGCCGCTCCGGGCGGCTCGGGGCGCCTCCTCGGGGGCCCGTGCAGCGACGACATCGTCTCGACCGTCCCGCGCGGGACCGGCAGCGGAGAGTGCTACGACAAGGACTACGACGCCTTCGCGGGCACCTCGATGGCGACCCCGCACGTGGCCGGCGTGGCCGCGCTGCTCGCGGCGCAGGGCCGCGACGCCGACGGCGTGGAGCAGACCCTGCTCACCACGGCCCGCAACCCGCTGCTCGGGACGCGGGGCGGCTACAGCCTCGTCTACGGGCGCGGCATCGTCGACGCGAAGGCCGCCGTCGCCGCAGCGCAGGGCTGAGCGCGGCACGGACGAAGGGCGGCGGGCCTGGTGCCCCGCCGCCCTTCGTCGTGCTCACCCGGCCAGGTCCCACCAGGCGACGCCGAGGTCGGCGAGCATCCGCCGCAGCAGCGGGAGGCAGAGACCGACCACCGTGCTCGGGTGGCCGTCGATCCCCTCGACGAAGGGAGCGCCCCGCCCGTCGATGGTGAAGGCTCCGGCGACGTGCAGCGGTTCCCCGGTGGCGATGTAGCCCTCGACCTCCGCGTCGGTCGCGTCGGCGAAGTGCACCCGCGCCGAGGCCGAGCGCCCGATCGCCTGCCCGTCCCCGGTCGTGAGCCAGTGGCCGGTGCGCAGCACCCCGGTGCGACCGCGCATCCGGGCCCACCGCTCGCGCGCCACCTCCGGGTCGTGCGGCTTGCCGAAGACCTCCCCGCCGAGCTCGAGCACCGAGTCGCACCCGAGCACGAGGTCGTGCCCGGCACTGCGCCCGGCGACGTCCTTCCCCTTCGCCTCCGCCAGGAGCCGGGCGAGGTCGCCGGGCCGCAGCGCCGGGTCCTGCTCCCGGGCCCGGCCCTCGACGCGTGCCTCGTCGACGTCACTGACCACGACCCGCGGCTCCACCCCCGACGCGCGGAGCAGCCCCAGGCGGGCGGGGGAGGCGGAGGCCAGGGTGAGTGTGTGCACGAGCACAGCTCCTTCCGGTTGCGAAGTGGTGACCGGCGAGTAGGTTGAGCGCCAGCCCAAGGAGACCCTGCGGGCGCCCCTGTTCCGACGGGCACGACGTCGTGACGGTCCCGTCGGTGACGCCACACCACACAGTCGAGGATCACCATGTCAACGATGACGACCCGAGCGGCTCTCGCCGGCGCCCTCAGTCTCGCCCTCTCCGTCCCGCTCGCCGGGACCGCCACGGCCGGGCCGGACGACGTCCCCGGGACCGCGGGAGCGCAGACCCTCACCGACACCCCCGAGCCGCCCCGACCGGACTTCTACGAAGCCCCCGCCGAGATCCCCAGCACGCCGGGGACGATCATCCGTACCGAGCCGGCGACCTTCCTGCTCGACCCGCTCGGTCTCTCCTCGAGCGTCGTCACCGCCACGCGGGTGATGTACTCCTCGACCGACGGCGACGGGAACCCGATCGCCGTGACCGGCACCGTCTTCGTCCCGAAGACCGACTACCTCGGCGCCTCGGACCGCCCGCTGATCTCCTACGCCCCGGGCACCCAGGGCATGGGGGACAAGTGCGCCCCGTCGCGTCAGATGGCGGAGTTCGTCGAGTACGAGGCGCCCGGCATCGCCCGTACGGTGGGCCGCGGCTACGCCGTCGCCATGACCGACTACCAGGGACTGGGCACCCCGGGGTCGCACACCTACATGGCGCGCGAGGCCCAGGGCCACGCCGTGCTCGACATGGCCAAGGCCGCCGAGAACCTCGAGGGCAGCGGGCTCGACGGGGACACCCCGGTCGGCCTCATGGGCTACTCCCAGGGTGGTGGCTCGGTCGCGTCCGCCGCCGAGCTGGCCGGCAGCTACGCCCCGGAGCTGGACGTCAAGGGCTCGGCCATCGGTGCCCCGCCGGCGGATCTGGGCGCGGTCGGGAAGAACCTCGACAGCGGCTTCTACATGGCCTTCGCCACGTTCGCGATGCTCGGGGTCGCCCAGTCCGAGCACATCGACCCGACGGAGGTCCTCAACGAGGAGGGCATGGACGTCGCGGCCCGGGTCGAGCAGAGCTGCACCACCGACCTGCTGAACTTCTCCTTCAAGAACTCGCGCTCCTACACCAAGACCGGGCAGAGCATCTCCGAGCTGCTCGACCAGGAGCCCTTCGCGTCCGCGCTCGAGGAGCAGCGCATCGGCAAGCTCACCCCGAACGCGCCGGTGGAGATCAACCACGCCATCGGGGACGACGTCATCCCGTACCGCGTGGGCAAGCGCCTCGGCAGCGACTGGTGCGACAAGGGCACCCGGGTGACCTTCAACCCGGGCCTGACCCCGACGCACGTCGGAGGCTTCATCCCCCACATCGAGAAGTCGATGATCTTCTTCGAGAGCCGCTTCGCGGGCAAGAACAGGGCCAACAGCTGCTGGTCGCTGTGACCCGCCCCGGCGCCTGAGCCCGGGCGAAGGGGGTGCCTCCGGCCACGGCCGGAGGCACCCCCTTCGTGGTGGTGGGCTCAGCCCACGGAGACGCCGTAGACCGCGTCGCCGCGCCCGCTGGAGACCAGGCTCGGCGTGAGCAGCAGGGTGAACTGCCCGCCGTCGTCGTCGGTGTAGGTGGCGCTCGTGGGCGTCGAGGACACGTAGCGCCAGTCCGACTCACCGGGGGTGAGGTCCCCCCACAGCGTCTGCAGCGCCGAGTCGGTCGCGTAGTCGTCGGCGACCTGCTGATCGTCGTTGCCCCAGGCGCGCACGAGCGCGTCGGCGTAGTCCCGGGTGCTGCTCGGCAGACCCGTCGCCGGCTCGCTCGGGGGCGGCTCCGGCGCGGCCGTCTCGGTCGGAGGGGCGTAGTGCTGCTCCGAGTTGGCCGCGACGACCGCATCGGCGGCACCGGCGTCCGCGCCGGCCGTGTCGACGAGGACGTAGACGACGCCGCCGTCCCCGTCGGTGTAGCGCACCTGGGTGCGTGAGCCCTGCACGATGCTGTCCCGCTGCACCCAGCTCGAGCCGCCACGGGAGCGGTAGGCGAAGAGCGAGGACGTCGCCTCCTCGGTGGCGTACCGGGAGGCGTCGGGGCGATCGCCCAGGCCCCAGGCGCTGATGAACCCGTCGGCGTAGGAGCCGGCGCCCGTCGGCAGCCCCGCCGACGCGGGAGTGCTCGGCTGCTGCTGCGTCGAGGTCGGGCTGGAGGTGTTCGAGGAGCTGGACGAGCTCGACTCCTCGGAGTCCTGCTCGTCGCCCTCGCCCTCGTCGGCCTCCGACGCGGCGGCGGCCTCGTCGGTGGCGGTGACCGTCACGGTCTCGTCCTCGGCGCCCTCACCCCCGCCCGAGCACGCGGTCAGCCCCAGCGCGGCGATCGCGACGAGCGCGGTCCTTCCCCTCACCATCCGTGGTGTCCCCATGGCCGCAGATTACGTTCACGACCGGGAGGGGGCAATCACGAGGGCTCACAGCTCGCCGAGCACCGCCGCGCGCAACGTGTCCAGGCCCATCCCGCCGAGGTCGAGCGCCCTGCGGTGGAAGGCGGCCAGATCGAAGTCGGCCCCCTCGCGCCGGGCGACCTCCTCACGCAGCCGGAGCCAGAGGCGCTCGCCGACCTTGTAGCTGGGCGCCTGGCCGGGCCAGCCGAGGTAGCGGTCCAGCTCGAAGCGCAGGAAGCCCTCCTCCATGTTCGCGTGCGCGGTGAGGAAGGCCCAGGCCTTGTCGTAGGTCCACGCCCCGCCCCCGACCTCGGCCGGCGCCTCGAAGCCGCAGTGCACGCCGATGTCGAGCACGACCCGGGCCGCGCGCAGGCTCTGCCCGTCGAGCAGGCCCATCCGGTTGCCCGGGTCGTCCATGTACCCCAGCTCGGCCATGAGCCACTCGGCGTAGAGGGCCCAGCCCTCGCCGTGGCCCGAGGTGAAGGCGGCCAGGCGACGCCACCGGTTGAGCAGGGTGCGGCGGTAGACGGTCTGGCCGATCTGGAGATGGTGGCCGGGGACGCCTTCGTGGTAGACGGTGGTCAGCTCGCGCCAGGTGCCGAAGTCGGTGACCCCCTTCGGCACCGACCACCACATCCGGCCCGGTCGGGAGAAGTCGTCGCTCGGCCCGGTGTAGTAGATCCCGCCGGTCTGGGTGGGGGCGATCATGCACTCGATGGTCCGGACCGGTGCGGGGATGTCGAAGTGGGTCCCGCCGAGCAGCTCGACCGCCTCGTCCGCGGTCCGCTGCATCCATTCGCGCAGGGCCTCGGTGCCCCGCAGCCGGTAGCGCTCGTCGGCGTCGAGCACGGCGACCGCCTCGGCCACGCTCGCCCCGGGCCGGATCTGCTCGGCCAGCTGCTCCATCTGCGCGGTGATCCGGGCCAGCTCCTCCTGGCCCCAGGCGTAGGTCTCCTCGAGGTCGACCTCCGCGCCGAGGAAGTCCCGGGAGTGCAGGCGGTAGCTCTCCCGCCCGCACGCGTCGGACTCCGGGGCCCGGGCACTCAGCGTGCCGAGGCGCCCGGCGAGGTCGCGGTAGGCGCTCGCCGCGGACTCCACCCCGCGGCGCAGGTCGCTCGCGACGGCGTCGGGCAGGGCGGCGCCGTCCTCGAGGGCCGCTCCGGAGAGGAGACCGGCGAAGTAGCCGTCGGAGGCGGTGAGGTCGCGGCACTGGTCGATGCACCGCTCGTACTGACGAAGGGGGGCGATGTTCCCCTTCGCCGCGGCGGTGGAGAGGCTGTCCGTCCACTGCTCGAGAGCGGTGGGGATCGCCCGGAGGCGGGCGGCGACGGTCGCCCAGTCCTCCGCGGTGGCCGTCGGCATGAGGTCGAGGACGTCCCGTGCCTCCTGCATGGGGGAGGCGAGGACGTTGATCGTGCTCAGGTCGAGCCCGGCCTCGTGGATCTCCTCGGCCAGGCCCAGTCGCTCACGCATGGCCGCCAGCGTGACCCGGTCCACCTCGTCGGCCGGGGTGGCGCCCTCGAGCCGGGCCAGGGTGGAGCGGCGCAGCTGCGACGCCGCGGCATGGCCGTCGGGGGAGAAGTCGTCCAGCTCGGTGTCGTGACCTGGGATCCCCAGGTAGGTGGCTTCGATGGGGGAGAGGGCGACCTGGGCGTCGAAGTGTGCCTCGGCGATGTCGTCGATCTCGGTGGTGGTGCGCGGTGTCTCGTGGCTCACGTCCCGGACGTTACCCACACGCGAGCGGGTTCGCGCGGAGACTGCGGGCATGACCCGATACGTGCACGGCCACGGTGAGGCCGTCGTCGCCTCGCACGGCGCCCGCACCGCGGCGAGCTCCGCCGCCTACCTGCTGCCGCACCTGCGGCCGGGCACCCGGCTGCTCGACGTCGGGTGCGGGCCCGGGTCGATCACCCTCGACCTCGCCGGACGGGCCGGTGAGGTGGTCGGCGTCGACGCGTCGGCGGCCGTGGTGCAGCGGGCGCGCTCCGCGGCGGCGGCGAAGGGGGAGCACCGCACCCGCTTCGAGGTGGCCGAGGCGACGGCGCTGCCCTTCGCCGACGACAGCTTCGACGTCACGCACGCGCACCAGGTGCTCCAGCACGTCACCGACCCGGTCGCCGTGCTGGGTGAGATGGCCCGCGTGACCCGACCGGGTGGTCTCGTCGCGGTACGCGACGCGGACTTCGGGGCGATGACCTGGGCGCCGGACCACCCGGGCCTGACCCGGTGGCTCGCGCTGTACCGGGCGGCGGCCCGGGGCGCCGGGGGCGAGCCCGATGCCGGGCGGCACCTGCTGCGGTGGTGCCACGAGGCCGGGTTGACGGAGGTGGACGCGTCGGCCTCGGTGTGGTGCTACGCCGACGAGGAGGCGCGTGCCTGGTGGGGAGGACAGTGGCAGCGCCGGGCGGTGGACTCCGGCTTCCGGGACGAGGTGCTCGGCCAGGGTCTCGGTGACGACCGGGCGATCGCCGACGTCGTCGCGGGCTGGCGGGCCTGGTCGGGGTCGGCGCACGGGTGGTTCGTCATCGTCCACGGCGAGGTCCTCGCCCGCGTCTGATAGGAAGACCGCAGCCCCTTCCCCTTCGCCCTCAAGGAGTCCCGCGTGACCCTCACCGCTGCCGCCGACGGATCCGCCCTCGGCAACCCGGGCCCGGCCGGCTGGGGCTGGTACATCGACGACGAGCGGTGGGCCCGCGGTGGGTGGGCGCACGGCACGAACAACATGGGCGAGCTCACGGCCGTGCTCGACCTGCTGCAGCAGACGGCCCACCTCGACGAGGACCTGCACGTCATCTGCGACAGCAGGTACGTCATCAACTCGATCACCGCCTGGATGCCCGGGTGGAAGCGCAAGGGCTGGCGCAAGAAGGACGGCAAGCCGGTCCTCAACGTCGAGATCATGCAGGCGCTCGACGCGGCGATGGCCGGACGCTCCGTGACCTTCGAGTGGGTCAAGGGCCACACCGGTCACGCGCTGAACGAGGAGGCCGACCGGCTGGCCACGAGCGCCGCCGGTGCGTGGGCGAAGGGGGCACCCCCCGAGCCGGGTCCCGGCATCCCGGGCGCACGGGCAGCGGCACCGGCGACGGCCGCGGCGGCCCCTGCCGACGACGCGGGAGAGGAGGAGGCGCTCTCCCTCTTCTAGGAGGAGCCTCCCCCGGGGGATGCGACCGGCCTCAGCCGCGCTCGAGGACCTCGGCGATCTGCGTCCGTCGACGGCCGGTGTAGACCCCGGCCTCGATGACCCTCCGGGCGAGGTCGACGTCCCCGGTCTTCGCACGCAGCACCATCGGCAGGGTGATGCCCGAGCCCGAGGGGTCGACCTCGATGCGGTCCCCGGCGCGGATCTCCCCGGGCTCGACGACACCCAGGAGGGCGCCCGTGCGGCCGTGGTCCATGAAGCGCCGGACCCAGCCGGGCTCGCCCATCCACTCGCCGAAGGTCGCGCACGGCTGGCGGGTCCACCGCACCTCGAGGACCGCGCTGCCGACGTGCCAGCGGTCCCCGACCTCGGCCGCGTCGACGTCGATGCCGCTCGTCGTGAGGTTCTCGCCGAAGTGACCGTCGGGCAGCTCACGCCCCAGCGCGCGGGCCCACAGGTCCAGCTCCTCGCGGGCGTAGGCGTAGACGGCACGGTCCGAGCCGCCGTGGAAGCGCCCGTCGCCGACGTGGTCGCCCGCGACCCCGGAGACACCCGCCCCGTCCTCGATGCGCATCGGGCCCGGGTCGCTCACGTGGAGCACCTCCACGGGGCGCTTGTCGATGCCCGTGGGCCTGCCCTTCGGGATGCGCTGCAGCCGCGGACGACCGACGTTCGTGGAGAGGACGCGGGGCATGGGGTCGAGGGTAGCTCTCGCACTCGAAGAAGGAGTCGGGCTCGAGCCGCAGCCCGACGAGGTTCATCCGCAGGACGAGGTCCCCCTGCATCGTGACCGCATTCTGCCGGAGGTGGTCGAAGGTGACCTCGAGCCCCTCGGAGTGGGCCGAGCCATCGATCTCGAGCACCAGCCCCACGTCCTCCCAGTAGGCGTCGAGGTACCTGGACCGTCCGTCGACGACGCGCAGGACCTGACGGGTCGGCGGGGGCAGGCCGTGCCTGCGGCACAGCGGGATGATGTCGAGCTCGCCCAGCGAGTGGGCTCCGTCGGCCGCGTCCTCGATGAGCCGGGCCACCAGCGCCCGTCGACGA
>CAYSGN010000077.1:0-2257 GCA_964430615.1 uncultured Janibacter sp. | reverse complement strand
GAGTGTGCTGGATCACCCCGTCGATCTCGCGGACCGGCACAGATGGTGCAGGGAGATGTGGACGATGGTGTCGCTCAACCCGCTGACTCCGGCCGCCTGGAGTGCGGTGATCCCGTCGACGAGAGCATCGCCCCTGCTCTCGTGCACGGCGCGCCAGGCACGCGCGCGGTCGCTCAGCTCCCCGGTGTGCAGGGCGATGGTGTGCCGGCCGTGTCGCTTCCACCTGCCCGCTCGGACGTGCGCGGCCACGCGGTCGCGTCCGATGCCGAGCTCCCGCAGCCGGGCCCGGGAGAGCACCCCGTCGGAGGCCGTGGCCTCCTCGCGGGCACGCTCCAGGAGCATCCTGCTCCGCTCGCGTCGTGCGTCGACCATCCCGACACCGTGCCCGCGGACGGCCCGCGTGAGCAGAGAGGCGATGCGCTGTGGACGACGAGGCAGCGACGGCCGGCCTGTGGACCGGGCCGACTCGAAGAAGGACCGCGACCTGGGGGTCGCGGTCCTTCTTCGAATGGTGTGCCCAGGCCGGCGACCCTCGAACGAGGCGCGGCGGCGGGTGACGCCAGGTGCTCAGCCGGGGAAGGCCGAGGCGCGCCAGCCGTCCGGTGCCGGGGCCATCGGGGCGCGCACGAGTCGGGCGCGGGAGGCCCAGCGCGACGGGGGAGCGGGAGGACCCTCCTCGCCGCCACCCAGCCCGGAGAGCACCGCGACGAGCGCGGCGACCTGCTCCGGGGTGGCCGCGCCGACGACCTCGATGCGCGGGCCGGCAGGGGCCTCGGGCGTCGCGCCGTCCGTGGAGTCCGTCCGATCCGTCGACGAGGTCACAGCGGGATGTTCCCGTGCTTCTTGGGCGGGAGCGTCTCCCGCTTCGTCTTCAGCGCCCGCAGCGCCTTGGAGACGTTCATCCGCGTGTTGCTCGGCGAGATGACCGTGTCGATGTAGCCGCGCTCGGCCGCGACGTACGGGTTCGCCAGCGCCTCCTCGTAGGCGGTGATGAACTCCTGGCGGGCCTCCTCGACGTCGCGCCCCGCGGCCTCGGCCTCGGCGAGCTGCTTGCGGTAGAGGATGTTGACCGCGCCCTGGGCGCCCATGACCGCGATCTGCGCGGTCGGCCAGGCGAGGTTGATGTCCGCGCCGAGGTGCTTGGAGCCCATGACGTCGTACGCGCCCCCGTAGGCCTTGCGGGTGATGACGGTGACGAGCGGGACGGTCGCCTCGGCGTAGGCGAAGATCAGCTTCGCCCCGCGGCGGATGATGCCGTTCCACTCCTGGTCGGTGCCGGGGAGGAAGCCGGGCACGTCGACGAAGGTCAGGACCGGCACGTTGAAGGCGTCGCAGGTGCGCACGAAGCGGGCCGCCTTCTCGGAGGCCTCGATGTCCAGCGTGCCCGCGAACTGCATCGGGTTGTTCGCGACGACGCCGATCGAGCGGCCCTCGACCCGGGCGAAGCCGCAGATGATGTTCGGCGCGAAGAGGGGGTGCACCTCGAGGAACTCGCCGTCGTCGACGACGCTCGCGATGACCTCCTTCATGTCGTAGGGCATGTTCGCCGAGTCGGGGATGATCGCGTCGAGGGCGAGGTCGGTCTCGGTCGGGTCCAGGTCGAGCTCCTCGCCGTAGACCGGCGGGTCCTCGAGGTTGTTGCTCGGCAGGTAGCTCAGCAGCGCCTTGACGTAGTCGATCGCGTCGTCCTCGTCGGTGGCCATGTAGTGGGCCACCCCCGACTTGGTGTTGTGCGACCGGGCACCGCCGAGCTCCTCGAACTCCACGTCCTCGCCGGTCACGGTCTTGATGACGTCCGGACCGGTGATGAACATGTGCGAGGTCTGGTCGACCATGACGGTGAAGTCGGTCACCGCGGGGGAGTAGACGGCACCACCAGCGCAGGGCCCCATGATGAGCGAGATCTGGGGGATGACGCCGGAGGCGTGCACGTTGCGCTTGAAGATCTCCCCGTACAGCCCCAGGGAGACCACGCCCTCCTGGATCCGGGCACCGCCGGAGTCGTTGAGACCCACGACCGGGCAGCCGATCTTCATGGCGAAGTCCATGACCTTGGTGATCTTCTCTCCGAAGACCTCACCGAGGGAGCCGCCGAAGACCGTGAAGTCCTGCGCGAAGACGGCCACCTGCCGCCCGTCCACGGTGCCGTACCCGGTGACGACGCCGTCGCCGTAGGGACGGTTCGCGTCCTGGCCGAAGTTCGTCGAGCGGTGCCGGGCGTACTTGTCCATCTCGACGAAGCTGCCCTCGTCGAGGA
>CAYSGN010000076.1:0-13135 GCA_964430615.1 uncultured Janibacter sp. | reverse complement strand
CCACGTTGGTGTGGTCGACGAGGTCCTCGAGCACGGCCACCCGACGGGCCCCGTCCAGGACCTCCTCGATGGCCGGCAGCTCGGGTCGGTGCATCGACGCCAGCGCACCGCGGTGCAGGTTGTACCCGGTGATCCCCTCGATGATCTCGGCGGATCCCGTGTAGACGGGTACCCCCTTCGCCTCCGCGTCGGCGACGACGTCGGCGAGGTCGGTGAGCCACCGCTCCCCCATGAGGAGGGCCCGGGGCCGGTGACCGACCGCGAGGGCCCGCCGGATGACCTTCTCGCTCTCGGCGAGGTAGAGCCCTCCGGCCGGCTCGAGGACGCGGCGGAGCTTGACGTCGGTGAGGCCGACGAAGTCGCGCAGGCGCTCGTCGGCGGGGTCGGTCACGTGGATGGGCACGCCCAGGAGGCTAGATCAGCGGGAGGAGGTCAGCGGCGCGCAGGCCCGTGACTCACGGGAAGAAGACGAACTTCACCAGCCCCGCGACGCCGACGACGACGATGACCGCGCGCAGCGCCGGCGGCGGGAGCCGACGTCCGAACGTCGCGCCGAGGACCCCGCCGAGGACGGCTCCCACGGCGACGAGGCCGGCGATGCGCCAGTCGATGAGGTCGGGCGAGACGACGAGGAAGACGAGCGAGGCGATGGCGTTGACGACCGTGCCGAGCACGTTCTTCAGCCCGTTGAGCGCCTGGAGCGGCTCGGTCGAGAGCGCGGAGAGCAGCCCGATGAGGATGACTCCCTGGGCGGCACCGAAGTAGCCGCCGTACACCCCGGCGAAGAGGACCCCGGACATGAGGGCCACGAGGTGACCGACGGGCATGGACGAGCCCTCCGCGTGGTGCGACCTGGCCCAGGTCTGCAGCCGCGGACCGAAGACCACGAGGACGATGCCGAGGCCGATGAGGGCCGGGACGATCGCCTCGAAGGCCTCCGAGGGCAGCCACAGCAGCAGCAGGGCGCCGGTGATCCCTCCCAGCAGGGACATCGGGACGAGCTGGAGGGTGCGGCGCGCCATGCCCTTCAGCTCGGGGAGGTAGCCGAGGGTCCCGCTGATGCCGCCGGCGACGAGACCGACCGAGTTGGAGATGTTCGCGCTCACCGCGGGCACCCCGAGGGCCAGCAGCGTCGGGAAGGTCACGAGGGTCCCGGAGCCGACGACGGTGTTGATCCCACCGGCCCAGACGGCCGCCAGGACGATCAGGCCCATCTCCCACCACGACACCCGGTCAACTGTAGGGGTGGCGGCGCACCTGCCCGGGGCGGGGTGCGGTCAGTCCTCCCCGCCCGGCCCGGGCGGCCGGCCCGGAGGCGTCTGGGGCCGCCGGGAGGCGGGTGTCGCGTGCTCGCTGGCCTCCCGGGAGGCCTGCCCTGCCTGCCCACGCGCCTCCTCGAGGGCCTGCTTCGGGTCCTCCAGCGCGGTCTCCTCGAAGGGGTTGGCCTCGTCGGGCCCGGGATCGACCCACTCCCCCTCGTCCGGTCCGGCCGGGTCGTCCTCGTCCTGGCCGCCGAGGGCCGAGCCGATCCCGCGCAGCGCGTCGGTGAGCTCGCTGGGGACGACCCACATCTTGTTCGCGTCGCCCTGGGCGATCTGCGGCAGCACCTGGAGGTACTGGTAGGCCAGCAGCTTCTGCGTCGGCCTGCCGCGGTGGATCGCAGCGAAGACCTGCTGGATGGCCCGCGACTGGCCCTGCGCCTCGAGCACGCGGGCCTGCGCCGAGCCCTCGGCCCGCAGGATCTGGGACTGCTTCTCCCCCTCGGCGGTGAGGATCTGGGACTGCTTGACCCCCTCGGCGTTGAGGATGGCCGCGCGGCGGTCCCGCTCGGCCTTCATCTGCTTCTCCATCGACTCCTGGACGCTCACCGGTGGGTCGATGGCCTTCAGCTCGACCCGGTTGACCCGGATCCCCCAGCGCCCGGTGGCCTCGTCGAGGGCGCCGCGCAGCTGCCCGTTGATCTGGTCGCGGCTGGTCAGGGTCTGCTCCAGGTCGAGGGAGCCGATGACGTTGCGCAGGGTGGTGACCGTCAGCTGCTCGATCCCCTGGATGAAGTTGGCGATCTCGTAGACGGCGCTCTTGGAGTCGATGACGGTGTAGTAGATGACGGTGTCGATGTTGACGACGAGGTTGTCCGAGGTGATGACCGGCTGCGGCGGGAAGGAGACGACCTGCTCGCGCAGGTCGATCGAGGCGCGCACCTTGTCGACGAAGGGGACGAGGACGTGGATGCCGCCCTCGAGGGTGCGCGAGTAGCGCCCGAGCCGCTCGATGATCAGGGTCGTCTGCTGCGGCACGATGCGCACCGTCTTGAAGACGGTGACGACCGCGAAGGCGACCAGGGCCAGGAGGAAGATCAGCAGCGCGATGTCCATGGCTGCTCCTTTCGTGACCCGGCCCGCAGGCGCTCAGGTCCTCGGATGCTTGCTGACGATGGCGGTGGCCCCGTCGATCGCCACCACGCGCACCTCCTCGTCGGGCTCGCAGGTCGACGACCCGTCGGCGGCGCGGGCACTCCACAGCTCACCGTCGAGGCGGATGCGACCGTCGAGCCGGGTGACCGTCTCGACGACCAGCGCGGAGCGTCCGACGAGCGCGCCCGAGCCGATCGACTGCGCGGCCTCGGTGTCGAGGAAGCGGGCCTTGACCATCGGTCGCACGACGACGGTCAGGAGCATGGCCACCACGGAGGCGACGACGACCTGCCAGGTCAGGGAGGCACCGAGCGCCGCGGTGAAGCCACCGCAGAGCGCGCCGATCCCGATCATGACGAAGACGAAGTCGACGGTGCCGGCCTCGATGGCGAAGAGCAGGAGGGCCAGCGCCATCCAGACCAGCCAGATGTTCTCGCCCAACCAGTCCACGGCTCATCCCCCTTCGTTGGGTGCCCTCACATCCTGCCGGACGGGCGCCTCACGCCCGGGCACGCGCGGACCAGCGCTCGCCGTGTCGCTCGAGCACGAGGTCCATCCCGAAGGTCGCCGAGAGGTTCTCCTCGGTGAGGGTCAGCTCCAACGGCCCCTGGGCGACGACCCGGCCACCGCGCAGGAGGAGGACGTCGGTGAAGTTCGGCGGGATCTCCTCCACGTGGTGGGTGACCATCGTCAGCGCCGGCGCGCTGAGGTCGGCGGCGATGTCGCCGAGCCGGGCGACGAGGTCCTCGCGCCCGCCGAGGTCGAGGCCGGCCGCCGGCTCGTCGAGGAGCATCAGCTCGGGGTCGGTCATCAGGGCCCGGGCGATCTGCACCCGCTTGCGCTCCCCCTCCGAGAGCGTCCCGAAGGTGCGCTCGGCCAGGTGCGCGACACCCATCGTCTCGAGCAGCTCGGCCGCCCGCTCGTGGTCGAGGTCGTCGTAGTCCTCCCGCCACCGGCCGGTGACCCCCCAGGAGGCGGTGACGACGACATCGCAGACCCGCTCCATCGGCGGGATCTGGCGCGCCAGCAGCGAGGAGACCAGGCCGATCCGCGGGCGCAACTCGAAGACGTCGACGGCCCCGAGCACCTCGTCGAGGACACCGGCGACCCCCTTCGTCGGGTGCATGCGCGCGGAGGCGATCTCCAGCAGGGTGGTCTTGCCTGCGCCGTTCGGGCCGAGGACGACCCAGCGCTGGCCCTCCTCGACCTCCCAGTCGATCCCGTCGATGAGGTGGGTCCCCCCTCGGACCACGCTGACACCGGCCAGGGCGAGGACGTCACTCATGCACCCGACCCTAACCGGCGGGCTCTACCATCGGTGAGATGCCCGAGCTGCCAGCCTCAGTCCGTGTCGCACTGTGGGCCACCCACGCCTGGTCCGGTGCCGTGGCCCTCGACGAGGCGGTCCGGCGCGCGCTCCCCGACGTCGACCACACCGAGGGGGTGCTCGACCAGCTCACCGTGTGGCACGACCTCGGCGAGGCCGCGGTGCTCGTGGCCCTGCCCGCTCCCGGGGACACCGTCGGGCTGCCCGGCTGCGGGCCCGTCGCCGCCGCCGACGCCGTCGACGCGGGCGAGGCCCTCTTCGTCGCCGCCCTCGGGGGTCTCCTCGTGCCCCACCACTCCACCTACGGCTCGGCCGGCGCCCGCGCGCACCGGATCGACTGGATGACCCACGACGCCGACCCGGTGCCCCCGCACCGGATCGAGGCCCTGGAGCCCTCCCAGCTCGAGCGCCACCTGCGTCGGCGCATGCTCGCGGCCATCGACGAGCTCGACACCGTCGGCGGCACGCCCTGGGCGGACGACGTCGCCCGCGACGTGGCGGAGGAGCGCCTCGGGACCGACTGGGCGCTGCCCCCGACGCTCGGTGACCGGGCGCGCAAGGTCATCGTCCTCGCCGGCAGTCTGTCGGTGGCGACCTCGGTCGGGATGCAGGCCTCCGGTGCCCTCACCTCTGCGCACGACGCCCGCCGCACCGAGGCGCTGCGCTCCCTCCACCGCGACGTCGAGCGCACCCTGGCCGACGCCACGAACGCCGCGTGCGCCGAGATGGCCGGCTGGGTACCGGCCCGATGACCGGGCCCACGCACCTGCGGACCGAGCGGTTGCGCCTCTCCCCCGTGACGAAGGGGGACCTGGACCTCCTCGTCGAGATCGACGCCGACCCGGAGGTCATGCGGCATCTCCTCGGGCGAGGACGCACCGAGGAGGAGGCACGGGCCTACTGGGAGCCGCAGCTGCCGGGCCCGATGTGGATCGGTCACCTCGAGGAGGCACCCGTCGGGTGGTGGGCGCTCTGGCCCCGTCGGTCCGGGCGCGCCGAGATCGGCTACCGGCTGCTGCGCCGCTTCTGGGGCGCCGGGCTGGCGACCGAGGGGGCGCGGGCCGTGCTCGCCGCCGGCTTCGCGGACCCGGGCCTGCAGGTGGTCCGGGCGGAGACGATGGTCGTCAACTCCGGCTCCCGCGGGGTCATGCGTCGCCTCGGGATGCGTGAGGTCCGGGTCGAGGTCCGGGAGTGGGAGGCCCCCCTGCCCGGAGCCGAGCAGGGCGAGGTGATCAGCGAGATCACCCGTCAGGAGTGGCTGGAGAGCACGCGGTCGTAGACCTCCATCGTGCGCTCGCCGATGCTCGCCCACGAGAAGTGCTCCACCGCCCGCACCCGGCCGGCCTCACCACGCCGCCGGGCGCGCTCGGGGTCCTCGACCGCCGCGACCAGCGCCCGGGCGAGGTCGGCGACGAAGCGGTCCGGGTCGACCGGGGTGCCCGTCCCGTCCTGCACCTGCTCGATCGGGACGAGCCAGCCGGTCTCGCCGTCCACGACGACCTCCGGGATCCCACCGGTCGCCGTCGCGACGACCGGCAGCCCGCAAGCCATCGCCTCGAGGTTGACGATGCCGAGCGGCTCGTAGACCGAGGGGCAGGCGAAGACCGTCGCCGCCGAGAGCAGCGCGACGACCTCGGGCTGGGGCAGCATCTCCGGGATCCACACCACGCCGTCGCGGCGCGTGCACAGATCGTCGATGAGCGTCTCGACCTCCGCCCGGATCTTGGGGGTGTCCGGGGCGCCGGCGCACAGGACGAGCTGGACCTCCGCGGGGAGCCGGGCCGCGGCACGCAGCAGGTGCGGCAGCCCCTTCTGCCGGGTGATGCGCCCGACGAAGATCACGGCGGGGCGGTCCGGGTCGACGCCGTGGCGCCGGACGACGTCGGGCTCCGCGCGCCGCTGCCAGGCCACGGAGTCGATGCCGTTGTGCACGACGTGCACGCGGCCGGGGTCGATCTGCGGGTAGCTGCGCAGGATGTCCTCGCGCATGCCGTGGCTGACCGCGATGACCCCGGCGGCCGCCTCGTACGCGCTGCGCTCGATCCACGAGCTGAGGCGGTAGCCACCGCCGAGCTGCTCGGCCTTCCACGGGCGCAGCGGCTCCAGGCTGTGCGCGGAGACCACGTGCGGGACCCCGTGCAGCAGCGAGGCGGTGTGCCCCGCGAGGTTGGCGTACCAGGTGTGGCTGTGCACGACGTCGGCGCCCGCGCAATCGGCGGCCATGGCGAGGTCGACGCCCATCGTCACGAGGGCGGGGTTCGCCCCGGCCAGCTGCGGTGGGTCCGGGTAGGCGCTCGTCCCCCCTTCGCCTCGCGGGTCGCCGAAGCAGCGCACCCGCGCCTCCACGTCGTCACGCGCCCGCAGGGCACGCGCCAGCTCGGCGACGTGCACGCCCGCGCCCCCGTACACCGCCGGCGGGTACTCCCTGCTGAGGATGTCCACACGCACCTGACAAGCGTATGGCACCCCGCTAGTTTGGAGGCCGACGAAGGGAGGCGTCATGATCCGACGCGGTCAGCCGAAGGTCCTCGCCATCGTGCTCGCCGGAGGTGAGGGCAAGCGGCTCATGCCGCTGACCGCCGACCGGGCCAAGCCCGCGGTGCCCTTCGGCGGCATCTACCGGCTCATCGACTTCGCCCTGAGCAACGTGGTCAACTCCGGCTACGCCCGGATCATCATGCTCACCCAGTACAAGTCGCACAGCCTCGACCGGCACGTCAGCCAGGGCTGGCGCCTGGCCTCGCCCCTGGGCCACTTCGTCGCGCCCATCCCGGCCCAGCAGCGCCGCGGCAAGAGCTGGTACGCCGGCAGCGCCGATGCGATCTATCAGTCGCTCAACGCGATCACCGAGGAGCGACCGGACGTCGTCGTCGTCGTGGGCGCCGACCACGTCTACCGGATGGACTTCTCGGACATGGTGGCCCAGCACGTCGAGACCGGCGCCGAGTGCACGGTGGCCGCGATCCGTCAGCCGATCGAGGCGTCCGACCAGTTCGGGGTCATGGAGGTCGATGCCGGCGGACGCCGGATCACCGCCTTCCGGGAGAAGCCGAGCGACCCCGCCGGCCTGCCCGACGCCCCGCACGAGATCTACGCCTCGATGGGCAACTACGTCTTCACGACCGAGGCGCTCATGGAGTCGGTCACCCGCGACGCACCGGACGAGGAGAGCGCCCACGACATGGGCGGGGACATCGTCCCCGACTTCGTCGCCCGCGGGTCCGCCTGCGCCTACGACTTCGCGGACACCTCCGTCCCCGGAGCCACCGACCGGGACCGTGGGTACTGGAGGGATGTCGGCACCCTCGACAGCTATTTCGACGCGCACATGGACCTGACCTCGATCCACCCGGTCTTCAACCTCTACAACTACGACTGGCCGATCCACACCCACCACGGGCCCTACCCGCCGGCGAAGTTCGTCCACGCGGACGGGCAGCGGGCCGGAGGCGCGCTGAACTCCATCGTCTCCCCCGGCGTCGTCGTCTCCGGAGGTCACGTCGACAACTCCGTCCTCGCGCCGGGGACCTTCGTGCACAGCTACAGCGACGTGCGGGACTCGGTGCTCCTCGACGGGGTCGACGTCGGTCGCCACGCCCGGCTGCACCGGGTCATCGTGGACAAGAACGTGCGCATCCCCGAGGGCATGCAGCTGGGGTACGACCGCGAGGAGGACCTCGCCCGGGGCCTGCTCGTCACCGAGTCCGGGATCACGGTCGTCGGCAAGGGACACGTCTTCGACCGCTCCTAGACTGGCCGCATGTCTGCCGCCCTGCCGCGAGGCCCCCTGCCCGGAGACGGACCCATCGCCCTGGTCATGGACGTCGACTCCACCCTCATCCAGGACGAGGTCATCGAGCTGCTGGCCGCCTACGCCGGCACCGAGCGGGAGGTCACCGAGGTGACCGAGGCCGCGATGCGCGGCGAGCTGGACTTCGCGCAGAGCCTGCACGCCCGCGTCGCCACGCTGGCCGGGTTGCCGGAGTCGGTGCTCGAGGACGTGCGCCGGGCGGTCCGCCTCACCCCCGGCGCCCGCACCCTCGTCACCTCCCTCGTCGAGGGCGGGCACACCGTCGGCCTGGTCAGCGGGGGCTTCGTCGAGGTCGTCGACGACCTCGCCGAGGAGCTCGGCATCGAGACGGTGCGGGCCAACGTCCTCGAGATCGTCGACGGGCGGCTCACCGGCAAGGTGACCGGCGAGGTCATCGACCGCACCGCGAAGCGCGCCTTCCTCGAGCGTCTCGCGGCCGCCGCCGGGATCGACATGGACCGGACCGTGGCCGTCGGCGACGGCGCCAACGACCTGGACATGATGGCGGCGGCCGCGATCGGGATCGCCTTCCGCGCCAAGCCCGCCGTGCGCGCCCGCGCCGACGTGTCCATCGACGAGCCGGACCTGCGCCGGGTCCTCGAGGTCATCGGGCTGGATCCGGTGCCCCAGGAGGACGACGAAGGGGGTCACCCCCTCGCGTGAGGGAGTGCCTCAGATGCCCATCGCGTGGACGCCGCCGTCGACGTGCACGATCTCCCCGGTCGTCGCCGGGAACCACTCCGAGAGCAGCGCGGTGCACGCCCGCGCGGCCGGCTCGGGGTCGTCGACGTCCCAGCCGAGCGGCGCCCGTCCGTCCCAGGACTCCTCGAACTGCTCGAAGCCGGGGATGGACTTCGCCGCCGTGGTGCGGATCGGCCCGGCCGCGACGAGGTTGCAGCGCACCCCCTTCGGACCGAGGTCACGGGCGAGGTAGCGGCTCGTGGACTCGAAGGCCGCCTTCGCCACGCCCATCCAGTCGTAGACCGGCCAGGCGAAGGAGGCGTCGAAGGTGAGGCCGACGACGGAACCCCCTTCGCTCATCCGGGGCAGGGCGGCCACGGCGAGGGCCTTGAGGGAGTAGGCCGAGACGTGCAGCGCCGTCGAGACGTCCTCCCAGGTCCCCTCGAGGAAGGTGAAGGCGCCCTCGGGTGCGAAGCCGATGGAGTGCAGCACGCCGTCGATGCGCTCGGCGTGCTCCCCGATCCGGTCGGCGAGGGCGCTCAGGTGCTCCTCGTCGGTGACGTCGAGCTCGACGACCGGTGCCTCCTGCGGGAGCCGCTTGGCGATCGTGCGGGTGATCTTCATCGTCCGCCCGAAGCTGGTGAGGATCACCTGCCCGCCCTGCTCCTGGACCAGCCTGGCCACGTGGAAGGCGATCGAGGACTCCATGAGGACGCCGGTGATGAGGAAGGTCTTGCCGGTGAGCATGTGCAGCCTTTCGTCTGGGGTGGTCAGTGGCCCATGCCGAGGCCGCCGTCGACCGGGATGACCGCCCCGGAGACGTAGCCGGCGTCGTCGGAGGCCAGGAAGGAGACCGCGCCGGCGACCTCCTGCGGGTCGGCGAAGCGGCGGGCGGGGATCGCCGCCTGGTACTCGGCGCGGGTCTTCTCGGGCAGCTCGGCGGTCATGTCCGTCTCGACGAAGCCCGGAGCCACGACGTTCGCGGTGATCCCCCGCGCGCCGAGCTCGCGGGTGACCGACCGGGCCAGACCGACCAGGGCCGCCTTCGAGGAGGCGTAGTTCGCCTGGCCGGGCGAGCCGTAGAGCCCGACGACGCTGGAGAGCATGATGATCCGCCCGAAGCGGGCGCGCACCATCGACGTGGCCGCCCGGCGCACGCAGCGGAAGGTCCCGTGGAGGTTGGTGTCCACGACCTGCGCGAAGTCCTCGTCGCTCATCCGCATGAGGAGCATGTCGCGGGTGACCCCGGCGTTCGCGACGAGCACCTCGATCTCACCGCCCAGCGCCTCCTTCGCCGCGGCGAAGGCGGCATCCACCGAGGCGCTGTCGGTGATCTCGCACGCGATGACCCGCAGTCCCTCGACCGGGTCCCCCGACCTCGAGGTGACCACGACCTCGTGTCCGTCGGTCTGCAGCCGCCGGGCGATCGACTCCCCGATCCCGCGGTTGCCGCCCGTGACCAGCACTCGTCGTGACGTCATCGAACTCCTCTTCCCAGGGCGTCCCGGTGTGTCCGGGATCACGTGCACCCCCGACGCTAGAGCACTACCCCCGGGTAGCCGGAACCGTCCCCCCGGCGGCCCGTGGGACGCCCGGGCCGGGCGCGTATCCTGGAGGGGTGCAGCAGGCCCAGGTCCCCTCGGTCACGGACGCCCCCGAGACGCTCCGTGCGGAGCAGGCCCGTCGCATGCACCAGTACCTCGCGACGATGGGCCTGCGCACCGCCTGCTTCATCGGCGCCTACTTCTTCGAGGGCTGGCTGCGCTGGGTGTGCGTGGCCCTGGCGGTGATCCTGCCCTACATCGCCGTCGTCCTCGCCAACGCCGTCCGCCCCCGGCAGGTGCCCCGGGGCATGACCCCCGAGGGACGGCACACCCACCTGCTGGAGCCCGGGAAGTGAGCGCCGGGCCGTCCCCGGACCTCGTGTGCAGCCGCAAGGCCTGCCGCGCGGAGGCCACCCGTGCCGTCCTGTGGCGCAACCCCCGCCTGCACGACGAGACCCGCACGAAGGTCTGGCTCGCCTGCGACGAGCACGAGCCCGTGCTGGAGGAGTACCTGTCGGTACGCGGCTTCCCGGTGCGCACCTGCGCGGTCGCCGCCATCCCCCCAGACGCCGGCTGATGCTGGGCCGACTCTTCACGGCGAGGTGGTTGGGATGGCTCGCCCTCCTCGTGGCTGCGTGCATCGCCTGCGTCCTGCTCGGTCAGTGGCAGTGGGGACGCTACGAGGAGAAGGCGGCCAACGCCGACCGCGTCGAGGCGCACTACGAGGCCGCCCCCGTGGCCGCGTCGGACGTGCTCACCGAGGACCCGATGCCGGTGTCGAAGGAGTGGACCCGCGTCGAGGCCACGGGCCGGTACGTGCCGGACCGGCGTCAGCTCGTGCGCAACCGTCCCCTGGACGGGACCTACGGCTACGAGGCGCTGGTCCCCCTTCGCCTGGACGACGGGTCGGTCCTCGTCGTGGACCGCGGCTGGGTCCCCAACAGCCCGAAGGGGGCCGATGTCACCCCGGAGGTGCCCCCGGCGCCCACCGGCGAGGTGACCGTCACCGGATGGGTGCGCCAGGGCGAGCCGAGCCTGGACCGGGACATGCCGCCGGGGCAGCTGGCGAGCATCCACCTGCCCGAGGTCTCCGAGCGCATGGGCGAGCCGGTGCTCGGCGGCTACCTCGTGCTGCAGTCGGAGGACCCGCAGGTCGAGCGCCCGAAGCCGCTGGAGCCGCCGGACACCGGTACCGGCCCGCACCTGGCCTACGCGATCCAGTGGTGGCTCGGCATCGGCGGGCTGATCACCTTCTTCGTCATCGCGCTGCGCCGGGAGGTGCTCGGCGAGCAGGAGGGCGAGCGGCCCCCGAAGCCGAAGAAGGTGCGCATCTGGGACGAGGAGGACGGCTGACGTGGCCCCCGGCCCGGGACGCCCGTGTGCCGGGGGCTCACACCCCGGCCGTCGCCTCCTGGTCGGCGAACTGGGTCTCGTAGAGCGATGCGTAGAGGCCGCCCGCCGCGAGCAGCTCGTGGTGGGCTCCCCGCTCGACGACGCGCCCCTCGTCGACGACGACGATCTGGTCCGCGCCGCGGATCGTGGACAGCCGATGGGCGATGACGAGCGCCGTCCGGCCCTCGAGGGCGGTGTCCAGGGCCCGCTGCACGGCCACCTCGGACTCGCTGTCCAGGTGCGCCGTCGCCTCGTCCAGGACGATGACCGGCGGGGCCTTGAGCAGCAGACGGGCGATCGCGAAGCGCTGCTTCTCACCACCGGAGAGCCGGTGGCCCCGGTCGCCGACGATCGTGTCCAACCCCGCGGGCAGGGACTGGACGAGCGGCCAGATCTGGGCGGCCCGCAGGGCGGCGACCATCTCCTCCTCGGTGGCGTCCGGGCGGGCGTAGGCGAGGTTGCCCCGGATGGTGTCGTGGAAGAGGTGCGCCTCCTGGGTCACGGTGCCGACGGCGGCGCTCACGGAGGTCTTGGTCGCCTCCCGCAGGTCCGTGCCCCCGATGCGCACGGTGCCGCCCGTGGGGTCGTACAGGCGCGAGACGAGTGAGGTGATCGTCGTCTTGCCGGCGCCGCTCGGACCGACGAGCGCGAGGAGCTGGCCCGGCTCGGCGCGCAGGTCGACCCCCCGCAGCACCGGTCCCGAGCCGGCCCGGTCCCCCGTCGCGCGCGCCTCGAGCGAGGCGATGGAGATCTCGTCGGCGCCCGGGTAGGCGAAGACGACGTCGTCGAGCTCGACGGAGAGCGCCTCCCCGGTCGGCAGGTCGCGCGCGTCCGGCGCCTCCCGGACGCTCGAGCGCAGGTCCAGCACCTCGAAGAGCCGGGCGAAGGAGACCAGCGCGGTGAGGACGTCGACACGCACGTTGGAGATGGCGGTCAGGGGGCCGTAGAGGCGGGCGAGGAGCGCGGCCAGGGCGAGCAGGGTCCCGACGGTCAGCCCGCCGCCGACGGCCATGAGGCCACCGACCCCGTAGACCATCGCCGTCGCGAGCGACGCGAGGGCGGTGAGCATGACGAAGAAGAGACCACGGTTGACGGCGATCTGGACCCCGATGTCGCGCACCCGCGCCGCCCGCTCGTCGTACTCGGCGATCTCCCGGGCCGGCTGGCCGAAGATCTTCACGAGCAGGGCACCGGCGACGTTGAAGCGCTCGGTCATCTGCGTGCCGAGGTCGGCGTTGAGGTTCATCTGCTCGGCGGTGAGCGCCGCCAGCCGTCGTCCCATCCACTTCGCGGGGAGGACGAACAGCGGCACCAGGGCGAGCGCGGCGAGGGTGAGCTGCCAGGAGAGGGCGACCATCGCGGCGATGATGAGCACGAGCGAGATGACATTGCTCACGACCGAGGAGAGCACCGTCGTGAAGGCCTGCTGGGCGCCGATGACGTCGGAGTTCAGCCGCGTGACGAGGGCCCCGGTCTGGGCCCGGGTGAAGAAGGCGATGGGCTGGTCGAGGACGTGCTCGAAGACCTCGACCCGCATCCGGTGGATCAGCCCCTCGCCGATCCGCGCGGAGAGCCACCGCTGGAGCAGGCTCGTCGCGGCCTCGACGACCGCGACGAGCGCGACGAGCAGGGCCAGGCCGACGACGATCCGCCGGTCGCCGGGGATCACCCCGTCGTCGATGAGCCGTTTGAGCAGCAGCGGGGTGGCCACGACCGTGGCCGAGCC
The DNA here is from genome assembly GCA_964430615.1 of uncultured Janibacter sp. Lineage (GTDB taxonomy): Bacteria > Actinomycetota > Actinomycetes > Actinomycetales > Dermatophilaceae > Janibacter. Next base: position 240 of record CAYSGN010000076.1, on the reverse strand, counting down.
CAGCGCGGTGAGCAGGAGGAAGCCCACGATGATCCGCGTGAACGGCCGGGCGTACCCGAGGACCCGCCGCGCCGTCCCCTTCGGGAGCGGGTGCGCCGTCTCCTCGTCGCTCGTGCTCATCGAGCGCATGAGCATCCACGGCGAGCTCCCCATCGACATGCGCAGGCCTCCTCTTCGTCCTCGGGAGCGACAACCCCGCGGACGGTCCCGGTTGTTCCCCGAAGGGGGCCGGCCCTAGGA
>CAYSGN010000075.1:0-13376 GCA_964430615.1 uncultured Janibacter sp. | reverse complement strand
GCCTACCCAACCCCCTCCTCGCGTCACCAACCTCATGCCCCGCAACACCTAGGGGGATGTGCACCTGGGCGCGCATTTCCTGAGGGGAAGTGCGACGAACGGTCCAGGGCGGGGACTTCCCCCAGAGGACGTGTGGTTCAGGCCTGCGGAGCCTTCTTCGGCTTGACGAAGGGGATGAGCTCCACGTCGCGCAGGCCGACCTCCTCGCCCTCCTCGTGGGCGAGATCACCGGTGATCCGACCCGCACGGCGCAGGTCGGCCTCGGCCGCCCGTACGAGGGCGTCGGTCGCCGCGGGTGCCACGAGGGTGGCCGAGGTGATCTCGCTGCGCATGCCCACCTTCGCGTCCGACTTGGCCTTGCGGGCCTGGCCGAGGGCGGTGCCGACGGCCTCGAGGACGGCCGGGTCGCCCGCGTCGGCGAGGGCCAGCTCGCTCGTCCTGGGCCACGTGGCCCGGTGGACCGACCCCTCCTGCCACCACGACCAGACCTCCTCGGTCGCGTAGGGCAGGAAGGGGGCGAGCAGCCGGAGCAGCACCGACAGCGCCAGGCGCAGGGCCGCGCGCGCGGATGCGTCACCCGAGTGGGCGCGGTCCTTGATCAGCTCGATGTAGTCATCGCAGAAGGTCCAGAAGAAGGACTCGATGACATCGAGCGAACGGGCGTAGTCCCAGGACTCGAAGCCGGTGGTCGCGTCCCGGACGACCCGCTCGAGCGTCGCGATCATCGAACGGTCGAGCGGCTCGGTGACCACGGACGCCAGTCCCTGACGCGGCTGCAGTTCCGGCGCGCCGAAGCCGAGGGCGAACTTGCTCGCGTTGAGCAGCTTGATCGCCAGGCGCCGTCCGACCTTCATCTGGCCGGTGTCGTAGGCGGCGTCGGTCCCCAGGCGGCTGGAGGTGGCCCAGTAGCGCACGGCGTCGGCGCTGAACTCGACGACGACGTCCTCGGGGGTGACGACATTGCCCTTCGACTTGGACATCTTCTTCCGGTCCGGGTCGAGGATCCAGCCGGAGATCGCGGCATCGGTCCACGGCACCTGACCGTGCTCGAAGTGCGCGCGCACGACCGTCGCGAAGAGCCACGTGCGGATGATGTCGTGGGCCTGCGGGCGCACGTCCATCGGGAAGACCTTCGTGAAGAGGTCGGACTCCCCGCGCTCGTGGCCGAGCCAGTCGCCCGCGATCTGCGGGGAGAGCGAGGAGGTCGCCCAGGTGTCCATGACGTCCGGGTCGCCCGTGAAGCCGCCCGGCTGGTCGCGCTGGTCCTCGGTGTAGCCCTCCGGGGCCTGGGCCGCCGGGTCGACCGGCAGCTCGTCCTCGCGCGGGACGAGGGGGGCCGCGTAGTCCGGCTGCCCGTCCGCGTCGAGCCGGTACCAGACCGGGATCGGCACCCCGAAGAAGCGCTGCCGCGAGATGAGCCAGTCACCGTTGAGCCCGGAGACCCAGTTCGTGTAGCGCGAGCGCATGAAGCCGGGGTGGAAGTCGATCTCCTCCCCCCGGGCGCGCAGCGCCTCGTTGAGCTCGGCGTCGCGCCCGCCGTTGCGGATGTACCACTGGCGGGAGGTGACGATCTCCAGCGGCTTCTCGCCGCGCTCGTAGAAGTTGGCCTTGCGCTGGGTCTTCTCCGGCTCGCCGACGAGGTCGCCGGAGGCGCGCAGCGCCTCGACGACGACCTCCCGGGCGGAGTGCACGGTCTTCCCGGCCATCTCCCGGTAGACCTCCGCCCCCTTCGCGTCCTCGACCCATGCGGGCAGGTCCTGGGCGATGCGGCCGACGCGGGTGACGATCGAGCGGGTCGGCAGCTGCAGCTCACGCCACCACGTGACGTCGGTGAGGTCGCCGAAGGTGCAGCACATGGCGATGCCGGCGCCCTTGTCCATCTCCGCCATCGGGTGGGAGAGGACCGGGATCTCGGCCCCGAAGAGCGGCGAGGTCACGGTGGCGCCGAAGAGGGGCTGGTAGCGCTCGTCGTCGGGGTGGGCGATGAGCGCGACGCACGCCGGCAGCAGCTCCGGACGCGTGGTCTCGATGTGCACCGGCCCGTCGCTCCCGTGGAAGGCCACCCGGTGGTAGGCGCCTGGGTAGTCCCGCGCCTCGAGCTCGGCCTGGGCGACCGCGGTCTGGAAGGTGACGTCCCACAGACCCGGCGCCTCGGCGGTGTAGGCCTCGCCGCGGGCGAGGTTGCGCAGGAAGGCGGTCTGCGTCGTCGCCCGGGAGTGGTCGTCGATCGTGCGGTACTGGATGTTCCAGTCGAGGCTGAAGCCCATCCGACGGAAGAGGGACTCGAAGGCCTCCTCGTCGCGCACGGTGAGCTCGTCGCACAGCTCGATGAAGTTCTGCCGGCTCACCGGCACCTGGTCGGCGGCCTTGATCGACCTCGTCGTGCCCTCGAAGGGGGGAGTGAAGTCCGGGTCGTGGGGCAGCGTCGCGTCACCGCGGACGCCGTAGTAGTTCTGCACCCGCTTCTCGGTGGGCAGACCGTTGTCGTCCCAGCCGATCGGGTAGAAGACGTCATACCCCTGCATCCGCTTGTAGCGGGCCATGCAGTCGGTGTGGGTGTAGCTGAAGACGTGCCCCATGTGCAGGCTGCCGCTGGCCGTCGGGGGCGGGGTGTCGATGGAGAAGACGCTCTCGCGGCCACCTTCGCCCGAGAAGGCGTAGGTCTCCTGCTCGCGCCATACCGCGCCCCACTTCTCCTCGAGCCCGTCCAGACTGGGACGGTCGGGGATGTGCGTGCTCGGGGTGGGGGAGTGCGCGGTCATGGGCGGAATCTTCCCATCCCGCCGGGGTGGCGGGCGAACCGACCCCGCGGCCCACGGACGAGGCCGTAGGCTGCCCTGCATGACCTTCGAGCCCGTCTACCAGCTCGTGCTGGCGTTCGCCCGTGTCATCTTCTTCGTCAACGGCTACTCCTTCACGATGCGGGGGCGGGAGAACGTCCCACGGAAGGGTGGCGCGGTGATGGCGATCAACCACACCGCCTACCTGGACTTCGTCTTCGCCGGTCTCGCCGCCCGCAAGAGCCGTCGGCTGGTCCGCTTCATGGCGAAGAAGTCGATCTGGCAGCACCGGGTGGCCGGCCCGATCATGCGTGCCCTCAAGCACATCCCCGTCGACCGTCACGCCGGCGCGGGGGCGCTCGCCGAGGCGACCGAGAGGCTGCGCCGCGGCCAGATCGTCGGGGTCTACCCCGAGGCGACGATGTCGCGCTCCTTCGAGATCAAGGAGCTGAAGTCCGGTGCGGTCCGGATGGCTCAGGACGCGGGCGTGCCCATCGTCCCGACGATCGTCTGGGGCTCCCAGCGCATCTGGACCAAGGACGTGCCGAAGAAGCTCGGCCGGTCGAACACCCAGATCCACATCACCTGCGGCGAGCCGATCCACGTGGCCCCCGGCGACGACGTGGCGGAGGTGACCCAGCGGCTGCGCGCGGAGATGAAGCGCCTCCTCGACGAGACGATCGCCGGGTACCCGCAGCCGAAGGGGGAGGAGCTGCGCTTCCACCCCGCGCGGCTCGGTGGCACGGCCCCCTCCTACGAGGAGGCCTACGCCAAGGACCACAAGGACATGACCCGCAAGAAGGACCAGTTCACCAAGGACTGAGCCCCGCCCGTGAGCCGGAGCGCATCCGGCCGTCGTGTGCCCGGCGGGGTCTCGTCAGGCGGTCAACGCGAGGTCGGCGCCGGCCATGCGGGCATAGCTGCCCCCGCGACGCAGCAGCTGCCGATGGGTGCCCGCCTCCACGATGCGCCCCGAGTCCAGCACGAGGATCTCGTCGGCGGACTCGATCGTGCTCAGCCGGTGGGCGATCGTGATCGTCGTGCGGCCGCGCACGAGCACCTCCAGCGCCTCCTGGAGCTCACGCTCGGTGTCGTTGTCCAGGGCGCTCGTCGCCTCGTCGAGGACGAGGACGGCCGGGTCGCGCAGCAGGGTCCGGGCGATGGCCAGCCGCTGCTGCTCGCCGCCGGAGAAGCGGTGGCCCCTGGCCCCGACGACGGTGTCCAGCCCCTCCGGCAGGGACGCGACGAGGTCGGCCGCCTGAGCGGCGCCGAGGGCCTGCCAGAGCCGGGCCTCGGACGCGTCGGGGTCGGCGAGCAGCAGGTTGGCCCGGATCGTGTCGTGGGCCAGGTACGTCTCCTGGGTGACGATGGCGACGATACGGGTCAGGTCCGCCGGGTCGATGTCGCGCAGGTCGACGCCGTCGATGGTGATCCGACCGCTCGTCGGGTCGGCGAGGCGCACGAGGAGGGAGGCGAGGGTGGACTTGCCCGAGCCGGTCGCGCCGACGAGGGCGAGATGGCCCCCCGCCGGCACGACGGCGTCGACGTCGACGAGAGCCGGCCGCTCGCCGTCGGGGTAGCGATGGGTCACCCGCTCGACCCGGACCTCGCCGCGCACGCTGCCCGGGTCGAGCGCCACCGGTGCGGTCGGGGCAGGTACCTCCGTCTCGAGGTCGAGATAGCCGAAGACCCGGCTGAAGAGGGCCATCGAGGCCACCCAGGAGGCCCCGACGTTGAGCAGCCCCATGATCGGGCGGAAGATCCCCGACTGGAGGGTGGTGAAGGCGATGATCGTGCCGATCGTCATCCCGTCCCGTGTGGCCGGCAGGCCCGCTGCGAGGTAGATCAGGGCGGGGATCGCGGCGAAGACGATCGACATCGTCGCCATCCGCCAGCGGCCGGCGAGCTCGGAGCGCACCTCGAGCCCGACGAGGTCGGTCGAGGTCTCGGTGAAGGTGCGAGCGCCCCGCTCGGCGGTGCCGAGGGTCTTGGACAGCAGGGCGCCGCTGACCGAGAGCTCCTCGGTCACCTGCGCCTGGAGATCGGCCAGCCGCTCCTGGCGTGCGGCGGTGATCGCCCGCCGGGCGAGGGCGACCCGTCGGGTCGTCCAGATCGCCGGTGGCAGGACGAGCAGGGAGAGCAGCGAGAGCCGCCAGCTCAGGGCGACCATGGCCACGGCGGTCGCCACGCTCGTCGTGAGGTTCGAGGCGATCGAGACGGCCGTGCTCGTGACGACCGACTGCATGCCGGCGATGTCCTGGGTGATCCTCGACTGCACCTCGCCCGAGCGGGTGCGTGTGAAGAAGGACATCGCCTGGCGCTGGAGGTGGGTGAAGACATCGGTGCGCAGGCGGTGCATCACGGCCTGGCCGACCCGGGTGGAGATCCACGTCTGCTGGACGCCGATCGCGGCGGTGATGATGGTGACCGCGAGCATGCCGCCGACGGCGAGGAGGAGCAGCCGCACGTCCTGGTGGGGGAGCGCGTCGTCGATGACGATGCGCAGGAGGAAGGGGGAGGCCATCGAGACCAGCGAGCTGGCGACGATGAGGGCGACGACCACGAGGATCTGCCAGCGGTAGGGCCGGAAGTAGGCCAGGACACGCTGCGCGCTCACCGGGCTCTCGGCGAGCTGAGCGCGGTCCCGCGGGTCGATGCGTCGGGCGCCGCGTCCCCCTCCTCGAGTGGAGGTGCGGCCGGGCGGTGGCGTCGGGGTGCTCATGCCGTCCCCTCTCTGTCGCGGACAATGCTGAGGTTACCTCACTAAGAGGGAACGTCAGTGCTCGCTAGGGTGTTCCCCGTGACGGGCACGAGCGGAGCGGGCGCCGACGCGGAGGACCTGGGTGAGCAGATCCTGCGCGTGGCCCGTGGGCTGCGGAGGGCCTGGATGCACGACCTCTCCGACTACGGCCTCTCGCCGCACGAGGCGCGCGCCCTGCGGATCGTCTGCGACCGCGAGGAGGCGCCACGGCTGCGGGAGCTGGCCGACGCCCTTCGTGTCGCGCCGCGCTCGGTGACCGACGTCGTCGACGCGCTGGAGGGCAAGGGCTACGTGACGCGTGCCCCGGACCCGGGGGACCGGCGCGCGAGCATCGTCGACGCGACCGACGCAGGTCGAGCGACCCGGGCCGCGGTCCGCGCCGCGCGACGGCGCACCGTGGGCACGCAGGTGGGAGCCCTCTCCGCGGAGCAGCGCGCGGCCCTCTCCGAGGCGCTCACCGAGCTCGAGGAGCGGCTCTGCTGAGGAGGCGGGATCGCGGTCAGAAGCTGCTGTGCCCGAGGTGGGCCAGCGCCTGACGCAGGAGCGCGCCGTGGCCGCCGGACATCTCCGCCTGGAGCGCGGTCTCCCCGGCCTCCTCCGGCGTGAGCCACGCGAGGTCGAGGGCGTCCTGCTGGGGCGCGCAGTCCCCGCGCACCGGCACGATGTAGCACAGGGCGACGGCGTGCTGGCGGGGGTCGTGGTAGGCGGTCACGCCCGGGGTGGGGAAGAACTCCGCGACCGTGTAGGGCACCGGCGAGGCCGGCACCGAGGGCAGGGCCATCGGCCCGAGGTCCTTCTCGAGGTGACGCACGAGCGCGTCCCGCACCTGCTCGTGGTAGTTGACCCGCCCGGCGACGAGCTCGCGCTCCATCGTCCCGCTGTCGGAGGCACGCAGCAGCAGTCCCACCCCCGTCACCGAGCCGTTGTCGGCCACCCGCACCGGGACGGCCAGCACGTAGAGGATGGGCACCCGCCCGCGGACGTTGTCGAGCTCCTCGTGGCTGAGCCACGCGTTCTGTCGGTCCAGGTCCGTCGGCATGGGCGTCATCCTCCCAGACCCCAGGAGGCACCGGGACGATCGGGGGAGCCGAGGCTCCCCGGGCCGACCAGGACGCTCGAGACCCTCGCGGGGCCGGCCCGTACCCGTGCGGGCCGGGGCGAAGGGGAGGTCAGCGGGCCGCGAAGGAGGCCCGGCGGGCGGCCCGCCGCAGGGCGCCGAGGACCGGTCGGCCGAGGAGGGCGATGAGCACGGCATTGGTCAGCGACCGGCCGATGTCCCAGCCGAGGGAGGTCGCGAGCGAGAAGGCGAGGAAGCGCGTGAGGTTCTCGGTGACCGGCGCCCCGGCGACGAAGCCGAGCGACTCCTCGCCCTGGGCGGTGAACGGCCAGAAGGAGAAGTTCAGCGCGACGCCGTACAGGAGCCCGGTGAGGACCCCGTAGGTGCACAGCAGCGCGATCTCCACGCCTCCCTTCGCCCGGGGGAGCAGACCGGCGCCCAGACCCACCCATGCGGACGCGAGCATCTGGAAGGGCAGCCAGGGCCCGACGCCGGCGGTGACGAGTGCGCTCGCGGCCAGGGTCGTCGCGCCGAGGACGAACCCGAAGCCGGGGCCGAAGACCCGTCCGGCGAGGATGAGCAGGAAGAAGACGCCCTCGAGCCCCGCCGTCCCCGCACCGAGCGGACGCAGGATCGCTCCCACGGCCGAGAGCACGCCGAGCATCGCCACCGTCTTGGTGTCGAGCCCGCCGTCGCTCACCTCGGCGAGCACCACGGCGAGCACGCCGAGGAGGATCGCGGCGAAGACGAGCGGGATGTCACCGGAGGAGGCGAGCGACGAGTCGGGGGTGATGAAGAGCGGCCAGAGGAAGGCGAAGAGCCCCGCCACGCTGGTCAGGGCGATCGCCGCGACCGTCCGCGGGCGCAGCTCCACCGCGCGGGTCACGACGGGGCCTCCATCGGGTCGCCCACGGCGGAGCGGACGTCGGCGACGGTCAGCAGCGGTGCCGGCGCGAGGATCTTGGCCACCTGCGGGGCGAAGGCGGGGGAGGAGAGGACGACCTCGCCGGTGGGCCCGTCCGCGATGACCTCTCCGTCGGCCAGGATGACGACCCGGTCGCTCGCCTCGGCGACGAACTCCACGTCGTGGGTCGAGAGCAGCACCGTCCGGCCCCGCGCGGCGAGGGAGCGCAGCGCGCGGACCAGCCCGGCCTTGGCGGTGTAGTCCAGCCCTCGGGTGGGTTCGTCCAGGAGGAGCACGGGAGGGTCCGCCGTCACCTGGATCGCGAGGACGAGGGCGAGACGCTGACCCTCGGACAGGTCTCGGGGGTGCACCTCGGGGGAGATGCCTGGCGCGATCTCCTCGAGCACTCCCGCGCACGTGCCGGAGGGGGCCCCCGCGTCGGTGTCCGCGCGGTCGCACTCGTCCCGGACGGTGGCCAGGTAGAGCAGGTCGCCCGGCGTCTGGGGCACCAGCCCGACGAGCCGGCGCCGCTCCGGGGCCCGGATCGCCGCGGGGTCGCTCGCGCCGTCGGGCCCGGTGACGGTGACCGACCCCCCGGAGCGGGTCCCCGACCCCTGGAGGGCCCACAGCAGTGAGGACTTGCCGGCACCGTTGCGCCCCATGAGGGCGGTGATGCCGCCCGGCGCCAGGCGCAGGTCGACGTCGTCGACGGCGACCAGCCGGCCGTGGGTGACGCTCACCCCCTTCGCCTCCAGCCCGCCGGGACGGCCCGCGGGGACGGCTCGGCGCTGGGGGGCCGCGCCCTCGAGCCGGTGACGCAGCCCGTTCGCCGCCCGTCGGGCGTCGCGCACGGAGAGCGGGAGGGGGTCCCACCCCGCCAGGCGGCCGAGCTGGACCACCGGCGGGGCGACGGTGGCGGTGGTCATCGCCCGGGCGGGGTCGTCGTGCACGGCCCGACCGTCCGCGACGTGGATCACCGAGTCCGCGTGGTGGATCACGCGCTCGATGCGGTGCTCCGCGACGACGACCGTCGTGGACAGGTCGTGCACGAGGCGGGTGATCGCGGCGAGGACGTCCTCGGCCGCGGTGGGGTCGAGGGCGGAGGTCGGCTCGTCCAGGACGATCACCCGAGGGTGCTGGGTGAGCACCGCCCCGATGGCGACCCGCTGCTGCTGGCCCCCGGAGAGGTCGCGGAGCGGGGCGTCGCGCAGGTCGGCGATGTCCATGACGTCGAGAACCTCCTCGACACGGCGGCGCATCGTCGCCGGTGCCAGGCCGAGCTGCTCCATGCCGTAGGCGAGCTCGGTCTCGACGATCTCGGTGACGAAGCCCGCGAGGGGGTCCTGCCCCACGACGCCGACGACGTCGGCGAGGTCCCGCGGCCGGTGGGTGGCGGTGTCCCGGCCGGCCACGACGACCCGCCCCTCGAGGTGCCCGCCGGTGAAGTGCGGCACGAGCCCGTTGATCGCGCCGAGGAGGGTGGACTTGCCGGATCCGGTGCGTCCGACGACGAGGGCCAGCTCACCCTCGCCGATGGCCAGGTCGACCCCGGTGAGCGAGGGGGAGTGCCTGCCCTCGTAGGTGACCGTCACGTCCTCGAAGAGGAGGAGCGGTGGCGAGGGCCAGGTCATGACCGGCTCCCTTCGGTCGTGGTCTCGGCGTGCTGACGGCCGTCCGGTCGGCGGCCGCGGTCCCGTGCTCGCTGCAGCGGTGGCTCGGGGGTGAGCACCCCCGGCAGCGCCGCGGCGAGCAGCCCGAGCGTGAGCAGCCACGGCAGCGCAGGTGGCGCCAGGGGGGAGAGGGGCATGCTCAGGGCGGCCGGCTCCCATCGAGCGCTCGCGAGGGCGGCCGCCGCGGCGAGCAGCCCGGTGGCGGCCGTGACGGTCTCCGGCGTGCGCCACGGGGAGGGCCGGTAGGTCGTGCGGCTCACCGAACGGGACCCGGAGGCCAGCCCGAGCGCTCCGAGGGCGATCCCGAGCAGCAGCACGGGGGCGCCCGCCCACGCGGGCGTGGTCCCGGCGAGCAGCCCGTAGCTGCCCACGGCCATCGCCAGCAGCCCGCCCAGGCTGAGCAGACCGGTGACCCGATGAGCGGCGACGGAGACCGCACCCCGGCGCCCGTACCCCCGGGAGTCCATCGAGGCCGCCAGCGCCAGGGACCGCTCGAGCGTGTCCTCGAGGACCGGCATGGCGACCCGGCCCAGAGCGCGCACGCCGCGCGCGTCGTCCCCCCGCAGCAGCCGGGCCCGGTGCACCCGCTGCGCGGACTGGGCCAGCTGCGGTGCCACGGAGATCGCGACGATGATCGCGGTCCCGATCTCCCGCAGCGCGCCCGGGAGCGCCGAGAGGAGCCGCTTCGGGTCCCCGAGCGCGTTCGCGGCGCCGATGCAGAGGATCATCATCGCCAGGCGCATGCCCTCGAAGGTCGCCGCCAGCAGGCCCTCCAGGCGCACGTCCCCGAGCAGGTCGATCCCGGCGGCCCAGCCCGGGAGCGCGATCTCCGGCAACGGCAGGACCACGACCTCCCCCCACTTGAGACCGAGGAGGACGTGCAGCACCACGCGCAGCCCGATGACGAAGCCGCCGAGCACGGCGTAGAGCGAGAAGGAGCGGGCCCACGGTGAGCTGCTCCGGCGGGAGAGCACGACGAAGGTCACGGCGCCGGCGGCGATGAGCAGCACGAGCGGGTTGGTCGTCCGGGACACAGAGACGGCGACACCGACCGCCCACAGCCACCACGCCCCCGGGTGCAGGGCGCGGGGCGTGGGCGCGGACATATCAGGTGCTCAGCCGCGGCGACGTCGGGCGACGAGGAAGGCGGCGCCGGCCAGCACGGCGAGGACACCGACTCCGACGACCGTGGGCAGGAGCGCGTTCGATCCCTCGTCCTGCGACTCCTCGGACGAGTCCGCGGCGGCGGTCTCGTCGGAGTCGGGGCTCGCCGTCTCCTCGAGGCTGCTCGCGGCCTTCTTCGCGCTGGTCGTCGGAGCGTCACCGCTGCCGTACCGGAAGCCGATGGCCGTGCCGGGCTTCGGGTCGTAGTCGAAGACCCCCTTGGTGGCGAAGGCCCACGGCCCGCCGTCGGTGGAGGTGAAGAAGCCCCAGAAGGCGTCCGCCTCGGGGGCCTTCGCGCAGCTTGTCTCGGGCGCCCCGTCGATCGTGCACAGCATCTTGGGGTCCGACTGGACCTTCTCGACCTCGAAGCCGGCCGACTCGAGCGCCTCCCCGGCGGTCTTCGGGTCGCCCTCGGCGCACTCGGCGCTGGTGGAGCTCTCCTGCTGGACGACGACGGTCACGCCGTCCTCGCACCCCGAGGCCGCCTGGGCGGCAGGTGCGAGGGTCAGGCCCCCGGCGGCGAGGAGGGCGGTCACGCCCAGCCGGGCGATGGCGGTGCGCATGTGTCGGCGACCTCTCGGTGGGGCGGACCGGTGCCGACCCGGACGCTGCACGTCGGGCTCGACCCGTTGTCCGCGACGGGTGGTGGTGAGCCTCGCGTCGTCCTCGGTGCTCCGGCTCGCCGGCGAACGGCTCACGGTTGCGGGACAGCGCCGGACTCGCACCGGCTTCCCCTCGGACGCGCGACTGCCTCGCGGCAGTGCTGGGTCCATGCTACCCCGGCGCTACACTGGTGCTGCGGGCGATCGAGCCGTCATCAGCGGCGAGCCCTCCGGAAGAACGGGAGACCGGCACCTGGTGGAGCCGGCTCCTTACTAGACCCGGACGTTCGGCCACGTCACGGCCGGTGACCAAGAGCGGTCACGTCCTCCCTTCGGCCGAAGGGGGCGTGGCAAGCGGGGTGGTACCGCGGTGCCGCTGCCAGTGCAGCCGGCGTCGTCCTCGTGGACGAGAGACGACGCACCCACGGAGCCGCCCGCATGACCTACCCGAAGGTCTCCACCACCGACGCGACCACCGTCGCCACCTCCCCGAGCTTCCCGGACATCGAGCAGCACGTGCTGCGGTACTGGGAGGCCGACGGCACCTTCCAGGCCTCCATCGACCAGCGGGACCCGGGCACGGACGGGGCTAACGAGTTCGTCTTCTACGACGGCCCGCCCTTCGCCAACGGGCTCCCGCACTACGGCCACCTGCTCACCGGCTACGTCAAGGACGTCGTGCCGCGCTACCAGACGATGCGCGGCAAGCGGGTCGAGCGGCGCTTCGGCTGGGACACCCACGGGCTGCCGGCCGAGCTGGAGGCGATGAGCCAGCTCGGCCTGAAGACGACCGACGAGATCCGCGAGCTCGGCATCGAGAAGTTCAACGCCGCGTGCCGGGAGTCGGTGCTGCGCTACACCGGCGAGTGGCGCGACTACGTCACCCGTCAGGCGCGCTGGGTCGACTTCGAGAACGACTACAAGACCCTCAACCCCGGCTTCATGGAGTCGGTCATCTGGGCCTTCAAGTCGATGTACGACAAGGGCCTGGTCTACGAGGGTTTCCGGGTGCTGCCCTACTGCTGGCAGGACGAGACGCCGCTGTCGAACCACGAGCTGCGCATGGACGACGAGGTCTACCAGCAGCGTCAGGACCCGGCCGTCACCGTCGGCCTGCGGATGGACGAGACGGGGGAGGACCCCGTCCTCGACGGGGCGCACCTGCTCGTGTGGACGACGACCCCGTGGACCCTCCCGAGCCACCTGGCGGTCATGGTCGGCTCGGACATCGACTACGTCGTCGTCGAGGCGCCCGTGCCCGGCCGTGACGGCGAGAGCGCCCGCTACCTCCTCGCGGAGGCGCGGTTGGGGGCCTACGCCCGTGAGCTCGGCGAGGAGCCGGCCGTCCTCGGCCGCTACACCGGCGCCCAGCTCGTCGGTCGCACCTACGCCCCGCCGATGTCCTACTACGCGGGCCACGAGAACGCCTTCCGCATCGTCACCGCCGACGACGCCGTGACGACGACCGACGGCACCGGCCTCGTCCACTCCGCCGGCGCCTTCGGTGAGGTCGACAAGGAGGTCACGGACCGCGAGGGCATCGAGGCGGTCATGCCCGTCGGCAAGGACGGCCGCTTCACCGCGCCGGTCACCGAGTACGAGGGCCAGCTCGTCTTCGACGCCAACGGCCCGATCATCGACGCCCTCAAGGCGACGACCCGAGGCGAGCCGAGCGACTCGATCACCCCCGGGACGATCCTGCTGCGCCGGGAGTCCTACGAGCACTCCTACCCGCACTGCTGGCGCTGCCGCCAGCCGCTGATCTACAAGGGCGTCGAGTCCTGGTTCGTCCAGGTCACGGCGATCAAGGACAAGATGCTCGCGAACAACGAGCAGATCACCTGGGTGCCCGAGCACGTCAAGCACGGCCAGTTCGGCAAGTGGCTCGAGAACGCCCGCGACTGGTCGATCACCCGCAACCGCTTCTGGGGCAGCCCGGTGCCGGTGTGGAAGTCCGACGACCCGGCCCACCCCCGCATCGACGTCTACGGCTCCTTCGAGGAGATCGAGCGGGACTTCGGTCGCCTGCCTCTCGGGGCGGACGGGCAGCCGGACCTGCACCGGCCCTTCGTCGACGAGCTCACCCGGCCCAACCCGGACGACCCGACCGGGCGGAGCACGATGCGCCGGGTCGAGGACGTCCTCGACGTGTGGTTCGACTCCGGGTCGATGAGCTATGCCCAGGTGCACTACCCCTTCGAGAACGCCGAGTGGTTCGAGCACCACTTCCCGGGTGACTTCATCGTCGAGTACATCGGCCAGACCCGCGGGTGGTTCTACACCCTGCACATCCTGGCCACCGCGCTCTTCGACCGGCCCGCCTTCTCCTCCTGCGTCAGCCACGGCATCGTCCTCGGCAACGACGGGCAGAAGATGTCCAAGTCGCTGCGCAACTACCCGGACGTGCGCGAGGTCTTCGACCGGGACGGCGCCGACGC
>CAYSGN010000074.1:0-13539 GCA_964430615.1 uncultured Janibacter sp. | reverse complement strand
CCATGGAGTCGTCGACGGAGAGGATGAAGCAGGCGCTGACCTGCTGCGGGCTCTTGGTCCCGACGTTGAACCACACCGGGGAGTTGAAGCTGAAGATCTGGTGCAGCAGGGCGTAGGTGAGCTCGTGCTCGAAGATCTCCGCGTCGGCGTCGGTCGCGAAGTACCCGTTGTCCTTGCCCGCCTTGACGTAGGTGAGCACGACCCGGTCGATGAGCTGCTTGAGCCCGGCCTCACGCTCGGGCGACCCGACGGCACCGCGGAAGTACTTCGTCGTGACGATCGTGGAGGCGTTCAGCGACCAGAAGTCCGGGAACTCCACGCCACGCTGCTCGAAGATCGTCTCGCCCGTCTTCCAGTTCTGCTGGACGACGTCACGCTTCTCCCAGGTCACCTCGTCGTAGGGGTGGACGCCCTCCGTGGTGTGGATGCGCTCGATCGTCAGCCCCTTGGTGCGGGACCCGCGACGGGCGCTGGACTTGCCGGCGGTCTCGGTCATGCTGCCTCTCCTCGATCCGTGTTGCGACGGTCTTCTAGCTTCTCGTTGATGCTGTCACCGGGTACCGACAGCCCACTCGCGTGCCGGTACCCGGGGGTCGGTCAGGGGCCTTCGGCGAGTGCGCTCTGCTCCGCCCGGAGCAACGCGATCGCGGCCTCGAAGTCCTCCAGCGAGTCGAAGGACTGGTAGACGCTCGCGAAGCGGAGGTAGGCCACCTCGTCGAGCTCGCGCAGCGGCGGCAGGATCGCCATGCCCACCTCGTGGGCATCGATCTCGGCCGATCCCTGCGCCCGGATGTTCTCCTCCACGCGCTGGGCGAGGAGGGCGAGCTGGTCCTCGGTGACCGGGCGGCCCTGGCAGGCCTTGCGGACACCGGCGAGCACCTTGGCCCGGCTGAACGGCTCGGTCACGCCGGAGCGCTTCATCACCGACAGGCTGGCGCTCTCCAGGGTGGTGAAGCGCCGTTCGCACGACGGGCACTGACGGCGACGCCGGATGGCGCTGCCGTCCTCCGTCGTGCGGCTGTCGATGACGCGGGAGTCGGTGTGCCGGCAGAACGGGCAGTGCACTGCCTTCCTCCCTTCGCCTGTGGACCGGTCGGTGGACGAAGATGGGGAGAACCCACCCTCGCCTGTGGAGAACCGACGTCGTCCTGTGTACTAGATGTGGACTAATGACATCGGTGTAACCACTAGATGTAGTGACCATTAGACGCTTCTGTGGCCCGCGACGCAAGTGCTGACGGTGCGCCGATCGGCCGAGACGACGTTTGCGCAGGTCAGGGCCGCAATATTCGTGACGACACACCATGCAGGGTGCACGTCGGCCGCCTCACCCCACATCTTGGGGTGAAGCGGCCGATAGCGCCCCGGGCCGGGTCGGAAGCCCGGGAGACCTGGGTGAGCCCCTCAGGGGGCCGGGACGACGAGCTCCTGGCCCGCGTGCACGTGGCTGCTGGAGAGCCCGTTGGCCACCTGGATCCGGTTGACCGCCTCACGGGTCGGGACGCCGGCCATCTCGGACTCCGCGATCTGCCCCAGGGTCTGCCCGGGCTCGACGGTCACCTCGCTCCCCTGCGGGGCGCCGGCGAAGGCGAGCGACGCCCCGAGCACACCCGCGGCCACGGCGGTGGAGGTGGTGATGGCCAGCCGCCCGCGCCGGGTGAGACGCACGCGGCCCGCGGGGCGGGCGACGACATCGGCCCCCGTCGGCACGGACACCAGGTGACGCGACCGGCGGGCACCCGGGCGAGCCGTGCCCCAGCGGGCGGGGCCGGGAGTGGCGGTGAGTGCAGTCATGGCGATCCTCCTCGTGGCGGTCCCTCGAACCGGTGTTCGAGCGAACGTCTGTACGATGTCTAGCACGGGTGTTCGAAGAAAATCAACAACACGCTCGAACACTTGTTTGAAATACATCTGCGTTGGTCCTACTGTCGTTCTCACCGAGAAGTCGATCAGGGACCACCGACAACGCACTCCGAGCACCGGCCGGAGGGGCACGGACGGATCCGAGCGACATGGGACGAAGGGTCGAAATGAGCGGCAAGGACAGGGACAACATCCACCGGCTCCCCGAGCGCGACACCGGGGACAGGCTCACCGAGCGTCAGCGGCGTGTCCTCGAGGTCATCCGCAGCGCGGTCGCCACCCGCGGCTACCCGCCGAGCCTGCGCGAGATCGGGACCGCGGTCGGCCTGACCAGCCCGAGCTCGGTGGCCCACCAGCTCTCCTCCCTCGAGCGCAAGGGCTACCTGCGGCGCGACCCGAACCGTCCCCGCGCGATCGAGGTGGTCTCCCCCGACGGGGCCGACGCGCGTACCGCCGACTTCTCCGGCATGCGCGGCGGGGCCTCCGGCGACGACGCGACGGTCGATGCGACCGACTCCGGCGACCTGCGTCCCGAGGCCAGCTACGTCCCGGTCCTCGGCCAGATCGCGGCCGGCGTACCGATCACCGCCGAGGAGAGCGTCGAGGAGGTCTTCCCGCTCCCCAAGCAGGTGGTCGGCGAGGGTGCGCTCTTCCTGCTCAAGGTCGTCGGGGACTCCATGGTCGACGCGGCCATCTGCGACGGCGACTGGGTCGTCGTGCGCCAGCAGCCGACCGCCGACAACGGCGACATCGTCGCGGCCCTGCTCGACGACGAGGCGACGGTGAAGACCTTCAAGCAGAAGGACGGACACACCTGGCTGCTCCCGCACAACCCCGCCTTCGACCCGATCGACGGGGACCACGCGACGATCCTCGGGAAGGTCACCGCCGTCCTGCGCCGGGTCTGATCAGGGATCAGGCGGGGGCCGGCGCGGCGACGTCGAGGACCTGCGCCAGGGAGCGAAGGGCGGGAGCCAGCTCTCCGTCCACGCGGTGGGTGACCAGGCCGTCCCCTCGGCTGGGTCCACGAGTGACCAGACCGACGGGGATCCCTCGCTTGGCCGCGTGCCGCACGAAACGCAGCCCGGACATGACCTGCAGGGAGCTTCCGAGCACGAGCAGGCTCGGCGCGCGGTCGACCAGGTCGAAGCAGTGCCGCACGAGCGGCTTGGCGACCGCACCGCCGAAGAAGACGACGTCCGGCTTGAGGGTGTCCTGCCCGCAGCTCTCGCACGCGGGCGCGACGAAGCGCTCCACGTCGACCGTCTCGAGGCGCACGTCCCCGTCGGGGCGGATCTCGTCGCTGTCCGCGTCGAAGCCAGGATTCTCGGCCGCCATCCGCGCATCCAGGCTCGGCCGGTCCACGCGGGCGTCGCAGGCGAGGCAGACGACCTCGACGAGGTTGCCGTGCAGCTCGACGACGTCCCGGGTCCCGGCGGCCTGGTGCAGGCCGTCGACGTTCTGGGTGATGACCGGACCGAGGGCACCGCGGGCCTGCAGGCCGGTCACCAGGTGGTGGACCTCGTTGGGGCGGGCGGCGTGGAAGCGTCGCCAGCCGACGAAGCTGCGTGCCCAGTACCGCTGTCGTGCCTCGCTCGAGGCGACGAACTCGGACAGGTGCATCGGCGTCACCCGGCGTGTCCCGTCCGGGCCGCGGTAGTCGGGGATCCCCGATCCCGTGGAGACCCCGGCGCCGGTGAGCACGAGGGCGGGCCCGTCCGAGAGCATCCCGGCCAGTTCCTCGATCATCTCCCCAGTATGAACGGGCTCGCACGGGGAGGACCACGCCCCACCAGGACGGGCTCGTCATAGCATGGCCGCATGATCGACGCCGCAGGGCTGCGCGTGATGCGGGCCATCGCCGAGGAGGGCAGCTTCACGGCCGCCGCCCTTGCTCTCGGGTACTCCCAACCGGCTGTCTCGCAGATGGTCAAGCGTCTGGAGCAGCGCACGGGGACCGTCCTCGTCGAGAAGGTCGGCCGCAGCGTGCGCCTCACCGAGGCCGGCACGGTGCTCGCCCGTCACGCCGCTCCGGTCCTCGCCGCGCTCGACGCCGCCGAGGAGGAGGTGGCCGCCATCGCGGGGCTGCGGGCCGGTCGGGTGCGGCTCATGGCCTTCCCCTCCTCCTCCGTCACGCTCGTCCCGCGGGCCCTGGCCGCGGTTCGCCGGGACCACCCGGACCTGTCCGTGCAGTTCACCGAGGCCGAGCCGCCGGAGTCGATCACCGCCCTGCGCTCCGGAGAGGTCGACCTGGCGGTCGCCTTCTCCTACGACGGCGAGGACCTGGCCCGCGGGGAGGATCTCGAGGGCTTCCACGTCCACCCACTCATCGAGGAGGAGGTCCGGGTCGCCCTGCCGACCGACCACCCACTCGCCGACCAGGAGACGGTCTCGATGACCGACCTCACCGACGAGGACTGGATCGCCGGGTGCGCCCGATGTCGGGGTCACCTGCTCAAGATCGCCCACGACGCGGGCTTCGCACCGAAGGTCGCCTTCGAGACCGAGGACTACGTCGCCGTCCAGGGCTTCGTCGCGGCGGGGCTCGGCGTGGCCCTCATCCCGGACCTCATCCGCGCCTCCACCTCGAACCCCGACGTCGTCATCCGCCAGCTCGACCCGGTCACCCGCCGTCGCATCCACGTCGTGACGACCGAGGACCTGCTCAAGGTCCCCTCGGTCGCCGCGACGATCGAGGCACTCGACGTCGTCGCCAAGGAGCGCACGGTCACCCCGAGCTGAGCACCACCGGCCCGTCGAGGACCGCCACATCCCCGTCCTCGTCGGTCCGGGCGACCCGCTGCGCGTGACGCCGGGCCCACGTGAGAGCCGCTCGCGTCGGGTGCCCGTAGTCGTTGTCCTCACCGACGCTGATGATCGCCACCGGGGCGGCCACGGCGTCCATGAGGTCCTCGTCGAGGTTGCTCGACCCGTGATGCGGCATCTTCACCACATCCAGCCCCTCGAGTGCGGCGGCGGCCTGCGGGTCGCGGCGCAGCCGGAGCAGGATGGCGTGGGCTGCCTCGCGCTCGACGTCGCCGAGGAGCAGGGCGTCGACGTCGCCGACACGCACGCGCAGGACGATGCTCGCGTTGTTCGCCGCCGAGCCGCCCGTCACGGGCCGCGCCGGCCACCAGGCCCGGGCGTCGACCTCACCGGCCAGGAGCCGCTCCCCCGTCGTCATCGTCTCCACCGGAAGGCCGCGCTCGGCGGCGAGTGCCGCCACCTGACGCGCTCCTCCGGCAGGCTCGGCGAGCGGACTGACGAAGAGGCGTCCGACTCTCCGCCCGTCGACGGCATCGGCGAGGCCGCCCACATGATCGGCATGGAAGTGGGTGAGGACGACCGCATCGAGGGTGTGCACGCCCAACCGACGAAGGCAGGCGCCGACGTGGCCGTCCTCGGGGCCGGCGTCGACGAGCACCGCCCGTCCGGGCCCCGAGGCGAGCACGACGGCATCGCCCTGCCCCACGTCGCACGCGACGACGCGCCACCCCTCCGGTGGCCAGACGAGCAGGCGGTCGGGCAGCGACCCCACGGCGACGACCACGACGAGGCAGGCGGCCACGAGCGGGCTGGCTCGGGACCGGGCGATCACCCATGGGCCCGAGAGGAGCACGAGCGCGGTGATGCCCGCGAGCAGGAGCGCCCCGGTGGCCCCGTCCGGCCACGGCAGGGTGCCCCCGGGCACCTCCACCGCGATGCGGGCGGTCCAGGCGATCCCGAGGGCGAAGGGGGCACCCAGCCACGCCACGCCCGTGGCCAAGGTCGTGCTCACGGCACCGAGGAGCGCGGCGAGGACCCCGAGGACGGTCGCCGGGGCGACGAAGGGGGCGCACACGAGGTTGGCGAGGACGGCGACGAGGCTGACATCGCCCTGGAGCAGGACGATGACCGGCCCGCAGACGACCTGGGCGGCGAGCGGGATCGCGACGGCCGGTCCGAAGAGGTGCAGCCGCCTCGGGAGGCGCCTGTTGATCGCCGCCGACCAGGGCCCCACGAAGAGCAGCAGTCCGAGCGTCGCCAGGGTCGAGAGCACGAACCCGTAGGAGCGGGCCAGCCACGGGTCGACGGCCAGCAGCGCGAGCACGGCTGCGCACAAGGCCGGCGCCCCCGCTCCCCGGCGGGAGGTGCTCAGCCCGACGAGACCGATGGCGCCCATCGTCGCCGCTCGCACGACGCTCGGCTCGGGGCGGGCGAGGACGACGAAGAAGGCCAGTCCCGCACCGGCCAGCCACGGTCGCCAGCGCCGGGGCGCCCCGAGGAGGCGGCAGGTGCCGATGACGGCGGCCAGGACGACCGCGACATTCGAGCCGGAGAAAGTTGTCGACAGGGGTGTCTCACGATGAAGGTTCGCGAGTGGCTCCAGTCCCGCCTACGGCGAGATGGAGCATGAGCACCGCAACAAGGACATCGACATCTTGCTCGTTGGGTCGGACGGCATCGAGACCGTGAGGCTGACCCACGCAAACTACTTCAACGGGTCAGCCTCCTTGGAGAAGTTCCTGACCCGCACTCCCGGGAATCTGAACACCGAGAGTGACTCATCTTGCCCAGGTGCCCATGGACCCGCCGTCGCTGTCGACAGCCTCGGCACCCGTGACCTTCGCACCGGCCGGCGCGTGGAAGAAGAGGTTGCCCTTGCGACACTTCTCTACCGGGACCGAGACGCTGCCGGGGTCCAATTGCGGCGCCGGCAGGCTCTCCCCTGTCACCCCGCTCGGCTGGTAGGTGCTCCCGTCCTTGCCGAGCAGAACGAAGTGGTCCATCGGGGCGATCGGGCCGCCGATGTCACCGGTGGCACAGATCTCGATCATGGCCGCCCACGTGCCGTCGTCGTACTCGTCCTGCGGGTCGGTCACGTCGCGGACGTCCGAGACGGTGAACTCGACGACGTTCCCCTCGACCGGTTCCCCGTACTTCACCTCCGGCGGACCCGACTCCCCCGCATCGGCCGCAGAGCTACCGGGACTCTCCGTCACCGTCTCCGTGACCGTCGTCGTGGACGACCCACCAGAGTCACTGCCACTGCAGCCGACCAGTGCCATCGCCCCAGCAGCCATCACGGCCACCACTCCCCCAACACGCTTCATTCAGCTCGCCTCATCCTCGAGTCACGTACCAACCGCAGACGCGCAACGGCGACCGGAGCGTACTCCCACGCCTCACTCCTGGACAGCACCCCGTTGACGACCTGCAGGGCCCTGGGCGGGGGCGGTTTCGTCGTGCTCAGGAGTTCATCTGCACATGGGGACCGGGGTGGTCACTCGCTCAACTCCATCACGTCGTCGTAGGTGACGATCAGCCTCGGGTCCGAGCCCTTCGGCAAAAACTTCTTGAGCACGTACTTCGTCTCAGCGGCCATGACCCACCCGTTGCCAAAGTAGAGCGCTTGGAGCGTCTCGTCCGGCACCCAGTCATCCTCGATCTCGCCTGTCTGTGCCGTCACCTGAGCGTCCGTCGCCTCGTCCCAGCAGGTGAGCTCCTCGTACGGCTTCCCGTTGTACTTCGACTCTCGCTTCTCAACGTCGTTGCACCAGCCGTCCCACCGGGGATCCTTCGGGTCCAGTAGGTCCGTCACGTGCGCGAACGTCGGGTCACCGCTGGCGGCCGCCTTCCCGTCATCTGGGCCGAAACTCTCCATCGACTTTCGCTTCGCGGCGTTCGCGTCCTTGGCCTTCGAAGAGTCCTGGTCTGTGTCCGCCGTACTCGAGCTGCTCGTGCTCGACGCCGTGGAACCTGCCTCGCCGCCTCCGCTGGCGCATCCGCTCAACGCCAGCGCAACCGCCGCAGCGACCCCCATGATCCTCTCTTGCATGATCGACTCCCCTCGACACGGTGGGCCATTCCGCCCCCTTAGGGCACATGATGCCGGAGACCAACGACAACGCGGATCAGAGCGCACGAGATCACCGACCTGTCACTCGCAGGCGACCCCATCACCGTCCCGATCCAGCCGGAACGGGTCGGCTCCCGTCACGCTGATAGGGCCGTCGAGGTCCGCGCAGTCGAGGTCCGGGCCGGCCGGAACGCAGGGCGAGTAGCCAGGTACGCAGTTGCCCGACGGTGCCGGCGGCGGCGCCTGCGTGGGAGGTGCGGTCGGCGTCGGGGTGGGCGTGGCCGTCTCGAGCGGCACGTCCGCGCTGCCGCACTGGCCCCACAGTCCCTTGTCGGCGCTACGGGCGGCCTCTTCGGCGGCCCGGTATGTCGACTGCCGCTGGTAGGCCGACCCGTACGTGTACTCCTCCGCGTGCCCGGCGCGCAGCATGGCCTCACCGAAGTCCCCGGTGCCGGGGATCTCCAGGTAGGCCAGCATCCGGTCGTACTTGTCCCGCTTGCCCTGCGACGGGTCGAACACGACGCGCACCTGCTTCCCGGAGAGCAGGTCTTCCGCGGCCTGGCTGGCCTCGGCACCGCCGCACTCGTCGGGGACGCTCGGGTGGACGGTCTCTGGTGTGTCGATGCCGATCACGCGGATCGACTCCCACCATTGATAGACACCTCGATCGTGTCGCCATCGACGACCCGCAGGACCGTGTAGAGCTTCCCGGAGCCTCCCTTCGGCTCGCTGCTCTTCGTCGACGTGCTGGAAGGGGACTTCGACGTCGTGCGGGGCGGCGATGTCTTCGACGCGCTGGAGGTCGAGGACTTCTTCTGCTTGGGAGACTTCGTGTCCGAGGCGTCCTCAGTCGGCCAGTTACTGGATGATGATGCAGACGAGTCCGTGGTGCTCGACGAGCTCGTCGACGTTGCAGTGGTCTGCGACTCGCTGCCGTCGCCGCCGTCGTCGTCACCGAAGACTGCGCCGATGCCGCCGCAGCAGCACAACAGGAGCACGGCGATGACGATGAGCCCACCCACGACCTGCGATGTCGTCGCGTCCTTGAGCTTGCCCGATGTCTTGCGCCCCTCGGGCGGAGGGTTGAAACGGGCCACCAGACTGCGCTCCTCCACAGGCCGACACCACCCAGTCGGCCTGTGGCTATAACGCCGCGACGGCGGTCGGGGCGGCAGTAGGCTCCCGATCGTGAGCCGTTACCACTCCGGGATCTCCGCCCACCTACCTGAGCGAGTAGACGACCCGAAAGCGTGGCTCGCCCAGGTCCAGCTTGCGATCGACGACCAGCCCATCGGGGAGTCCGCGCCGTGCATGAACCCCGAGTGCGGACGGCCGGTCGACTTCACCGGCAAGGGCGGGCCAGCACCGCTGTACTGCAGCGGGAGGTGCCGGGCGAGGGCGTCCAGGATGCGCGAGCGGGCCAGCCAGCAGCTCGACGTCCTCGAGGAGCTGCTCGAGGCCACGAAACACCATCACGGCGTGCCCCGTGAGGATCTGCGGGCCCGCGCCAGCCTGCTTCGGTGGTGGCTAACCCGGCTGGGCTAGAAGCACAGCAATGACAACGACCCAGCCAGAATCACAGCCCAGACGGCGACCTCGGTCCACTTGCCCATCCGCATGGGTCTCGATGTTGGCACGACTCCCCCGCCCTCGCAGCGCGAACGGGCCGCGCCGAGGGAGGCACAGACGGGCGTACCCATCCAGACCCATCCACGTGTAACGTTCGCCCCGGTGAGGTCGCCGACCGGGGTGCGTCAGGACGGTCTGGTTAGGGCGCTGCCCCTGCTGCGATGAGGAGGCTGTCCCAGCTGCCGTGGCTGTTCTTCAGGGCGGTTTCGGAGCAGAACAGGTACTTCCAGGTTCCGAAGCGGCCATCGTCGTTGACGAATCTCGCCCACTCTTCGGCTGCTGCGCGCTTGTCTTCGACGTCGCGGCGTTGTGCGTCGTGGTCGGACTTGCCCTCGATGAGCCAGTGGACCCCTTCGGTGTCGATGGCGATGAAGTCGGGGAAGTAGCGGCCCCCGGCGGCGAGTTCTATATAGGCGGGATCGTTGAGTTGAAGCCTCAGCCACCACTCGACTCGGGGTGCGTTGTCGAGGATCTCCGCGAGACGCCGTTCGGTGGTCTTCGCGTCGAACGCCGCAACCGGGAGGATGGACTTACGCCAGCCTCCGTACCAGCGTCCGCGTTCGAAATCGTCGTAGCGGTCCAGGACATCGGTCGGCATAGGACGCGGCTCGACAGGCAGCGTGACCAACTTGAACGCATACTTCGGCTGGAGGCGACGCGCGTTGTACTTCTCACGAATGAGGTTACCGATGCCCTGGAGCGCCTGGTGAGCCCTTTCAGCGCCCCAGTCGACCTCACTGTCGCCCTTGCCGCCAGCACCGTCGAGAAAGGCCTTTACAACCCGCTTGGCGGCGTTGAACTCCGCTAGCGACTCCTCAACCAGGCCAAGGGCGAGGACACGGGTCTCCAGATCGTCAGAGACCTTGTACAACGGTACCCACTCCTGATGTGCTTCGGCGCCTTCTTTGTCTTCTCGGAGTACCTGCACCTAGCCCTGGAGGTCTCGCTCCGCGGCAAGGGCCTCGCGAATGAGAGGGACAGTGATCTCGTGAGCGAAGGCGGCTCCGGCCGAGCGAGCGTCAGCGTCGTCGACGAGGGACAGGCTGAACCTCACTGGCAGCACCTCCCGCTCCCGGCGAGGGAACATCACCTGAGGTGCGCCCACCACGCGCTGCAGCACCCTGTACTCCGCTGCATCGCGCTGCCCCTCGGCGTCAGCAGCACCGAACTCCTGCAATATCAGACCAGCTGTGCCATCGACATGCTCGTCGTCAATGACACGTGAAGGCGTGATCAGTCGTAGTGTTCCCTGCTCGGAGACTTCCTCAACCTCTTCGGCCGCCTGATCGTGCGCACCCTGTGAGCGCCGCGAATTAGTGGGTTCTCCGGTGGCGGCGCTCTCCCCCGTCGGGACGATCCGTTCGATGAGGGCGTCCTTCTGCTCCAAGAGCTTCCGGTACGAGTCGTGGGCCACGAGATCCACCTGGTCAATCATCGGAACCCCGACCCGACGACCATAGGGAAGCCGCAGCCCGCGTCCCAGGATCTGTTCCGTGAGCGCCTCGGAGGCGAGCCGGCGGAGGGCGACGATCACGCCAATGTTCTTGACGTCCCAGCCCTCCTTGAGCTTGTCGACGCTGACTATGGCCCGAATCGGCGAATCAGGCTGCTCGACGTCATCAAGCGCGGCAAGCGCGGCGTCGGACGACTGCGACGTGATCTCAAGGACGGCCGCCGGATCCCCGATGTACGACTCCCCAGCAAGGAGGTCCGCGGCATCACGAGCATCCTCGACGGTCTGGCAGACCACGAACAACACAGGATTGACTGCGCGCTCACCAGTCCCCTCAGCCCACGTCTGGTACGCAGCTGCCTTCACAGACTGAAGGTGGCAGGCGTCGGCCAGTTGGGTAGCCACATCCTTGTGGCCGTCCTGCCGGTAGACGATGACGGGAACTTTCACAAGACCATCGGCAATCGCCTCAGCCAAGCTGTAGCGGTAGACGACCTTGCCTTCGTCGGTGCTGTCCGGCGTTGCCGTCAACCCGACTAGAGCACGTGGATCCAAGCCCCTGATGGCGGATGAAAACGCACGGGCCCGCGAGCGGTACACGTGGTGCTCGTCCGCGATGACGACGAGATCTTCGGCTGCCTGCAGGTGCGAGTAGAGGTCGCCACCAATGAACTCATCGAGCTCTCTGACCTTGCGAGACATGTTCGCTGTGGGGCGGATCAACTGTTGGACGTTGAACACGAACAGCTTCACGGTTTCCGGCCCGTGGAGCGCGTCGCCGACCTGGCCGCGGGAGAAGTTCTCGGCCGTGATTACTAGCGGTGTGTACTGGGCACCCGGAACGTACTTTCCACTACCGGGTGTGAAGTTCGCGATCGTCTTGTCCTGGATCGTCTTCCCCGGGGTGACGATCAGCATGTTCCGGACTCCCTGCGCTGCCATGTAGTCCACGAGAGCGGCTGCCAAGTACGTCTTGCCGACGCCGGTGGCTAGGTCACAAACGACTTCCCGGAACTCGTCGACCTGGAGGTTCTCAACGATCTTGGTTAACGCCGCCTTGTTCGGTGCGCGCAAGTCCATCCGTGCAGCGATCTCATCAATCAGGTTCTGGTCGTACTCCAGCCAAGTCATCGAAGGACACCTCGCTTGATCAGGTCCCGTGGAGCCTTCCTCAGCCGAGACCCGGGACTCAATTGCTTCAACAAGTCACCCGCGCCCGCCGTGGCCCCCTTCCCCACCACCACTGCACGCTGCCCATCACCGAGCCTCGCGACGACAGCCCTGACGACTTCCTCGTCCACGACGCCATCGACCACAGCAAGCCGCGAACGGCCCTTGACCCCACAGAAGGGAGACTCGTGGTCAGCAGTGAATCCCAGTTGCGCGGCGACAGCCTCCGCGAAAGCACCGTTGGTAGCCCACTCTGCGAGAAAAGCACGGCCGTCGACCATCTCGTACATCGAGGGGCCCACATCCAGGACGCGGAAGCCGCCCCCATCCTCCCAGTTGACCTCTTCGGTGATCCCGCCTGGGTCTTCTCCGTTGACGACCTTCTCCAGCCTCAGCCGGGTGAAGCCTTCAGCAGTCTGGGGTGACAACTCCACTGACACCCAGCGCCGTCCCATCTTGTGCGCAACGGCTGCCGTCGTACCAGACCCGGCAAAGCAGTCGAGGACTACTTCCCCAGAGTTGGAGCCGATCTGAATGACCCGCTCAAGGAGACGCTCAGGCTTAGGAGTAGAGAACGCCTCGGAGTGGCGGAAGAGTTCGAGCATCTCCTTCTTGGACTCATCGTTGTGCCCCACCTCCTCGTGAGGCCACCAAGTCCACGGGACGAGCCCCTTGTCTTCGTCCAAATAACGGATCACCCCCGGCTGCGCTGAACCGTCACGGCCGAAGTAAATGCGACCCGCGTCGAGTAACTCATCAAACCGAGGCCGAATCATGCTCCAACAGCGGCCCTTGGGCGGGCGGTGAACAGCTCCGGTTGGGGTCACGATCTCGTACATCTGGTTTGGACGGTGTCCTTGGGCGGTGATTGGGACGACACGCCATGGTCCGCGGGGATCGTTATTCGGATTCCGGTACTCCTTAGCACCGGTGCGAGGTATACGGTTGCGGACAGACTTCCAGTCTTGCCCGAGCGGTGAGTAGATCAAGATGTAGTCATGTACCGCACCAAAGGCGGAGCGGTTCTCTCGTGAGTACCGCTTCTGCCACACAACGGTGGCAACGAACGCGGATCGCCCGAATATCTCGTCCATGAGGACTCTGCAGTAGGCCATTTCTGCATCGTCGAGGTGGACCCAGACGGAGCCATCGGGGGCAAGTAGCTCTCGGATGAGGAGTAGGCGGTCGCGCATCATCGTGAGCCACACGGAGTGTTCCAAGGCGTCGTCGTAGTGCTCGAACGCTTGGCCTGTGTTGAAGGGCGGGTCGATGTATACGAGCTTGACGCGCCCCCGGTACTCATCGGCGTACTCCGGGATTCGGGTCAGCGAGAGCAGCGCATCTCGAGAGTCGCCGACGATGAGGAGGTTGTCGGAGGCGGCTTTGGCAGCTGTCTCGACGTCGCCGACGGTGTCCTTCTCATGGAGAACCCGGACTTCCGTTACTCGGGGGTCATCTCGGTCGACCCACTCATACCCACCTTCAGCAGTGCCAAGGAGAGCCTGGTCCTTGCCCACCCACGAGAGGGTCAAGGGGACTGCTGCACGTTCAGGTGACAGTTGGGGTTGTCAGGCCGCGAGGTCCA
>CAYSGN010000073.1:0-13590 GCA_964430615.1 uncultured Janibacter sp. | reverse complement strand
GGGAGAGTACGACGGGCGGTCGAACACAGAACTTCCCCTAGGGGGATGTGCACCGCGGTGAAACCTCCCCTAGGCGGATGCGCACCAGGGAGGAGCCTCCCCTGAGGAGGTGCACGCCCGGCCGGAGAAGACCCGGCATCGCGAGGGGTCGGTCAGCGAGGGGCCATGCGCAGCGCGCCATCCATCCGCACGACCTCACCGTTGAGGTAGTCGTGCTCGATCATCGACAGCGCGAGCTGGGCGTACTCGTCCGGGCGAGCGAGGCGCTGCGGGAAGGGCACCCCCGCGGCCAGGCCGGCGCGGAACTCCTCGGACACGGTCGCGAGCATCGGCGTCTCGACGATGCCCGGGGCGATCGTCAGCACGCGGATGCCGTGCTGGGCCAGGTCACGGGCCGCGGGCAGGGTGAGCCCGACGATGCCGCCCTTGCTCGAGGAGTAGGCCGCCTGCCCGACCTGGCCGTCGTAGGCCGCGATCGAGGCGGTGTTGATGATGACCCCGCGCGCGTCGTGCTCGAGCGGCTCGGTCTGCGCCATCTGCTCCGCGGCGAGGGTGAGCACGTTGAAGGTGCCGATGAGGTTGACCTGGACGACCTTGGCGTAGGTCTCGAGGTCGTGCGGGCCCTTGCGGCCGAGGATGCGCATCGACGGGCCGATGCCCGCGCAGTTGACCACCGTACGAAGGGGGACCCCGGCACCCGCCGCGGTCGCCACCGCCTCGCGGACCTGGCTCGGGTCGGTCACGTCCACCTCGACGTACTGCACGCCGTCGACGGCCGGCGCCTTCTCGATGGAGGCGGACAGGTCGAAGGCGAAGACCTGCGCGCCCTGCTCGGCGAGGGAGGCGGCGGTCGCCGCTCCCAGGCCCGAGGCGCCTCCGGTGACGATCGCGGCGGTGTCCTTGACGTCCATCTTCTGCGAGCTCCTTGGTGTGAGTGACATCTCGTCCACCGTGGAGCCTACTGTCGCGGGCCCACCGCCTCCCGAGACGGCCCCGCGCGTGCCCCGGGCATCCGGTTACGGTGCCCGCATGCCGATCGATCCCCCTTCGCCGCGTCGGGTCGACGGGGCCTTCCCCGTCGCGACGCGCAACCCGCGTGAGGTGCTGCTCTTCGGGCTGACCCCGCCGCGGGCGAGCACCACTCCCGAACGTCTGCCGGAGATCGCCGCCCGGACCCTCCAGCGGGTGGAGGCACTGCCCGTCGACGCGCTCGTCCTCTACGACCTCGTCGACGAGTCGGACCGCAACTCCGACCCCCGCCCCTTCCCCTTCGTCGAGACGCTGGACCCGTCGGACTACCTGCGGGAGAACCTCGCCGGCTGGGACCGGCCGGCGATCGTCTACCGCTGCGTGGGGAAGTACGAGCCGCACGAGCTCCAGGCGTGGATGAGCGAGGCGCCGGGCGAGGTGCTCACCGTCTTCGTCGGGTCCTCCACGAGCGACACCCCGATGCGCACGACCCTGCCGGAGGCCCTCGACATGCGCTCCCGGGTGCGTCCGGGGCTGCCCCTGGGGGCCGTCGCGATCCCCGAGCGCCACTCCAGCCGTGGGGACGAGCACCTGCGCCTCATCGACAAGCAGCGCTCGGGGGCGGGCTTCTTCGTCAGCCAGGTCGTCTACGACCTGACCGCCGCGAAGAACCTCGCCTCCGACTACCGCTACTCCGTCGCCGAGGAGGACGGGATGGAGGCGGCGCCGCTGATCTTCACCCTCTCGCTGTGCGGCTCGGCGAAGACCCTCTCCTTCCTCGAGTGGCTGGGGGTCGACGTCCCGGTGTGGATGCGCAACGAGATCCTGCACGCCGAGGACCCGCTGGCCTGGTCGCGCCAGCACGCGCTCAACGCCGCGCACGAGCTGGCCGGCTTCTGCCGCTACCTGGGCATCCCCTTCGGCTTCAACATCGAGTCCGTCTCCGCCCGACGGGTCGAGATCGAGGCCGCGGCCGCCCTGACCCACGAGGTCGCGGCGCTGCTCGAGCGGGACTGACGGTCGGGCACCCGGGAGGGAACTTCCCCTAGGGGGACGCGCACCGGGGGGAACTTTCCCTCGGGGGATGCGCGCTGCTCGGGGTGGGGCGGGGGATCGTTAGCCTCGGGTCATGCGCGCCGAACGCCTGACCGACTCGATCACCCACCACGGCGAGGGGGCCTGCTGGTGGCCCGGCTGGGGCGGCCTGGCCTGCGTCGACATGCTCGCCGGGGACGTGCTGCACCTCGACCGGACGGGCCGGGCGACCCGCACCCACGTGGGCGCCGTCGCCGCGATGATCCGGCCCCGCGCCGCCGGTGGCGCGGTGATCGCCCTCGAGCGTGGCCTGGCCCTCCTCGACGAGGAGGGCGAGGTGGCCCCCCTTCGCCCGGTCTGGACCACCGACGCGGTCCGGATGAACGAAGGGGGCGTGGCCCCGGACGGCAGCCTGTACGTCGGCTCGATGGCCTACGACCAGGCGAAGGGCGCCGCCCGCCTCTACCGGGTGCGGGCCGGCGCGGAGCCGGAGGTCGTCCTCGACGCGGTGACGGTCTCCAACGGGATCGACTGGTCGCCGGACGGGCGCCGGGCCTACTACAACGACACCCCGACCGGCCGGATCGCCCTCTTCGACTGGTCCGAGGAGGAGGGGCTCACCGGCCGGCGGGTGCTCGCCGAGGTGGACGGGTACCCCGACGGCCTGACCGTCGACGGCGAAGGGGGCGTGTGGACCGCCGTCTTCGGCGGCTCGCGGGTGGAGCGCTGGTCCCCCGACGGCGTGCGCGACGCGGTCATCGAGGTCGGCGCACGGCAGGTGACCTCGTGCGCCTTCGGTGGTGAGGACCTGGACGAGCTGTACATCACCACCTCGCGGGAGAACCTCGCCGAGGGCGAGGACCCCGCCGCCGGCTCGCTCTTCGTCGTCCGCCCCGGGGTGCGCGGGACGCCGGTCACCCCCTTCGCCGGATGAGTCGCCGAAGGAGGGAATGCCTGACCCACCGAGGTCGTTGAAGGATCAACAACACTGAGAGGTAGGGATCAGCACCATGCAGTTCGGCATCTTCAGCATCGGCGACGTCACGACGGACCCGACGACGGGACGCACCCCCACCGAGGCCGAGCGCATCGACTCGATGACCGCGATCGCGCTCAAGGCCGAGGAGGTCGGGCTCGACGTCTTCGCCACCGGCCAGCACCACAACCCTCCCTTCGTGCCGTCGGCACCCACGACCCATCTGGCCTACATCGCGGCGCAGACCGAGAAGCTCCAGCTCTCCACCGCGACGACGCTCATCACGACGACCGACCCGGTGCGCATCGCCGAGGACTACTCCTTCCTCCAGCACGTCTCCAAGGGCCGGGTCGACCTCATGATGGGCCGCGGCAACACCGGGCCGGTCTACCCGTGGTTCGGCAAGGACATCCGCCAGGGCATCCCGCTGGCGATCGAGAACTACCACCTGCTGCGCCGGCTGTGGCGCGAGAAGAACGTGACCTGGAAGGGACAGTTCCGCACGCCGCTCCAGGGCTTCACCGCCACCCCCTTCCCGCTGGAGGACACCCCGCCCTTCGTGTGGCACGGGTCCATCCGCTCCACCGAGATCGCCGAGCAGGCCGCCTTCTACGGCGACGGCTTCTTCCACAACAACATCTTCTGGAACATGGAGCACACCGCCGGGATGGTCAACCTCTACCGGCAGCGCTTCGAGCACTACGGTCACGGCTCCGCCGACCAGGCGATCGTCGGGCTCGGCGGCCACGTCTTCATGGGCGAGTCCGAGGCCGAGGCGAAGAGGTTCTTCCGCCCGTACTTCGACAACGCCCCGGTCTACGGGCACGGCCCCTCGCTGGAGGACTTCAGCCGGCAGACGCCGCTGACCGTCGGCACCCCGGAGATGGTCATCGACCGCACCCTCTCCTTCGCCGACTCCGTCGGCGACTACCAGCGCCAGCTCTTCCTCGTCGACCACGCCGGCATCCCCCTGGAGACCGTCCTGGAGCAGATCGAGATCCTCGGCCGGGAGGTCGTGCCGACGCTGCGCACCGAGTTCGAGCGCCGTCGTCCGGCGCACGTGCCGAGCGACCCGCCGAGCCACGCGGACCTCGTCGCCCAGGGCCCGGACGGACCGCACCGCAAGGTCGTGCCCAGCCCGGTGGCGATCGCCGAGCAGGAGGCGGCCGCGACCGAGCAGCCCGCGGGAGCGACCCGATGAGCCGCCGGATCGTCGTCGTCACCGCCGGGCTGTCCGAGCCCTCGAGCACCCGGCTGCTCGCCGACCAGCTCGCCGACGCCACCCGCGCAGCTGTCGGGGGCCGAGGGGAGGACCTCGAGGTCGAGTTCGTCGAGCTGCGGGAGCTCGCGGTCGAGATGGCCCAGACGATGGTCTCGGGCAACCGGCCGACGCCCGGCGTCCTCGCCGCGCAGGAGAAGATCGCCGAGGCGGACGGGCTCGTCGCCGTCACGCCGGTCTTCACGGCGAGCTACTCGGGTCTGTTCAAGACCTTCTTCGACCTCGTCGGCAAGGACGCGCTCATCGGGGTCCCGGTCCTCGTGGCCGCCACCGCGGGCACACCCCGGCACAGCCTCGTGCTCGAGCACGCCCTGCGCCCGATGTTCGCCTACCTGCGCGCCGTCGTCGTGCCGACCGGTGTCTTCGCCGCCACCGACGACTTCGGCGGCGAGAGCGACCTCGAGCGCCGGGTGCACCGGGCCGCGGACGAGCTCGCCGCCCTCGTCGTCGCCGAGCCGACCGGCGTGCAGGGGTTCGTCCCCAACGCCGGTGACCGTCGGGCGAGCCAGCACGGCCTGACCGAGCCGCCCGCCTTCACCTCCCTGCTGCGCGGCCACGACGGGGAGGCCTGATCCCCTCAGTGGACTGACAGGTCCGACCCAGCCGACCCGCAGTCCCGTGCAGCAGGGTGGCGGCCATGAGCGCCGCAGTAGCCCACACGTCCGTCCCCCCGGAGGTCGGCGCTCAGCGCCGGGCCCGCCCCGCCTCGTCGCGGTGGCGGGCCTGGCGTCGTCACTTCGCCGAGAACGGCGAGCGTCAGGCCCACTTCGACGCGGCGATCCCGTGGTCGACGGCCGTCGAGCTCACCGCGGAGCAGCAGGCGGTGTGGCGCCACTCCCTCCGCCGGATGCGGGAGAGCGAGTCCCGCCACGCGACCCACCTGCTCGCCGAGGCCGCCCGCTCCGGCGACCCGGGACAGCTCGAGTGCGCCGCGGCGGTCGTCACGGAGGAGGAGACCCACGTCCGCCTCCTCGACCGCCTCGTGGACCGCTTCGGCGCCGGCGCCGGACCCGACGGGCTGCGACCTGGTGCAGCGGGCGGGCCCGCTCCAGCGGGCGGCGGCCTCCCGGGTGGCCCCGGGGACCTCGCGGCCACCCAGGCCGCGCAGGGCCTCGCCCTCGTCTACTACGGGGCCCTGGCCGAGGCGGCTCCGGACGAGGCGCTCCAGGCGGCCGCGATCCGCATCCTCGCCGACGAGGAGATGCACGTCCTCTTCCACGCCGAGCGCGTCCGGGAGAGCCTGCGCCGATGGTCACCCGCTCGACGGGCGCGGCTGCACACGGCGTGGAGAGCGGCACAGGTCCGCGCGAGCTGCGAGATCTGGCGGGAGCACCGTCGCGCCCTGGCGGAGGCGGGCCTGCGCCCTGGCGTCGCGGTGGCCCGGGTGTGGCACACCATCGCCTCGCTCCGCCGGGAGGCGCCGGTATCGCCTGACCGCACCGGATCGCTCGACGCTTTCCGTTGCACATGCTGAGATGGGCGACGGTTTCATGGGCGTTTTTCCCTTGGACTCATGCATACCGTGCCTTCGTGCGCTAACGTGCTCGGATCGCAACGTCGCGACCGGAGGGGCATCCGCGCATGACCAAGACCGACACCCTGAAGCGATCCCTCGGCCTGTGGGCCGTCGTCGGACTCGGCCTCGGGTACATGACCCCGACCGTCGTCTTCGACACCTTCGGCATCGTCACCGAGGAGACGGACGGGGGTGGTGCCGCTGACCTATCTCGTCGCCCTCGTCGTCATGCTCTTCACGGCGATCAGCTACGGGAAGATGGTCCGCGTCTTCCGCAGCGCCGGGTCGGCCTACACCTACACCCGGGAGACGATGAGCCCGGCCCTGGGCTTCATGGTCGGCTGGGCGGCCCTCCTGGACTACCTGCTCCTTCCGATGGTCAACGCGCTGATCATCCGGATCTACCTGGTCGCCCTCTTCCCCGACGTCCCGCCGTGGATCTGGGTGGTCGTCTACGTCGCGGGCATCACCGCGATCAACGCCCTGAGCATGGACTCCACCTCGCGGCTGAACTTCGCCCTCGTCGTCTTCGAGGTCGTCATGATCGTCGTCTTCCTCGTCCTCGCCTGGCTGAAGCTCCAGGAGGGCATGGGCCAGGGCACCCTCTTCACGACCGAGCCGCTCTACCACGCCGGTGTGGAGATCTCGGCGGTCCTCACCGGCGCGACCGTCGTCTGCTTCTCCTTCATCGGCTTCGACGCGATCACGATGTACACCGAAGAGGCCAAGGACGAGCAGACCGTGCCCCGGGCGATCGTGCTCACCCTGCTCATCGGCGGCGGGATCTTCTTCGTCGCCGGCTTCTTCGGCCAGGCCGTCTTCCCCGACGTCTTGAACTTCGAGGTCACCGACGACACGCTCCCGGAGATGGCCCTGTACGTCGGCGGCGAGATCTTCCAGATCCTCTTCATGTCGGCCGCCTTCGCCGCCACCGTCGCCTCGGGGCTGGCCTCGCACGCGAGCGTCTCGCGCATGCTCTACGTCATGGGCCGCAACGGCGTGCTGCGCCCGCAGAGCCTCTTCGGCTACATCCACCCCCGCTTCCACACCCCGCTCTTCGCGGTCGTCTTCGTCGGCCTGGTCTCCCTGCTGGCGATCAGCCCCTCCCTCGAGCTCGTCGCCTCGGTGATCAACTTCGGGGCGCTCATCGCCTTCACCTTCGTCAACCTGTCGGTGATCGCGTGGTTCGTCGTGCGCAAGGGGCGATACCGCACACCACGGGACGTCCTCTCCTACGTCGTCATGCCGGTCATCGGCGCGGGCCTCACCGGGCTGCTGTGGGCGCACCTGCACCTGGACGCCCTGTGGGCCGGCCTGGCCTGGTCGGCCGTCGGTCTGGTCTACCTCGTCGCGCTGACCCGCGGCTTCCGGCGAAAGATCGCCGACTTCGACCTCGACGAGGTCGACCCCGACGCCGAGCGCGCGACCCCCGCCCGATGATGGAGAAGGAGACACCGATGCGCTACGTCGTCGGCTACCAGGCCACCGAGCGGGGTCGGGAGGCGATCGCGCTCGCCGCGACCCTGGCCCGTACCCGGGACGCCGAGCTCGAGGTGGTGCTCGTCGCCCCACCGCGCGCGCAGAGCTTCGACCCCTACTCCCCGAACCGGACCTACCGGCGCTCCCTGGACGCGCACGCCCGCGAGTGGCTCGCCGAGGCGGCGGCCCAGGTCCCGGAGGGGGTCACCGCACGGACCCACCTGCGCTACGCCGAGTCCTCGACGCAGGGGCTCATCGAGGCGGCCGAGGAGCTCGGCGCCGGGCTCGTCGTCGTGGGGGCGGCTCGAGGGGGCCCGCTCAAGCACGTGACCGTCGGCAGCGTCGCCAACGCCCTCCTGCACGCCGCGCCGGTCCCCGTGGCCCTGGCGCCCTCCGGCTACCGGATGCTCGACGGCATCACCCGGGTCACCTGCGCCACGGGCGAGCGCGCCGGGGCGGAGGCGCTGCTCGAGGTCGCCATCGAGTCCGCGCAGCAGCGGGGTGTCGAGCTGCGCCTGGTCTCGCTCGTCGCCCTGGACGACGGCGAGCGCCGCCCACGCGAGAGCGCCCGCCCCGCCCCGGGCGACCCGGGCACGGTGCTCGCCGAGGAGCACGTCGACGCCCTGGCCGCCCGGGCCCGCGAGGAGCTGCCCGCGTCCGTTCCCGTGACGACGGCCGTCGGGCACGGCGACAGCGTCGAGGATGCCGTGGCGCAGCTGGACTTCGCCGACACCGAGCTCGTGCTCGTCGGCTCCAGCCGGCTCGCCGCGCGGCACCGGATCTTCCTCGGACCGGCGGCGCAGAAGATCCTGCGGGCCGTCCCCGTGCCGATCGTCGTCGTCCCGCGCGACCACGGGACCCCGTAGGGGGCCACCCCTGTCGGTGGCTCCTCACGGGGATGTCGGGTCGCTCAGCCCCGGCGCCGCCGGAGCGAGCCCGGCAGTCCGGCGATCGCGGCCACGCCCAGCGCCGTCCGCGGCTCGTAGCCGACCCGCCAGAGGCCGCCGTGGGCGGCCGCGTCGCTGAAGAGCTCCTCCGGGTGGGTCCGCCGGGGCGCCGCGCGGACGAGGTCGCGCACGAGCAGCGCGGCCATGAGCGGACGGACCGTCTCGGGCTGGAAGACCTCGACCCCGAACCGGTGCGCACCACCGTAGGCCGCACCGAGGACGGGGTTCTTGGTCACCGATCGGGTCCAGGTGGCCGGCGCGACGTTGAAGGAGACCCGCTGCCCGGCCCCCTCGGCCACCACCCCCTGCCAGCGCTGGAGCCGCTTGGCGATGGCGTAGTTCGGGCCCTGCTGGGGGACGATGATGTCGGCGATGCCGAGCTGTCCGTCCTGCGTCGCACGGTAGGCGGGGGCGAAGAGCCGGCCCCGGGCCGCCGCCCGGGTCGGCGCCTGGACCGCCTTGATCCCGAAACCCCGCCCCTCCCAGCGCGAGCGCGCCTCGGCGACGACCTCCGCGGGCACGACGAAGGCGTCCGTCGGCGTGGCCAGCCAGGCCAGTGCCGTGCGCTCCTCCTCGGCGGTCAGCCGCGACATGAGCAGGTCCACCGCCGCGGTCACGCGCACGTGCACCCCCGAGTCCGCGTACGCGTGCATGCCCACGGCCAGCGGCGCCTCGCCGCGCTCGCGCCGCACCCAGTCGAGCACCTGCCCCAGCTGGTGGACGACGTCGGCCCCCTCCTCCCCCTCGGCGTCGACCGGGAAGGTGAGGGTGCCGGCACCGCGGGAGGCCAGCCCCTTCTTGTGGCGCCAGGCGCGGCTGCGGGGCAGGTCGACGGCGAGCACGTCCGCGCCCCAGGAGAGCAGCGTCTCCAGCGGACCCATCTCGGCGCCCGCGCCGACGAGCAGCACCCGGTGCTCCGGCAGCGACAGCCACTCTGGGTGGTCGATGACCTCCCCGACGGCGCGCGCGAAGGACGGCTCGACCGTGCCGGCGTCGACCCACGCGGCCAGCTGCCCGCGCAGCTCCTCCCCCTCGAGCGTGCGACCGCGGTAGGGGACCCGGAGGGCGCTGACGGGCTCGCTCGTCCCCCGCACCGTCTCGGTGGCGAAGGGAGGCCCCGTCACGTCGGGCTCGGCGGCTTCGAGCGGTACCTCGTCGCCACCCTCGCCGACGAGGACCAGCCGGCGACGCATCGACGCCAGGCCGTCCGTCGCGATCCTCCGGGCGGCCTCCGCCGTGGTCGCGCTGGCCGCGGTGACGTCGTGCACGAGCCCGGCGTAACCCTTGCGCCAGTCGTCGACACCGTCGATCCGCGCCGCGAGGTCCGGGTCCACCCCGCGCACGGAGTCCGCGAGGACCCCCTTCGTCGTCGGGGTCGTGCTCCGCCTCCCGCCCTCACCGGAGGGGAAGTGCACGCCTGCGGAGGTTTCGCTCATGCCGCCATTGTGCGTGACCTGGGTCATATGCGGGAATGCCGGGTCAGGCGTAGTAGCCCCACGGCCGGTCGCCGCGGCGCAGGATCTCGGCGACCTCCCGGATGACGCGCTCGCTCTCGTCCCAGTCGCCGGCCGTGGTCTCCCAGGCGAAGGTCCACCCGTCGCGCACCTCGACCGGCCACGGGCTGCCGAGGAGTCGGGCCACGATGGTGATGGGGAGCACGAGCAGGAGCAGGAGCATCTCGAGCAGGATGACGAGGGTCCAGAGGAGCATGGGGAGGACGACGACGACGAAGAGAACCGCTCCGATGACCGCATCGATGATGTCGATCCCCGTCATCGGGAGCGCGGTGTCCACGTCCGGGTAGCGGCAACGACGCCGCCACGGCATCCACCGTCGCGAGACCCGCCACACCTTCCGCTGGTGGTCGACGACCTTCATGCGCCCACTTCCGGGGCCAGCGCGGCGAGGACGGTGGCCGCGTCCGTCTCTCCCGAGAGCCGGTCGACGCCGACGCCGGCGTAGAGCGGGACGAAGGCGACGTCACCTCGCTCCCGGCCGGCGGCGTGGTCGGCCCGGGCCTGCTCGCTCATCTCGTGCTCCCGGCCGGCCCACTCCCGGACGAAGGGGGTGGCCACCGCCCTCCCGCCGAACTCCGGCGGCCAGGCCAGGCCCTGGGCCACGTCGTGGACCCGCGAGTAGCGGGTGCCGGTGGCCTCGGCGAGGGCGGCCCGCGCTGCGGGGGTGCTGTCCGCCTCGCGGCAGGTGAGGAAGGCGGTGCCGCACCACGCCCCGACCGCACCGGCTGCGAGCACGCGCTGGACGTCCGCGGCGGTGGCGATGCCGCCGGCGGCCAGCACAGGGCGGTCCGGCGCGGCCCCGAGCGCGAGCTCGAGCATGCGCCCGGTCGGGACCTCGTCACGGCCGTGTCCGCCCCCTTCGCCCCCGCGCGCGACGATGACGTCCACATCGGCGGCGAGGGCCTCCTCGAGGTCGGCCTCGTTGCCCACCTGGCTGGCGACGGCGAACCCGGCCCCGCGCAGGCGCGCCACGGGAGCGGCGAGGTCGCCGAAGGAGACCGAGACCAGCGCCGGCCGCCGCTCGCCCTCGAGGTGGAGGACCGCGGAGACCTGCTCGTCGACCGCGGGCACCCAGGCCATCAGGCCGATGCCGAAGGGGGTCCCGCCGGCCCCGGCGAGCGCGGCCTGCTCGGCGATCCACGCCCCGGAGGAAGTGCCGCGGGTCCCGATCATCCCCAGTCCCCCGGCAGCGGATACGGCGCGGGCGAGGCGACCGCCGGCGACACCCGCCATGGGGGCGCAGACGATGGGGAGCGGACGGGCCGGGAGCGCGCTGCGGGGAACCACGGCACCATCATGGCGCCCCCTCCATAGAATCGCGCCATGAC
Organism: uncultured Janibacter sp.; assembly: GCA_964430615.1. Lineage (GTDB taxonomy): Bacteria > Actinomycetota > Actinomycetes > Actinomycetales > Dermatophilaceae > Janibacter. The sequence continues at coordinate 2,544 of CAYSGN010000073.1, read as the reverse complement.
CCGTCGCCTCCTCTCCCTCGTCGCCGTCGCCGCGCTCCTCCTGACCGGGTGCGCGGGTCAGGCCTCGTCCGACACGTCGGGGACGTCGGGCTCCTCCTCGTCCGCCAGCGGGTGCCCCCCGACGAAGGGGGCGAAGGAGCGGGTGACGAGCTTCGAGGAGCCGCCACCGATGTGCATCGACCCGGAGCGGGAGTACACCGCGACGCTCGAGACCGACTCGGGCAACATCACCATCGCCCTCGACGCCCGGGCGGCGCCGACGACGGTCAACAACTTCGTCGTCCTCTCCCGCTACCACTTCTACGACGGGCTGACCTTCCACCGGGTCATCACGAACTTCATGGCCCAGGGCGGCGACCCGGAGGGCAACGGCACCGGCGGGCCCGGCTACACCTTCGAGGACGAGCTGCCCGAGGCCGGTGCCTACGCGGTGGGGTCGGTGGCGATGGCCAACAGCGGGCCGGACACGAACGGGTCGCAGTTCTTCATCGTCACCGGGCAGGCGGGGACGGACCTGCCCCCGGACTACAGCCTCTTCGGCGAGGTGGTCGACGGGCAGGACGTCCTGCAGCGGATCGCCGAGGACGGCTCCGCGGGGGAAGGTCCTCCGGAGCGCACGCACACGATCGAGAAGGTCACGATCACGCAGGGGTGAGCATGGACGAGGTGCTCGCGGAGAAGGTCCTCCGGGCGGTCGAGCTGGTGCCGCCCGGCCGGGTCGTCTCCTACGGCGACCTGGCCGAGCTCGTGGGCACCGGCCCGCGGCACGTCGGCGCGATCATGCGTGAGTACGGCGCCGGCGTCGCGTGGTGGCGGGTGGTCAGCGCCGCGGGGGACCCGCCGAGCTTCAAGCGACAGCGGGTCTTCGAGCACTGGGCCGACGAGGGCATCCTCGTCAAGCGCAACGGACGCGGCTGCCGGATGGCGGAGTACCGCGCGGACCTGGCCGAGCTGGCCGACCGGCACGCGAAGGCCATCGCCGACCTGGGGTGAGGTGCGCCCGGGAGACACTGCGTCCGGTGGTGTCACCGGCCGAGGTGTCTCGGCGCGGACGGACGGGCGCGCCGACCTCGAGCCGGCTGCTCGTGGGCGGTGGGTCGGGTGTGGCGCATCTGCTCCAGCAGCACCGCGGCGACGGCGCCGACGATCAGGACCGCCACCGGAAGGAGCATCGACTCGGCGAAGGCGGAGGAGAGCGCGTCGGCCACGTCCGGCGGCAGCGAAGGGGGGCCACCGCTGCCCTCCGGGCCACCCGCGAAGCCCTCGGCGGCGGCCGGGCCGAGGTGCGCGGAGATCCGGGCCGACATCAGGGCGGCGATCGCGGCGGAGCCGATGACCGCACCGACCTGACGGGTGGTGTTGTAGACGCCGGCTCCGGCACCGGCCAGCTCGAGCGGCAGGTTGCGGTTGGCCGTCGTCGACAGCGGACCCCAGATGCACGCCCCGGTCACGCCGACGAAGACGAAGGCGGTGATCACCGCCCAGAGTGGCGAGTCCGGCGTCATGAGCAGCGCGAGCGCGAGCAGGGTCACTGCGAACCCCCCGAGGCCGAAGGTCGGCAGGATCCGCGGGTGGATCCGGTCGATGAGCCGACCGACGGGCCTGGCGAGCGCGATCGAGGCGAACGCCTGCGGTGCGATGACGAGTGCGGCTTCGGTCGAGGAGAACCCGCGCACGGTCTGGAGCCAGACGAGCATCGGGAACATCATCGCCGTGATGGCCAGGCCCATGGTCGTGATCGCGAGGTTGGCGAGGGAGAAGTTCCGGTCACGGAAGAGCCGCAGCGGCACGAGGGGCTCCTCGGGGCCGCGCGCCTGCCAGCCGACGAAGACGACGAGGACGAGCACCCCGGCGCCGATGAGCGCGGGGACGGTCACCGGCCCGGCGATCGCGCCCCAGTCGTGGCCCTCCCCCTCCTGCAACCCGAAGATCACGAGGAAGAGGCCGCTCGCGGAGAGCGCCACCCCGACCCAGTCCATCGCGTGCGCGTGCCGCGCCAGGGCCGGCACGAGCCGGGCGGCGGCCACGAGACCGATGACCCCGACCGGCACGTTGATGAAGAAGATCCACTCCCACCCGAGGGTGTCGATGAGCAGCCCACCGAGGAGCGGACCGACGAGGAAGGCCGCGCCCGCGGTCGCGCCCCACAGGGCCATCGCCGACCCGCGGCGGTGGGGCGGGAAGGTCCGGGTGATGACGGCCATGGTCTGCGGGGTCATCAGCGAGGCCCCGAGGCCCTGGACGACCCGGGCGGCGACGAGCTCGTGGATGCTCCCGCTCAGGCCGCACCACAACGAGGCGGCGGTGAAGACCGCGAGGCCGACGAGGTAGACCTGCTTCGGTCCGTAGCGGTCACCGAAGCGGCCGGTGATGAGCAGCGGCACCGCGTAGGCGAGCAGGTAGGCGCTCGTCACCCACAGCACCATCTCGACGTCCGCCCCGAACTCCTCCATGAGCGCCGGCGTCGCGATCGAGACGATCGAGGAGTCCACGAGGATCATGAAGAAGCCGACGACGAGGGCCCACAGCGCCGGCCACGGGTTC
>CAYSGN010000072.1:0-13762 GCA_964430615.1 uncultured Janibacter sp. | reverse complement strand
CGATCTTCAACGACGGCGCCTTCGAGCTCATCAAGGACGTCGAGCAGCAGAAGGCACGCCTGGTCCACCTCGTCGACGGCGAGCCGGTGACCAGCGGCGAGGACGAGGCCCGCGAGGTGCTCGTGCGCGGCGAGGGGGGTTCGGTCTCCTTCGTCCCGGAGTCGGAGGTGGCCGCCCGTGGCCTCGCCGAGCAGGTGGTCGTCCACGACGTCTCGCTCACCGACCCCAGCCAGGCCTTCTCGATCAGCCGGCTCGACAGCGAGTCGATGACCCACGTGCCGATGGGGATCTTCCGCAGCGTCGACGCCCCGACCTACGACGACCAGGTGCGCGCCCAGGTCGAGTCGGCGGTCGACCTCGGCGGCGGCCCGGCCACCGACGTGGACATCGACGAGCTGCTGCGCGGGCCGGACACCTGGACGGTCGCCTGAGGTCTACGCGCCGAGCACCCGGGTGAGGTACTGGTTGGCCAGCACCCGGTCCGGGTCGAGCCGGTCCCGGACCGCCCGGAAGTCGCCCATCCGCGGGTAGAGCGCGGTGAGCTCCTCGACCCCGAGCGAGTGCATCTTGCCCCAGTGCGGCCGGCCGGAGTGCGCCGCGGCGATCTCCTCGAAGGCGCTGAAGTAGTCACGGTGGTTGCCGCGGACGTACTGGTGCACGGCGATGTAGGCGTTGGCCCGCCCGTACCCGGTGGAGAGCCAGATGTCGTCCGACGCGGCGACCCGCACCTCCACCGGGAAGGAGATGGGTTCGCGGCGGCGCTCGATCCAGGCGGCGAGGTCGGTGAGCACGTCGGTGACGGCCTCCCGGGGGACCGCGTACTCGGACTCGACGAAGCGCACCCGCCGCGGCGTGCAGAAGACCTCGTGCGAGGGAGCGGTGTAGGCACGCTCGGAGAGCACCCGCGCCGAGACCTGGTTGACCGGGAGGGCCGCGGCCGGCACCCGGGCGACCGCCGCGTTGACGGCCCCGAAGACGGTGTTGGAGAGGAACTCGTCGTCGAGGAGGCGGCGCCACGGCGCCAACGGCTCGTGCACCTCGTCGCCGACGAGGTCGTTGGCCTTGGTCTGCACCCGCCGGGTCCCGGGGAACCAGTACATCTCGAAGTGCCGGTGGGCGTCGAAGTGCTCCTGGATCCTCGGGAGGACGGCGTCGAGGGAGTCGGGCCGCTCGACCGCCCGCAACCGGTAGGCCGGCAGGCACGCCAGCTCGATCTCGGTGACGACCCCGAGGGCCCCCAGGCCCAGACGCGCGGCGCCGAAGAGATCCGGATCGCTCTCGTCGACCCAGTGCTCGCGACCGTCGGCCGTGACCAGCCGCACGCCGCTGATCGTCGAGGTGAGCCCCGGCAGGGTCGCCCCGGTCCCGTGGGTGCCGGTGGAGAGGGCACCGGCGAGCGTCTGGGCGTCGATGTCGCCGAGGTTGGGCATGGCCAGACCGAGGTGGCAGAGGGCCTGGTTGAGATCACGAAGGGGGGTCCCCGCGGCCACCCGGACCCGTCCGGTGGACCGGTCGGCCGCCAGCACGCCCGTGAGGTGCTCGAGGCTGACCTGGAGCTGGTCGGTCGCCGCGACCGGGGTGAAGGAGTGGCCCGACCCGACCGGCCGGACCCGCTGCCCGGCCGTCGCGGCCTCGCTCACCATCGCCCGGAGCTCGTCGCTGCTGCGTGGGCGCAGCACCCCGGCGGGTGTCGTGCGGACGTTGCCCGCCCAGTTGGACCACGTGGTGCTCATCCGAAGTTCTTCCCCTCGCCGCGGTAGGTGGGCAGGACGTCGACGACCTCGTCGCCGCTCAGGGCCAGGTAGGCGTCGAAGCGCTCGGCGAGCTCGCCGGCCTTGGCGTGCCGGAACCACACCCGGTCCCCGATGGCCAGGTCGTGCGCACCCGGGCCGCGGACCGGGGTCTGGACCTCGCCGGCCCCCTCGGTCCCGACGAGGCGCAGGCCGGCCGGGGCGTGCACGCTCGGGACGCGGCTCTCCCCGGGAGGTCCGGAGGCGATGTAGCCGCCCGAGAAGACGGTCGCGACGTCTCGCGCGGGCCGGCGCACGACCGGCGCCGCCCAGGCCACCGCCGGTCGCGGGCTGAAGGCGTCGTAGCCGTCGAAGAGGGTCGACCCGATGAGCCCCGAGCCGGCTGCCAGCTCGGTCAGGCACGGGTCGGTGCCGGTCGTCTCGAGCGAGCCGGTGCCGCCACCGTTGACGATCTCCAGCGGCCCCACGACGTCCTCGACCGCCGCCCGCACCTTCGGTCGGCGACGGCGCAGTGACGCGTCACTGCGCGCCTTGACCACCCGTACGGCCGCCGAGCTGTCCGGGAGCCCCGCGATCTGGGCGTCGTAGAACATCAGCCCGACGACGCGCAGCCCGGCCCCGCGGGCGGCCTCGGCGACCGCCGCGGCCCGCCGTGGGGAGCGGATCGGGCTGCGGCGCACCCCCAGGTGGGCCGGGCCGATGCGCAGGGAGGCGTCCACGTCGATGACGACGCGCACCGGCGCCCCCTTCGGCAGCCAGGCGCGGAGCGCCTCCACGTGCTCGGTCGAGTCGATCGCGAGGCTCACCTGCTCCAGCGCCGACTCGTCGGCGGCGAGGTCCTCCAGGGCGCCCCGTCCGGTCGTGGGGTAGGCGACGAAGACGTCGGTCATCCCGTGCCCGACCAACCACAGGGCCTCCGGCAGGGAGTAGGACATCACCCCGGCGAAGCCGTCCTGCGCGAGCACCCGCTCGAGGAGTCCCCGGACCCGGATCGACTTGCTGGCCACTCGGATCGGCACGCCGGCGGCGCGCCGCCGCAGGTCGGCGGCGTTGGCGTCGAAGGCCTCCAGGTCGACGACGGCGAAGGGGGCCTCCCGCCCCTCGGTGGCCCGGTCCCAGACAGCTACTCGCTCCACGGACCACACATTACCCATGAGTCACCTCGGGCGTGGGCCCCGGGCGAGGTCCCGCGTCCGGACGCTCCTGGGCGCGGTCGGCGACCGGGACGAGGGAGGAACTTCGACTCCTCGTCACCGCCCGGACACCCGGGCGCCGCCTCGGGTGAGCCGCGCGCTCCTAGGTTCGCCTCGTCCGCACGCCCCTGCCCGGAGGAGAGACCAGATGACCCCGCCCCGCAACGACCGCACGCTCCTGCCCCTGGCGGCCGGCCACCGCGACGGCAGCCGTCAGGCGGCCACCTGCCACTGGAAGTGCGGCGATGCGTGCAGCAAGCCGGTGCCCAACCAGTCCGCGAACGCCTACTTCGGTGACATCGCCGGCGCCTCCCGACGCTCGGTCCTGCGGGCCGGTGGCGCGGCCGCCGCGCTCGTCGGGCTGGCCGGGGCGGGTACGGCGGGTGCGACCCGCGCCGAGGCCGCGCCCGGTGGACGGCCCGGGAAGAAGGCCCCCTTCGGCTTCACCGCGATCGACCCGGTCCCGGCGGGCACCGACGAGGTCGTCGTGCCCGAGGGCTTCCAGTGGGCCCCGATCATCGTCTGGGGGGACCCGGTGCTGGCGGATGCGCCGCCCTTCGACTTCGACCACCAGACGCCGACCGCGCAGGCCGGGCAGATGGGTTACAACAACGACTACGTGGGCGTCCTGCGCGCCGGCAGCGCCAACGAGGCGGTCCTCGTGACGAACAACGAGTACACGAACAACGAGCTGATGTTCCACGGCTACACCGACGCCGCGTCGATGACCGACGAGCAGGTCGAGATCACCCTCATGGCGCACGGCATGACGGTGGTCGAGCTCTCCCGGAAGAACCCGAACAGCAAGTGGGCCTACCGCAAGGGCGCCCCGTTGAACCGCCGGATCACCGGCGAGACCCCCTTCGCCGTCGTCGGGCCGGCCGCGGGCCACGCGCTGCTGCGCACGAGCGCCGACCCCCAGGGCACCACGGTCCTCGGCACCGTCGGCAACTGCGCCGGCGGCACCACCCCGTGGGGGACGATCCTCTCCGGCGAGGAGAACTTCAACGGCTACTTCACCCAGCCCGACTCCCCGGGCAGCGATCTCGCCGGGGAGGCCGCCGCCCGGTACGGGCTGGCCGACGGCAGCACGGCCCAGCACGGCTGGGACCGCCTCGACCCGCGGTGGGATCTCACCCGCGAGCCGCACGAGGCCAACCGGTTCGGCTGGGTGGTGGAGGTCGACCCCTTCGACCCCACGTCCACCCCGCGCAAGCTCACCGCGCTGGGACGTCTCAAGCACGAAGGGGCCAATGTCACGATCGGACGCGACGGGTCGGTCGTGGTCTACATGGGCGACGACGAGCGCTTCGACTACATGTACAAGTTCGTCTCCGCGACCCGCTACCGCGAGGGCGATGCGGCGAACAACCGACGGCTGCTCGAGGAGGGTGACCTCTACGTAGCCCGCTTCTCCGGCGACGGCGCCTCCGACGGCGAGCACGACGGCAGCGGTGAGTGGCTGCCGCTCGTCGTCGACGGCCGGTCGAAGGTCCCCGGGATGAGCGTCGAGGAGGTCCTCGTCTACACGCGGGTGGCCGCCGACCGGGTCGGGCCCACGAAGATGGACCGCCCCGAGGACGTCGAGGTCAACCCGGTCAACGGGCGGGTGTACGCCGCGCTGACGAACAACACCGACCGCACGCCGAGCCAGCGCGACGAGGTCAACCCCCGCGCGAACAACAAGCACGGGCAGGTCCTGGAGATCACCGCCCCCGGTGGGGACCACACCCGCAGCGACTTCGTGTGGAAGCTCGTCCTGGTCTGCGGTGACCCCTCGGACCCGTCGACCTACTTCAACGGGTACGACCCGTCCGAGGTGAGCTCGATCTCCTGCCCGGACAACGTCGCCTTCGACAGCTCCGGCAACCTGTGGATCTCGACCGACGGCAACGAGCTCGGCCACTGCGACGGGATGTACCTCATGCCTCTCGAGGGCGAGCACACGGGGCACCTCCAGCAGTTCCTCTCCGTGCCCGCCTACGCCGAGTGCTGCGGCCCGCTCGTCGAGTGGGACGACCGGACGGTCTTCGCCGCGGTGCAGCACCCCGGCGAGAAGGACGGCGCCTCGACGACGAAGGTGGCCAGCACCTTCCCCTACCGCGGGAACACCCAGCCCCGGCCCGCGGTCATCCAGATCTGGCCGACGTCTCCGGGGCGCGGGCACGGTGGGAAGGACCACGACCGCGGGGTCGGCACCGGCCGCGCGAAGGGAGATGACCACCCCTCCGCGAAGGGCGAGTAGCCTCACCGGGTGAGCGATCGACACCACGGCAGGGGCGTCCTGGCCGCCTGGCTGGCCTACGGCGTCTGGGGTCTCTTCCCGCTGTACTTCAACGCGCTCGTGCCCGCGGGGGCGCTGGAGATCCTCGCGCACCGGATCGTGTGGACCTTCGTCCTGTGCGTGGCCATCCTGCTGGGGCGTCGGGAGCTGCTCGGTCTCGTCCGCCGGCTCCGCGGGCGGCTCGGTCTCGGGGTGTCGATCGCCGCGGTGCTCATCGCGGTGAACTGGCTGGTCTACGTCTACGCCGTGATCACCGGCCGGACCAACGAGGCCGCGCTCGGCTACTTCCTCAACCCGATCGTCACGGTGGCCCTCGGGGTCCTCGTCCTCGGTGAGCGGCTGCGCCCGCTCCAGTGGGTCGCGGTCGGGCTGGGGGCGGTGGCCGCGGCCTTCCTCACCGTCGCAGGCGGAGGGCTGCCGTGGATCTCGCTCGCGCTGGCCCTCTCCTTCGGCTCCTACGGCCTGACGAAGAAGCGGCTCGGTGCCACGCTCCCGGCGCTGCACTCCCTCTCGGCGGAGACGATCGTGCTGCTCCTCCCCTCGATGGCGATCATCGGGTGGCTGACCTCCGCCGGGGAGTCGACCTTCACCGTCGATGCGCCGTGGCACCCGGTCCTGCTCGTCGCGGCCGGGCTGGTCACCGCCGTCCCGCTGCTGCTCTTCGCAGAGGCCGCCCGGCACATCCCGCTCGTGACGATCGGGCTCATCCAGTTCATCACGCCGGTCCTCCAGCTCATCGTCGCCGTGACCCTCCTCGGCGAGGACGTCACACCGAGCCGGTGGGTGGGCTTCGGGATCGTCTGGGTCGCGCTCGTCTTCCTCACCGTCGACTCCCTGCACGCCGCCAGGAGGCAGCGCCGCCGCACCCCGGAGCCCGTGGACTGCCTGGACCCGGTCGAGCCCACCTGAGCGTCGGCCCCCGCTCCAGGCCCGCGACGGGGGCTGCGCGCGCAGCCCCGGTCGCGGACCCCGGGCGGGGTTCGGCGGAACGGAAGAGGCTGTCAGCCGACGCGGTGCACGACGCTGTCCATGAGCGCGACGAGCGCGCGCTTGGCATCGCTCTCCGGCAGGGAGGCCAGGGCGTCGGTCGCCTCGCGCCCGACGGTGAGCGTCTCCTGGCGGGCGTCGGCCATGCCCGGGTGGGCGCGCAGCAGCTCCAGGGCGCGCTCGAGACCCGCGTCGTCCTCGCGCAGGTCCCGGCGCAGCAGCTCCTGCAGCTCGGCGTCCCGGGGGTCGGTGGAGGCCAGCACGTTGAGCACCGGCAGGGTCCGCTTGCCCTCGCGCAGATCGGTGCCGGGGGTCTTGCCGGTCTCCCCCGACTCGCTCGCGATGTCGATGAGGTCGTCCGCGAGCTGGAAGGCGACCCCGAGCCGCTCGCCGTACTCGGTCGCCTGCTCGACGACCTCCGGGGGGCAGCCGCCGTACATCGCCCCGTACCGGGCGGACGTGGCCACGAGGACCCCCGTCTTGTCCGCGAGGACACCGCGGTAGTAGGCGCGCGGGTCGGTGCCGTCCGGGCACGGGCGGTCGTCTCGGATCTGCCCGGAGCACAGCCGGATGAAGGTCTGCGCCTGGATCTTCACCGCGTCCGCACCGAGGTCGGCGATGATGTCCGAGGCGGTGCCGAAGAGCAGGTCGCCGACGAGGATCGCCGTGGAGTTGTCGTACTGGGCGTTGGCGCTCGGGGCGCCACGCCGCAGCTCGGCCTCGTCCATGACGTCGTCGTGGTAGAGGCTGGCCAGGTGGGTCAGCTCGACGCCGGCGGCCGCGGCGACCACCCGGTCGTCGATGCCCCCGCCCAGCTCGGAGACGAGGAGGGTGAGCATGGGGCGGAACCGCTTCCCCCCGGCCTTGGCCAGGTGGATGCTCGCCTCGCTGATGAAGTCGTCCTCGTGACGGGTCCGCTCGAGGATGAGCTGCTCGACCTGGCCGAGCCCCTCGGTCAGGCGCTCGGTCAGGCCGGCACTCGCCTCGGGGAGGGCCAGGACGGGAGGAGTTGTCGTCACGGTCACCCCGGGATGAGGACGCTGGAGAGGTGGGCGAGCTCGAGCAGCGGCCCGGGGTAGACCCCGAGCGCGAAGGTGAGCAGGACCCCGATGAGGATCGCGGCCATCGTCATCGTGGCCGGCTGCGCGACGACGACGTCGCCCTCCGGCTCGTGGAAGAACATGAGCACGACGAGCTTGACGTAGATGTAGGCGGTGACCGCCGAGGCGAGCACGCCGATGACGACGAGGACGACACCGGCCAGGCCACCGTGCTCGATCGCGGGCATGAAGGCCGCGATCTTCGCGGTGAACCCCGAGGTCAGCGGGATGCCCGCGAAGGCCAGCATGAGGAAGGCGAAGGCGGCGCCGGTCACCGGGTGGCGCCGGCCCAGGCCGGCCCACTGGGAGATGTGCGTCGCCTCGGCGCCCCGCTCGCGGACGAGGTGCACGATGGCGAAGGCGGCGATGACCGAGATGCCGTAGGCGGCGACGTAGAAGAGGACCCCCTCGACGGCGGACCGGTCGAAGGCGACGAGCGCCACGAGGACGAAGCCGGCGTGGGCCACCGAGCTGTAGGCGAGCAGTCGCTTGACGTCGGTCTGGGGCACCGAGAGGACCGCGCCGACGACCATGGTGAGGGCGGCTATGACGATGACGCCCATCCGCCACTCCCAGCGGGTGGTCTCGAAGGCCACGTAGAAGAGGCGCAGCAGTGCACCGAAGGCGGCGGCCTTGGTGCAGGCGGCCATGAAGGCGGTCACCGGGGTCGGCGCGCCCTGGTACACGTCCGGGGTCCAGGAGTGGAAGGGGACGGCTCCGACCTTGAAGAGCACGCCGATGATGACCAGCGCGATACCGGGCAGGAGCAGACCCTCGAACTCGCCGGTGGAGGCCGAGGTGGCCGCCGCGATGTCCGCCAGGTGGATGGACCCGGCGTACCCGTAGAGCAGGGCGGCGCCGAAGAGGAAGAAGCCCGAGGAGAAGGCGCCGAGCAGGAAGTACTTCAGCGCTGCCTCCTGCGAGAGCAGCCGGCGCCGGCGCGCCAGACCGGACATGAGGTAGAGCGGCAGGGAGAGCAGCTCGAGGGCGACGAACATCGTCAGCAGGTCGTTGGCCGCCGGGAAGAGCAGCATGCCGGCGAGGGCGAAGGTCGCGAGCGGGAAGACCTCCGTCGTCGACCAGCCCTTGCGCGCGGCCTGCCCCTCCAGCTCCGAGCCGGGGCTCGCCGCCCCCATCGGGGTGAAGCCGTCGGCGGTCTCCCCGCCGAGCCGGTCGGCCATGACGAGCAGGGCCATGAAGCCGAAGACGAGCAGGATGCCCTGCACGAAGCGGGTCATCTCGTCGACGGCGACCGTCCCCTCGACGGTGACGCCGACGTGGTCACCACCGCTGAGCAGGATCAGCGCGGCGAAGGAGGCGACGACCGACACGAGTGCGATGACGACCTGGATCAGGTGCTTCGACCGGCGGGGCCAGAAGGCCTCGGCGAGCACGCCGACGAACGCGCCGACGAGCAGCACGATCATCGGCGAGAGCGCCTGGTAGTCGACCTCCGGCTTGACGAAGTCGGCAGCGGCCAGGGACAGGTACATCAGTCGTCACTCCCGGAGGTCGAGCTGGCGTCCGCCGGGGCGGACGGGGCCGGATCGCTGACACCCACGAACTGGAGGGTCTGGTCGACGGCCGGGTTGATGGTCTCCAGCGCCGGGCCGGGGAAGAACCCGAGGCCGACGAGTGCCACGACGATCGGGGCCATGACGACCTTCTCGCGCAGCCCGAGGTCCTTGACCCGACCGGCGAGCCGACGCTCGGGCACGCCGGTGTCGAAGTCGTCGCGCACGTACTCCAGGTCGTCCCCCGAGGGCACCCAGTCCCCGTCCCCGACCATCGGCGTCGGGCCGGTCATCATCCGCTTGTACATCAGCAGGATGTACAAGGCGGCGAGCACGACCGCGGTGACCGCGATCGCGGAGGCGACCGGGTAGCGCGCCCAGGTCCCCGCGATGACGAGGAACTCGGAGACGAAGGTGGACAGGCCCGGCAGCGACAGCGTCGCCAGACCGACGAGCAGCCAGAGGCCGGCGAGCACCGGGGTCACCCGCTGCCAGCCGCCGTAGTCGTCGATGCGCTTGCTGCCGCGACGGGCGACGAGCATCCCGGCGAGCAGGAAGAGCCCGGCCGTCGTGAAGCCGTGGTTGACCATGTACAGGTTGCTGCCGGCGTGCGCCATCGAGGTGAAGGCGAAGATCCCCATGATGATGAAGCCGAAGTGGCTCACCGACGTGAAGGCGATCAGGCGCATCATGTCCCGCTGGCCGATGGCCAGGATGGCCCCGTAGATGATCGTGAAGACGGCCAGCGCGAGGACCACCGGTGTGGCCCAACGGCTGGCGTCCGGGAAGAGCTGGAGGCAGAAGCGGATCATCCCGAAGGTGCCGACCTTGTCGAGGACGCCGACGAGGATCGTGGCCACGGCCGGCCGCGCGGCGGTCGCCGCATCGGGGAGCCAGGTGTGGACCGGCCACATCGGCGCCTTCACCGCGAAGGCGATGAAGAAGGAGATGAACAGCCAGCGCTCGGTCCCCGTGGCCAGGTCGAGACCGGTCAGCCGCTCGATGAGGAAGCCGTCCGGGCCCCCGGGCCCGACGATGTACAGGGCGATGACCCCGACGAGCATGATGAGCCCGCCCGCGAGGCTGAAGAGGAGGAACTTCAGCGCCGCGCCGCGGCGGTTCTCCCCGCCGAACATCCCGATGAGGAAGTAGATCGGGATGAGCATCGCCTCGAAGAAGACGTAGAAGAGGAAGACGTCGGTGGCCGCGAAGACGCCGACCATGAACGGCACCATGAGCAGCAGCAGGGCGAAGTAGGTCTTCTCCCGGCTGCCCCCTTCGGGGATGTCGTCCCACGCCGCCAGCAGGCAGACCGGGGTGAGCACGAGCGCCATGAGGATCAGCGCGAGGGCGATGCCGTCGACGCCGACCGACCAGGTGACCCCGAGCTGCGGGATCCACTCGTACTGCTCGACCATCTGGAACTGCTCGCTGCTGGTGCGGCTGAAGCTCGTGGTCGCGGCGACCACGCCGATCGCCAGGGTGAGCAGGGAGACCCCCAGCGCGACCGGCTTGGCCAGCGCGGAGCTGCGCGAAGGGAGGAACGCCACCACGATCGTGCCGACGAGCGGCACGAGCATCATCAGGGTGAGCCAGGGCATGTTGTCCATCAGTTGATCACCCACAGAGCACCGAGGAAGGCGACGACACCCGCGAGCATCGTCAGGGCGTAGGAGCGCGCGAAGCCGTTCTGGGCGCGCCGCAGGAAGTTCGCCGTCCCGAGGACGCGGCGGGCCCCACCGTGCACGAGGCCGCCGTCGACCCCGTCGCGGTCGGCCTCGACGAGGCCGCGGGTCAGGCGGATGCCCGGCCACATGAGCAGGGTCTCGTTGATCTCGTCCTGGTAGAGGTCGCGGCGGGCCGCGCGCGTGAGCGCCGACCCCACCGGTGCGACGACCGGGACCTCGTCGCGGCCGTAGACCATCCAGGCCCAGGCCGCGCCGACGATGACGACGAGCAGCGTGCCGACCATGATCACCGGCACGGAGACGACCGGCTCGTGGTGCGCGACGTGGCCGAAGACCGGCTCGAGCCAGGTGTCGATCGGCGCGACGTAGACCAGCGCCAGGCCGAGCAGTCCGGAGCCGACCGCGAGGACCATCATCGGGATGGTCATGGTCAGCGGGGACTCGTGGGGGTCCACGTCGTCGGTCCAGCGCTTCTTGCCGTGGAAGGTCATGAAGAACAGCCGGGACATGTAGAACGCGGTGATCCCGGCGCCGATGAGGGCGGCCAGGCCGAAGACCCACGGGCGCCAGCCCTCGCCGACGAAGGCGGCCTCGATGATCTTGTCCTTGCTCCAGAAGCCGGAGAAGGGCGGCACACCGAGGATGGCCAGCCAGCCCAGGGCGAAGGTGACCCAGGTGATCTTCATGACCGAGGAGAGCCCACCGAAGCGGCGCATGTCCACCTGGTCGTTCATCCCGTGCATGACCGATCCGGCGCCGAGGAACATCCCGGCCTTGAAGAAGCCGTGGGTGACGAGGTGGAAGATCGCGAAGGCGTAGCCGACCGGACCGAGGCCGGCGGCGAGCATCATGTAGCCGATCTGGCTCATCGTCGAGGCCGCCAGCGCCTTCTTCAGGTCGTCCTTGGCGCAGCCGACGATCGCCCCGTAGAGGAGGGTGATCGCTCCGACGACGACGACCGCCAGCTGCGCGTTCGGCGCGGCGTCGAAGATGGCGTGGCTGCGCACGATGAGGTAGACCCCGGCGGTGACCATGGTCGCCGCGTGGATGAGCGCGGAGACCGGCGTCGGGCCGGCCATCGCATCGCCCAGCCAGCTCTGGAGCGGGAACTGCGCCGACTTGCCGCACGCCGCGAGGAGCAGCAGCAGGCCGATCCCGGTCACGGCGGCGGAGCCGGCTCCGTCGACGGCCGCGTCCACGGCCGCGAACTCCACGCTGCCGAAGGTCGCGAACATCAGCGACATCGCGAGGAGCAGACCGATGTCACCCACGCGGTTGACGACGAAGGCCTTGTTCGCGGCGGTGGCGTAGGCCGGGTTCTGGTTCCAGAAGCCGATGAGCAGCCACGAGGCCAGGCCGACGCCCTCCCAGCCGACGAAGAGCAGCAGGTAGGAGTCGGCCAGCGCCAGCAGGAGCATCGAGGCGACGAAGAGGTTGAGGTAGGCGAAGAAGCGCCGCTTCGCCGGGTCGTGCTCCATGTACCCGAGGGAGTAGACGTGGATGAGCGACCCGACGAAGGTCACGAGCAGCACGAAGGCCATCGACAGCGGGTCGATGAGCAGCCCGGCATGGACGTCGATGCCCCCTCCGGCCGGGATCCAGTCCCACAGCGAGACCGTGGAGGCCCGCTCGCCCGGCTCCTGGCCGAGCATGACGACGAAGATCGCCGCCCCCACGACGAAGGAACCCCAGGAGAGCGCGGTGGCCAGCAGCGGCCCGAAGGAGTCGGTGAGCCGGCCCCCGAGGAGCAGCAGCGCGGCGCCGAGGAGCGGCAGCCCGACGAGCAGCCACCCCACGGAGGTGACCCCCGTGGCGGGGGCGGCTGCGGCCGTGTCGGCCACCGTCGCAGACAGTGCGGTGAGCAAGGCGGCTCCTTACAGCTTCAGCAGGTTGGCGTCGTCGACCGAGGCCGACCTACGGGCACGGAAGACGGCCATGATGATCGCCAGACCGACGACGACCTCCGCCGCCGCGACGGTGAGGACGAAGACCGCGATGGCCTGGCCGTCCAGCGACCCCCGCATGCGTGAGAACGTGACGAAGGCGAGGCTGGCCGCGTTGAGCATGAGCTCGACGCCCATGAAGACGATGATCGCGTTGCGACGCAGCAGCACCGTGGCGCTGCCGATCGTGAAGAGCACGACCGCCAGGTAGATGTAGTTGACCGGGCTCACTCCTGCCTCCCTTCCGGGGTGGAGGTCGAGCCCAGGCGGCCGAGGGACTCGGTGGAGTCCTCCGGGAGCCGGCTCTCGCTCGTCCCCTCCTCGGTGTAGACGGTCGGGCTGATCACCTGGTCGCGGGCCGCGAGGACCCGGTTGACCGACAGCTCGGAGACGGTGCCGTCGGGCAGCAGTGCCGGGGTGTCCACCGCGTTGTGGCGGGCGTAGACGCCGGGCGCGGGAAGGCCGGCGAGGTGCTTGCCCTCGCGGAAGCGCTTCTCCATCCACTCCTTCTGCGTCGGCTTGGGGATGATCCGCTGCCGGTGGGCGAAGACCATCGCGCCGAGCGCCGCGACGGTCAGCAGCGCCGCGGTCACCTCGAAGAGCCAGATGTAACGACCGAAGATCAGGTGGGCCAGCCCCTCGACGTTGCCGGGGTCGGTGTTGACGTCGGTGAGGTTCGGGTCACCGACGTAGGTGATCCGGCCCACCGCACCGAGCAGCAGCGCGAGGACACCGAGGCTGAGCAGGGCGGTCATCACCCGCTGCCCCTTGAGGGTCTCCACGAGCGAGGACGAGTGGTCGACGCCGACGAGCATGACGACGAAGAGGAAGAGCATCATCACGGCGCCGGTGTAGACGAAGATGTGCACGATGCCGAGGAAGGGAGCCTCCTGGAGGAGGTAGAAGACCCCGACGACGATCATCGTCAGCACCATCCCGATCGCGGCGTGCACCGCTTTGCGGGCGAACAACAGCGCCAGTGCGCTGGGGACGGCGACGGCGCTGAGGATCCAGAAGGCGATGGCCTCACCGGTGCCGGTCATTTGGCCCCCTCCGAGTTCCGCTCGATCCACTCGCGCTGCTCCGGCGTCGAGGAGGTCACGCTGCCGCGGTAGTAGTCCTTCTCGTCGACGCCGTCGACCATGGGGTGGGGCGGGGGCAGCATGCCCTCCTGGAGCGGGGCGAGCAGCTGCTCCTTGGTGAAGATCAGGTCGGCGCGGTTGTCGTCGGCGAGCTCGTACTCGTTCGTCATCGTCAGCGCCCGCGTCGGGCAGGCCTCGATGCACAGCCCGCAGAAGATAC
>CAYSGN010000071.1:0-13768 GCA_964430615.1 uncultured Janibacter sp. | reverse complement strand
CCTCGAGGATCCTGGTTACGACGGGCGGACCTTCGGCGTCATCTCGCTGCTGGGGACCACCCAGGGCAAGCACATCGAGTCGATGCTGCTTGAAGAGGTCGACGCCGACGAGTGGGAGCAGCGGCAGCTGCGCGTCGGCTCACCCGCCGAGTTCCAAGGGTCGGAGCGCGACGTCATCTTCCTGAGCATGGTGTCTTCAGCCGAGCCCGGCCGCCGCGTCGCCGCGTTGACACGGGACATGTACATGCAGCGGTACAACGTCGCCGTCAGCCGTGCGAAGGACCAGGTGTGGCTCTTCCACACGATCGGTATGCGCGATCTCAGTACCGAGCAGGACCTGCGTTACCAGCTCCTCGACTACGCCTACGGGGTGACTCAGCGAGGACGCGACCTCGATGTTGGGGAGTCCCCCGTCGTCGCGGAGGACGAGAGGGCGGACGGTTTCGACTCGCTCTTCGAGCAGCGGGTCTACAACCGCATCGTGGATCGCGGGTTCACCGTTGTCCCCCAGTTCGCAGCCCAGGGCTATCTCATCGACCTCGTCGTCGTCG
Organism: uncultured Janibacter sp.; assembly: GCA_964430615.1. Lineage (GTDB taxonomy): Bacteria > Actinomycetota > Actinomycetes > Actinomycetales > Dermatophilaceae > Janibacter. The sequence continues at coordinate 13,217 of CAYSGN010000071.1, read as the reverse complement.
GCGCGAATGGGCGGCTGGCTATCGAGTGCGACGGTGACCGCTGGCACGGACCAGACGCATATGCCGCAGACCTCGCGCGACAGCGAGAACTCGAGCGCTGCGGCTGGACCTTCTTCAGGGTGCGGGAGTCTGCCTTCTACGTGGACAAGGCCGCAGCCCTGGCGCCCTTGTGGGAATTGCTCGATGAGCTCGGGATCCGGCCGGCCGATTACCTCGCAGATGAGGACGAGCCCGTGACGGTCGGCAGCGAAGACGCGCCCGAGGGGGAGATGATCGGCGACGTCCACGCCACGATCGAAGCACCGGTCCCGGAACGCTCGGAGTCCGAACCCGCACCCGAGGCCATCGATCGTGAACCAGAGGTTGAGGTTCCCTCCTCCCACTGGACCTCGCAGATCCCTGAGCCCACTGACCCGGACGATCCCGTGGCTGCCTCGCCGGATGCCCCCTCGCCGTGGCCCGCCGCGAGCGCAGGTGCGACGGCAGCAAGCCCTCCGCCGCCTCCTCCGCCAGCGCCCGTGCCCAGGACCATGGCTGACACCCACACCGAGGTGGTCACGGCTTCCACCGTGCCGTCCCCGAACGGGGCCCCCTCGACAGCAGAGGGGCACCTGGCGTCCTATGACGTCTTCACCGGTGCAACGGTCCCAATCGGCGAAGCTACGACAGAGGACGTCATCGCAGGAATCGAGGCCATCGTGACGGTCGAAGGCCCCATCACCGGCGAACGCCTGCTCCGGTGCTATGTAGCCGCGTCGGGCGGGAAGCGCGTCGGGAAGCTGATCGCCAAGGAGCTGAACGCGGCGATCACGCGAGCCGAGCGAACCGGGCGGATCGTCTCGGACAACCCCCTGATGAAGCCGGGGAACAGACCGAAGACCTTCCGTCTCTCGGACCAACCGGTCGTGACGCTGCGCACCTTGGGTCCCCGCGCCTTCGACGAAGTCCCTCCGGCCGAAGTCGCGAGCGCCATGACCATCGCCCAGAAGGACTTCGGTGCCATCAGTGACGAGGAGATCATGCGACACACGCTCTGGCTCTTCGGCAGGAAGTCGCTGACTCAGACCGTCCGCGACCAGATGGACCCCGTGCTGGCCCTGGTCCGTCGCGAGGAGATCGGAGCCGTGAGTCACGTGTCCGACATGGAGGGGAGCAGCTCGTGATCGAGTTTGAGGCAGAGGCCCGCGATGAGGACGTACGGGGCGAGATCAGTCGCCATCTCGCCGAGAAGGACGCGACACGGCTGGGAGACGTCTACCGACTCCGGGAGCGCGGTCTGAATCCTGCCGAGATCGCCAGCGAACTCGGTGTCGCGACCGTCGGGTTCGCCTACTCCTACGGTCAGCAGATCGACGCTCTCCTCGACGGAGTCCTCCCGCAGAAAAGCGCACACATCGCCCGCCAAACGGCAGCACGCACCCGCACCCTGATGAAGGCGAAACAGTGGTCACCAGCGGCGAGGGCATGGCTGGAGGAGCTCGAGAGCCAGCTGGACGCGATCGGCTCGGACGAGGTGACCCTCGCACGTGAAGAGGACGCGGCGCGGCACCGCACGGAAGAGGCAGAGGTCAGCGCCAAACCCGGGATCTACGTGTACTCGCTGCCGCACTACCTGCGGCACCCGTATGACCCCGAGCGCGGACACACCCTCCTGAAGGTCGGACGCTCCCGGGTGGACGTCTTCCAGCGGACGGCCCAGCAGAGTCGGACGACAGCCTTGCCCGAGGACCCGCTCCTGCTCCGCGTCTACCAGACGAGCCCAGAGGATGCATCGGGGATCGAACGCTACTTCCACACCTTCCTCGAGGATGCCGATCACCTCCGGAACCGCTCGTCGCGGGCCGGGCGAGAGTGGTTCCTCACCACGACCAAGTTCCTCGACAGGCTCGCCACCGAGAGGGGCCTGCCGATCGAGGTCGTCAACGAGCTCGACCCAGCAACGGACTGAGGCCGACGATGCCGTCGACGATCGGGTGGCTCGACACCACCGCAGAGCAGCAGCGGATCGCCCGCGAGATGGTCTCGCTCTTCATGATGAGCGAGTCTCGCGACGAGCTGGGCGTCGCCCAGATCCGCGACGTCTTCAGCAACTGGCTCTTCCCGGGCACCTCTGTCCTGCAGGCACGGGCTCGGTACTTCGTCCTCGTGCCCTGGTGCTTCGAGATCGCCGAGGAGCGAGCCCGGCGCAACAAGCGCAAGACCGTCGACGAGCACTCCCGGGACGTCCAGCGCGAGATGATCGTGACGATGAAGCGGGACTTCCCCGCCGCCAGCGGCCTCATCGGCAAGACCGCAGGCAAAGACCTCAAGGCACTCCCCCGCGACCTCTTCTGGAGCGGTCTGGTGGCCTTCGGCATCCGCCGCAGCGAGCTGTACATCCCCCCAGCACCTCGGCACGGCGACGGGGAAGCCACCGAGCTCACAGCGCGACAGCCGACCATGTGGGACCCCAACCTGCCGCAGCGACCGCCGAGCTTCCCCGCCGAGGTCCCCCACGGGCTCGACATGTCGGCCACCGAGGCGCAGTGGCTGAGCGAGCGGATGCGCTCGGGCCACGAGGAGACCTATCTCGCCCACCTGCTGACTCTCGATCCGGCGGCCATCAAGCCGGCCCACGCACCGTGGGACGTGCCGACCAACACCTTCTTCACCCCGCTCGAGCACGCCCGACGATTCAGCTGGATCATGCACGGCGCCTCGTTGGTCTACAACCTGCTCGTGGCCCAGCGGTACGCCGACAGCACCGATCTCAACGCCCTCGACGGGCACGAGCTCACCCAGCACTTCGAGGACGAAATCACGACCTGGGCGGGCACGATGACGCCCGGCACGGACCCGCGTGAGTGGGACACAGACGAGTTCGTCCTCGAGGTCTCGGCCCGCAACACCTACATCAGCTCCCGGACATGGCGTTTCGTCCATGACTGGATCCGGATGTGCAGGGACCTGGGACCCGAGGGTGCCGCACACTCGGTCGAGGCGGCGCAGCTCATCCGCAGCCGCGAGCAGCGCAAGGGCAACAAGTCCCGACTCGGCGGCAATGTCCGCATGCTCGAGACCTGGGGCGGCAGCTCGGGCACCGGCGCGCTTACCTTCCGCTGGCCGGTCATCAAGCAGCTGCTGGCCGACATCAACACCGGACACGGCACCCAGGAGGTGCGCTGAGTGCTCACCCCTGACGCACGCACCGTCCTCCTCGACGACCTCCTGGCCCCACCCGGCTACGAGGTCGACGCGGCGGTCGCCACGACCTTCACGCTCGACCTCACGGCGGCGATGCTGCCGCCCTTCGCCCTCTCGGGCATCGGGACGAGCGCAGTGGGACGCGACCCGATCAGCCTGCTCCAGGCGCTGCGGCGCGCGAGCGACAAGGTGGACATCTTCTGCCAGGCCGGCTCCATCGGCGTCCCTCGCAGCCCGGACCTCGTGGCCTTCCTCGAACCGATGGTCCACCAGGTCATCCCCCCACCCGGTGGGCTCTTCCACCCCAAGATCTGGGTGCTTCGCTTCGTGGCGTCCGACGCTGAGCCCAGGCACCGGCTGCTGGTGCTCAGCCGCAACCTGACGCACGACAACACGTGGGACATCGCCGTCCGCCTCGACTCCGAGTCTCTCGATGAGGGTCCCCGCGAGCAGAACGAGCCACTGAGGGCGCTGCTGCGCTGGCTCCCGGAGCACGCTCTCCACGTCGACGCGGCGCGCAGGGAGCGGATACACGCCTTGGCCGACGAGGTCGCTCGGGTGCAGTGGGAGCGACCCGAGCACGTCGAGAGCATCACCTTCCACGCCGGCGGGCTCCCCGGGCAGCCGGTCATCGACTTCCGCGCCGGTGGACGCCTGATCATCTCCCCCTTCGTCACCCCCGGTGGCCTGGCCCGCGCGACCGCGGGTCCCGGGCGGCAGCGGATCCTCGTCTCCCGGCAGGAGACCCTCGACGACCTCGCCCCCGAGGCGCTCGAGGAGGTCACCGCGTACACGCTCGCGGTGGACACCGACGTGCCCGTCACCGACGAGACCGCGACGGACACAACCACCACGCACGACGGAGACACGCCGTCGCCGGGGACCCTCAGTGGTCTGCACGCCAAGGTCTACGTCCTCGAGCCGACAAGCACGTGGAAGAAGGCACGCGTGCTCATGGGCTCGAGCAACGCCACCGATCCCGGACTGACGAGCAACGTCGAGTTCCTCGTCGAGATCTTCGGTCGACGCGACCGCCTCGGCATCGAGCAGGTGCTGCCATCCGACGCCTCCTCCCGAGACGGCATCCGACCACTCCTCGAGCCCTACGTCCGCCAGGCCCCACCGGACCGGACCGAGGAGAAGGCCCGCCGGCGTCTCCAGGACCACCTGCGCAGGATCGCCGAGATCAACCACGTCATCGAGATCCACCGGGAAGACCCGACACGCGGCACGACCTACGCAGCGACGGTCACCGCGGAGCGGGCGTACCCGACTGCGGACGACGTCGAAGTGAAGATCAACCTGCTCACACGAGCCGGCTCGACCACGCCCGTCGTCGGCCATCCGCACCACACCGTCGGCGGGCTCGCGATCGCGGACATCACTCCCTGCATCGCCGTGACCGCCAGCGAGGGCACGTACAGCGAGTCGACCGTCATCCTCGGACGGCTCCTCGGCTCACCCGAGGGGCGTCTGGTTGCGGTCATCGCCCAGCAGGTCAACGACAAGGACAAGTTCCGCCGGCTGGTGCTGCTGCTCCTCAGCCTGGGTCATCCCGGGGAGCTCGCGTCCCTGCTCGCGGAGAAGAACTCTGGGGAGGGGTCGGACGGCTTCTTCGGCACCGGCCTCAACGGCATCCTCGAGCTCGTGCTCCGCGGACTGGGCTCGCGCAGCGACGCGATCGACGACCTGGACCGGCTCGTCACCGCGGTCGACGCAAAGGTCCTCCCCGATGGCTTCGAGCCCTTCTGGGAGCAAGTGAGCGCCGCCCGCCGACTGCTGGAGGAGGAGAAGGCATGAGTGGAGCTCATTTCTCGGCACGTCCGGTACTGGACGGCCTCATGGACTTCCAACGGGCGACGGTGGATCACGTCTTCTCCGCGCTGCACGACGAAGGGGGATCCGGGCGGTTCCTCGTCGCCGACGAGACCGGCCTCGGCAAGAGCATCATCGCCCGCGGGCTCGTGGCGAGGACCATCGAGCACCTGCAGCGGGACGACAGCGACGTGCAGCGCATCGACATCGTGTACGTCTGCTCGAACATGGACCTGGCCCGGCAGAACATCGGCCGACTCAACGTCACCTCCGAGGAGGAGATCGCCTTCAGCAGCCGGCTGAGCATGCTCGGCAAGCACTCGGCGCGCCTGAACAGCCGCGAAGGCCGCTCGACCGTCAACGGCAAGCTCGTCAACCTCGTCTCCTTCACGCCCTCGACGTCCTTCGACCCAGGCTTCGCCTTCGGCCAGGCCAACGAACGCGCGCTCCTCCTGCTGGCCATGGAGGACATCCTCGGCTTCGACGCGGAACAGCTCGACTGGGCCACCTGCCTGCTCCAGGGAAGCGTCAGCAGCGTGGAGGCGATGCGCGGATATGTCCGCCGGATGCGCGATGAGCTCACGGAGGGCATCGATCCAGAGGTCCTGACGCAGTTCGGCGAGCTCGGAAGGACCAGCGCGAAGGGGGAGCCACCCTCGCTCGCCGTCTTCGCCGAAATCCTCGATGACGCGATGCGCGAAGGGGGCGAGCCGTCCAAGGAGACCAGGCGCCGGGTGTGGCCGGCGGTCGGTCACCTTCGCCGGGACCTGGCGAAGGCGGGGATCAAGACCCTCGAACCAGACCTGATCATCCTCGACGAGTTCCAGCGCTTCCGGAGCCTCCTGGACGTCGACAGCGATGCCGGCGAACTCGCGGGAGCGCTCTTCGCCGAGCACACCGCCAAGGTCGTGCTGCTCTCGGCTACTCCGTACAAGCCCTTCACCTACGCGGAGGAGGACGAAGACCACGCCGAGGACTTCATCAACACCATCCGATTCCTCCACGACGAGACGATCGACGACGCGCCCCGTACCGATGCGGTCGCGCGAGCGCTGGCCACCTACCGGCGACACATCACGACAGGAGTGGACGCCCACGGGCCCGCGGAGGAAGCCAGTCGGCTCCTGCTTCGCGTGATGTCGCGCAACGAGCGGCCTCGCATCGAAGAGCGGTCGATGCTCGAGGAGCATGTCACGCCTGCGGACGACCTCCTGGCCGATGACCTCGCCGGCTACGTCCGGCTGAAGGACCTGGCCACCCTGCTCGACCCACGGGCCAACCTCATGAGCGTGGAGTACTGGAAGTCCGCGCCATACTTCCTCACCTTCAGCAACGGCTACCGGCTCCGTCAGCGGATCAGGGACCGGGGACCGACCCCCGACCAGTCGTTGACTTCGGCGTTGACGGCCGCCCGCCACCTCACCAGAGCACAGATCGAGAGCCGCGAACCGGTCGACCTCGGGAACGCCCGCCTCCGACGCCTGAGCGAGGAGTTCCTCGACACCGGTGCGTGGCGACTGCTGTGGATGCCCCCTTCGCTCCCCTACCTCGAGCCCGACGGTGTCTACGCCGGGCTGGACACGACCCGCCTGACCAAACGCCTCGTCTTCTCCTCGTGGACGGCCACGCCCGCCTCCGTCGCCAGCCTGCTCAGCTATGAGGTGAACCGCCGCATGCTGGCGTCCGCGGCCGACTCCGCCGAGTCCGCCCGTGGCCGGCTGCTGGACTACCGCACCGCGCGCACGCCCGGTGCCAGGCCACCCTCCATGAGCACGCTGATGCTCTTCTGGCCCATGCCGGGACTCGCCGCGCTGGCCGACCCGCGCCGGTTCGCCCGCGCCCATGCTTCCGTGACGGCGGCCGGGCTCATCGCACACGCCCGCCCCGGCATCGCGCAGACCTTCGGCGGTCCGACACGTGCCGAGGACCCGGAGGACGACGACGCCCGACGCGTGTGGCACGCCGCCCTGAGCCACCCGTCCAGCTGGCCGACCGGATCGAGCGACCGGGCGATGATCAACGCCATGTCGCCGACGACGAAGGCCACCACGATCGAACGACAGCGCGATGAGGCGGACGAAGGGAAGACATCGGAGCGGCTTCGTCAGCACGTCGAGTACGCGCGGAACCTGGCCGTGGCTCCTGCGCTCTACGCGGACGACGAGATCGTCCTCGCCGAGCTGGGCGCCTTCTCCCCGGCCAACATCGCCTGGCGGGTGCTCGACCGACTCGTCGTCGACACCGACGTCGTCACGGACGACGGCAAGATGCTCGCCGCTGCCGCCCTCGCCGGTGGCCTGCGTACCCTCTTCAACACGCCGCACGCGACCACGCTGGTGCGCTCGGCGCACGAGTCCAGTGGAGCGGACTCTCACTGGAGGGTCGGCACCTCGCAGCGCTCCCGCCCCTACTGGCGGCAGATCCTCGAGTACTGCGCCAACGGCAACCTCGAGGCGACGCTCGAGGAGTGGCTCTTCAACCGCCGTAACGAGGACGTGCAGGCGTGGACCGACGAGAGCCTCCTCGCCTTCGCCCGCGACGAGGCGGCCGCCATGAGTCTGCGCACATCGACACTCACCGCCTTCGATGCCAGCGCCCACGGCACGGCCGACCCGACGATCCCCTTCCCAATGCGGTTCGCGGTCCGCTACGGCGCCCGCGATGCGCAGGGTGGCGACGACGCGCGGATGCCCGAGGTACGTGCCTCCTTCAACAGCCCCTTCTGGCCGTTCGTGCTCGTCTCCACGTCGGTGGGCCAGGAAGGCATCGACTTCCACTGGTGGTGCCATGCACTCCTGCACTGGAACATTCCGGCCAACCCCGTCGACTTCGAGCAGCGCGAAGGGAGGGTCGACCGCTTCCGCGGCCACGCGATCCGCAAGAACGTCGCCTACCGGCACGGCGTCGAGGCGCTACGCAGCGCTTCCCCCAGCCCGTGGAGGAAGCTCTTCGAGCTGGCCGAGGACCTGCGCAGCCAACACGGGCACTTCACCCCCGACTGGGTCTACCCGGGGCCGGCCAGGATCCAGCGGCACGTCACCCCGTTCGCGCTCAGCAAGGACGTGCCCGTCTACGAGAAGGTCTCCCGAGACGTCGCGCTCTACCGGCTGGCGCTCGGGCAACCGCGCCAGGAGGACATGATCGCGCTGCTGCGCGACCAGGACGGGGGCACACCGCCCGCGAGGGTCAACCTCATGCCGCCGTCCGCGAGGACGGTCCCACGGCCTGACCTCTAACGCTCAGGGCAGGACGGGCCCACAGCGTCCTGGATCATCAGCACGCTGTGGGCGTCTGTACCGCGCACTCAGCTTGCCGCCGCTGTCCTCGCCGTCACGTTCGCGGTCGCATGGAGCAGGTTTCCTGCACTCATGTAGTCCACGACTGGTACCTCGAATCTGGCGCGCAACTCCTCCGACACGAGGGTCATGTCTCCACATTCGAGGCAGATGGCCGTGACGTCCGGCGTCACAGCGAGCGCTTCCTCGACCGTCCCCATTACTTGCCGACGGATCGCATCCGGGTCGTCGATCGTGCCGCGCTCGAGGACCTGATCACGAAAAGCACCCGGCTCGGACATACCCACCACTGTCACACGGTTCATGTCTAGAAGGCCGGCGGCGGACAAGCACCTCTGGTCAACTCCAAACGCGTCAGCGGCGACGACCAGCACCTTGCCAGAGGTCATCTTCTCGAGCCATGGCAAGAGCACCAGGCTCGACGTGATCACCGGCACCGGCAGATCCTCGGCGAGACTCGCCTGGAACGGGGTGAAGTAACCACACGTCGTCAGGATCGATGTTGCCCCCTGCCCTACCAGCTGAGTCGAGGCGTCCAGGACGGCGGGGTAGAGCTCCTCGTCAGCCCTGATGGCCAGGTGGAGCAAGTCGGGGTGGTTCACCGGGTTCGACCTGGTGGGAAAGTCCCATGAGTCGGGGTGTGCTGCGGTCCCGGCGATCGCTGTGATGCTGCCGAGACCGACCAGCCCCATGAACCCTGCGCTCACGGCGTCGTCACCTCCACTGGCGTCGGCACGATCACCGAAGCCTCCTGCTTGTGCGCCAGCCGAAGCAGAGCGCGGGAGGCGGCCACGCCAATGATGGCGAAGAGTGCGATGTACACCGCGACTGCGTACCCGCCATAGCTGGTAGCCAGCCACGTCGCGATGAAGGGCGCGGGTCCACCGCCGATGATCCCCGCAAGGTTGAATCCCAGCGAAGATCCGCTGTATCTCGTCCGCGTCGGAAATGCCTTCGCGATGATGATCGGCTCAGGTGCAAACATCAACGCGTACGGCAGCAGCGACGCGAGGATCGCTACGGAGGTCCACGCGATGGAACCACTCTCGACGAACAAGAAGTAGACGAAGGCGAAAACACCCATCGCGACTGCTCCGATCGCATAGGTGCGTTCGTGCCCTACTCGGTCGGAGATCCGTCCGGCGAAGAGCATCGTTACCGCCGAGAGGAAGGCAGCCATCGAGACCATCAGCAGGAGGGTGGTACGGCTGTATCCGTGCTGGCCGGTTCCGTAAGAGAGGATGAAGGTGATGAAGATGTAGACGGGGATCATCTCCGCGCTCTTCAGCAGAGCAGCCAGAGCCACCTGGAGCGGGTTGTTCCGAAGGACCTCGACCACCGGCGCCTTGCTCACATCCCCGGCCTCTTTGACCTTGGCGAAGGCCGTGGTCTCCGGGAGGCTCGAACGGATCCACAGCGCGAGCAGGATGAGCACGAAGCTGAAGAGGAAGGGGATCCGCCAGCCCCAGGCCATGAAGGCCTCCTGATTCAAGCTCATGCTCATGGCCATGAAGGCCAGGTTCGCGGCTCCGATCCCGATCGTGCCGGCAGCCTGGGGGAAGCTACCGCGGAAGCCCTCACCTCCCTTACGGCCAGACTCCATCGCGAGGAGAACCGCGCCACCCCACTCACCGCCGACCCCAATGCCTTGGATGGTGCGTAGGGCGACGAGCAGGATCGGGCCAAGGGCGCCGATCGTCGCGTGGGTCGGGACCAGGCCGATCCCGACAGTACCCACCCCCATGAGGACGATCGTCCACATAAGGGCCTTCTTCCTGCCTACCCTGTCACCAAGGTGACCGAAGATGGCCGCACCGAGGGGCCGGGCAAGGAAGCCGACGAAGTACGTCGAGAAGGCAAGCAGTACCCCAGTGACCGGACTGCTGTTCGGGAAGAACAGAGTGGGGAATACCAAGGCGGCTGCTGCGCCGTAGAGCATGAAGTCGAACCACTCGATCGCCGACCCGACTGTGCTGGCGAAGACGGCCTTACGGACCGTGCGGATGTCTGCTGGGTGCGTCGTTGCACTCATGAGCTTCTCCGAGTCTCCGGGCGGTCAGCCCAGGACTTCCGGCTCTTCCTCGATGATGATGTTCGCCATCAGGTTGAAGCTGTGCTTCGCCATGTTCCGATTGCTGAACTGGCGATGTGCCAACGTGGCCTCCTCCGGGCTCATGACCTTCGGCGTGCCAGCTGCCTCCGCGAGCAGCTGCATCTGACAGGCCTTGTCCATCGTGATGAACCACCAAGCCGCTTCCTCGACGGACTTACCCGTGGTGAGCAGACCGTGGTGCTGAAGGATCACGGCCCGACGGTCACCGAGCTGTGATGCGATCTGCTGGCCCTCGTTGCGGTCGAGCACGAGGCCGTTGTACTGGTCGAAAACCACGTGGTCGTCATAGAAGGCGCACGATTCCTGGATGATCGGGTCGAGCTCGCGTCCCATCGCCGCCCATGCGCGGCCGTAGGTGGAGTGGCAATGGGCAACGGCGACGACATCCTCTCGTGCCTCATGAATCGTGGAGTGGATCGAGAAGGCTGCCTTGTTCGTGCGTCGCTCGCCTTCGACGACCTTGCCAGCCTCATCGATGAGGAGCAGGTCAGAGACCTTCATGCGGGAGAAGTGCACCGCGTAGGGGTTTACCCAGAAGCGGCCGGGGAACTCGGGGTCCCGCACCGTCACGTGTCCGGCTACGCCCTCGTCGAAGCCGAGCCGGGCGAAGAGCCTCAGCGCGACGGCCAGCATCTTCTTGCGGTGCTCCCGCTCCTCGGCCAACGTCTCCCGTGCTTCGGGGAGGTCCTCAAGGTCGAGGGCGGGCGCGTTGCTCAACGTGGTCATGTCCAGACTCCTTTGTCGTTGTTGGAGACAAAGGCAGTTTGCCTCTGAGGTCAAAGTAGGTCAACCTCTGCGGCAAGATCATCGGGAGGCTACGGGCTGTTGAGGGCGCGAAGAGTAGATCCTGCCCTGCCGGTACGGTGAGGGCATGTCGGTCGAGGACGTCGCCACGGAAGTCTCTGTGCCGCTGCTGAGGCAGGCACGCCTGGGATGCCACATGACGCTGCAGGACGTCTCGAACAGCATCGGGCTCTCGGTGACGCACCTGTCTCGTCTTGAGTCCGGGAAGCGTCAACCCTCGGTCGGGATCCTCATGCAGCTCGCGCGGCTCTACGGGACAAGCGTCGGGAATCTCCTAGGAGAACGGGCTTCCACGAGGCACTACCTGACCCGTGCCGAAGACCGCGCTTCCCGTCCAGGCCCTGACGGTCCTTTCACCATCCTCTCCGGCCTCCCCGACCTGCGCGGCCTGCACGCCGTGGAGCTCACCCTCGAAGGGGACGAGCACCACTCAAGCTCGCATGAGGACGAAGAGATCATGTACGCGCTCTCGGGTGCGGCGCGCGTGACACTCGCCGACGAGGTCATTGAGCTTCACGCCGGCGACGCCATCCATTTCGATGCGCGAGTTGAGCACCGGCTGGAGGACCTGCAGTCGCAGACGCGAATCCTGATCGTCTGCGCGCCGCTGCAGACGAGTGGCTTCCCTCCACATGCGCTACCCCGGCGCAACCCCTAAAAGCAGCAGAGCAGCGGTCCCCACGCTCCGCTCTCGCGCTCGACAACCTTCACCGCGGGTCCTTGCCCATCACATTCCTGCCTGGCCGCAGCGGCGACGGTGCCGCTGACCCCGATCCCCTGCACCACCACCCCGTACGGTGTGCTCGTGACCATCGACCGGCGTGGCCCCGGCGCCAGCGAGATCGCGGCGATCCTCGTCCGCGCAGGAGTCCTCGCGCTGATCGTGCTCGGGATCGTCCTGGTGATCTCGAGCGTCCGCAACGTCCTGCAGGCCCTCACGCTGGCCGCCCTCCTGGTCCTCATGCTCCTCTGCGGCACGGTCCTCGGGTGGGCGACCCGCGATGCGCGCCGCGGCCCGGGCCCGGCCACCGTCCTCGCCCGGTGGAGCGCGGTCACGGCCATCGCATCTGCTGGCTATGTCATCGCAGCGTTCATCGCCGCGGGGACCTACGTGGACGGCATACCCCTGTCGAGCCTCGTGGGTCAGGCGGCACTCGTCGCCGGCGTGCTCGTCGCGGTGCCTGCAGCCATCGGGACGCTCGTGGGGTCGCTCGGACGCCGGGTCGACCGGCGCCCGTCCTCGCGTGCGAACGGGTGAGTCGCCGGGCACCTCACAGCATCAGAGCACGTCCCAGCGATGACGACCGTCGCGTGCCCATCACGAAATCAGGTGGCGCTCCCCCTTCGCCCGGCGAAGCCAGCCGCCCGCTGCACGAACCACTCCAGCGACTCCACGTCCGCCGCAGCGGTGCGGTTGACCGTGTCCGGGTCGCCGCCCTGGAAGACCCGCTTGATCGGGACCTCCATGATCTTGCCGGTCCGGGTGCGCGGGATCGACGGCGCAGCGATGATCTCGTCGGGGACGTAGCGCGGCGAGACGTGCTCGCGGATGGCCGCGACGATCCGGTCGACGAGCTCGGGGCCCACCTCCGTGCCGTGCTCCGGCACGACGAAGAGGGGCATGTAGTACCCGCCGCCGTCGAGCTCCGCGCCGATGACCATCGAGTCGGCCACTCCCGCGACGGTGTTGACGACACTGGTGATGTCGGCTGAGCCCATCCGGATACCGCCGCGGTTGATCGTCGAGTCCGAGCGGCCGTGGATGACCCACCCGCCACCGGGGATGTGCGTGGCCCAGTCCCCCTGCCGCCAGATCCCCTCGAACTGGTCGAAGTACGCCTCCCGGTAGCGCGTCCCGTCCGGGTCACCCCAGAAGGCGACCGGCATCGACGGCAACGCCTCGGTCATCACGAGCTCACCGACCTCGCCGGTGACGGGCTCCCCCTTCGCGTCGACGGTCTGCGCCGCGACGCCGAGGTAGGGCGCCATCAGCTCACCCAGGTACA
>CAYSGN010000070.1:3862-13771 GCA_964430615.1 uncultured Janibacter sp. | reverse complement strand
CGTACGGGTCGTCGAGCTCGATCTCCTTGGCGATCGAGACGCCGTCGTTGGTGATCGTGGGGGCGCCCCACTTCTTCTCCAGGACGACGTTGCGGCCCTTGGGGCCGAGGGTGACCTTGACGGCGTCCGCGAGGGTGTTCATCCCACGCTCGAGACCGCGACGGGCGTCCTCGTCGAAACTGATGAGCTTGGCCATTCGGGTGGTTCCTCCACGCGAATCGAAGGGTGCGACCGGGGGTGCCCGCGACGGACGGGACCGGCTCGCACGGCTCACGTCCCCGTGCGCGCTGGCCCCTCACCTGGCCGGTCAGGACTATCACTCCCCAGTGGAGAGTGCTAAGGCCCATTATTGGCACTCTCCGTGGTCGAGTGCAAACGGCGGGGACGCACCCGCGGGCGCAGCCCTCCGGGAGATCTCGCACGGCGGCCACCTCGCGCGGCAGAGGGCCGCACCGAGCGCACCCGGCGATCATCTGCGACGAAGGGAGAGGTGCGCTGCAGGGCCCGACGCACGAGGAAGGCGACTCCGGTACCCCCTGCGCACCGGAGTCGCCTCTCGTCCCTCCCCACAGCCACAGACGCCATGGCCCTCCCGGGGGTTCGCCCGCCGGGGCGATCCGTTACCGTTCCGTGACCAACGGGGGCGGCTCAGAGGCGCTTCTCGAGGGCCCCGGCCAGCGGCCGGTACCCGGCGGCCGCCCAGAACCCGTCCGCCCCGGGCTCGCAGCGCAGCCGGACCGCCCGCACCCGCGCCCCCTTCGCCCACTCCTCGCAGGCGGCGACGAGCGCGCCGCCCACGCCCCGGCCACGGTGCGCAGGGGCGACGAACAGCTGCTGGACCCACACGGCACCACCGACCCCGGGCGACCCGGGCCAGGTCATCTCGGGGACCCGCACGGCCTGGAGGTAGCCGGCGTGCTCCCGCTCGCGCTGGGCGATCCACACCGGCATACGGGTGCGATGCTCCGCCCAGTGGGCGGCGGCCCGGTCGAGGTACCCGTCCTCGCCCGGGGCGCCCGACTCCCGGGCGAGCTGGAGGGTGAGTGCGGCGACGACCAGGGCGTCACCCGGCCCGGCCCGCACGATGTGCGCGCCCGAAGGTGACTGACGCTGGGTGCTCACGAGGTCATCGTGGCAGGTCGCCGCCTCCGGCGGGGAGGTGCTTACAGCTCGATGCCGAGCCGGCGTGCGCTGCGGGTGCGCTGGCGCTGGTCGCGCAGCCGGCGCAGCCGCTTGATGAGCATCGGGTCCTCGGAGAGCGCCGCCGGGTTGTTGATGAGCCCGTTGAGCACCTGGTAGTAGCGCGTCGAGCTCATGTCGAAGAGCTCCTTGATCGCCTGCTCCTTCGAGCCGGCGTACTTCCACCACTGACGTTCGAAGGCGAGGATCTCCCGGTCGCGATCCGTGAGCGGGACCGAGGGGGTCGGCTGTGCTGACTGGTTCGCGAGGTTCACGAGGGGGACTCTACCGACGAAATGACACGCCTGTCATTCCCTCGGCGTGGCGACTGGACAACCCGGTCACGCAGACCACTCGGAGCCCCTTCCATCACACACGTCACACCAGCCGCCCGCTCAGGCCTCCTCCCCCGGCACGGCGACCAGTGAGGCGATGAGCGTCCGCGTGAGCCACTCGACGTACTGCCCGTCGCTCCACCCCCGCTGCCGGACGAGGAGGTCGTAGACCTCGGCCGAGATGCACGTCCACAGCACGTCGCGGGCCTCCTCGACCCCGCAGCGCAGGCCGCCGGTGCCCTCGAGATGGCGGGCCAGCATCGTCATGCCGAGGAGGCGCTCGGCCTGGATCGCCTCCCACAGCTCCCGCACCGCCGGGTCCGCATCGGCCCCGGCGCGCAGCACGAGCTGGAGCCGCGCGGAGCGTCGTTGCCGTGGCCCCGCGTCCTGCGCGTAGCGGCGCAGCTTCTCCGCCAGGTCCGGCTCGGCCCGGATGGCGAGCGCCGCCGGCTGCTGCGCCACGGGCAGCTCCTCCTCGTCTCCCCCGATCGCGACGTCGACGACCGCCTTGATCAGGGCGGACTTGCCGCCGAAGCCCTTGTAGACGGTCTCCGGGGAGACCCCCGCCCGCCGGGCGACCTCGGCGACGGTCGTGCGCTGGTACCCCCGCTCCTCGAGCAGCTCCCGGGCCGCAGCGACCACCGCGCGCCGGGTGGCCCGGGCACGCGCCCGCCGACCGCTGGCGTCGTAGCCGCGCCTCTTGATACCACCTGCCACGAGTTCCATCCTTAATTAGATACAGACATACTGTACTGAATATCTGGAGGCGTCATGGGACCGACCGGCTCTTCCCCTTCGCCCACCGCGACCGCCGTCCGCAGCATCGAGCTCATGGCGACCGGCGAGCGGGCCGACTTCGCCGCGGTGTTCGCCCCGGACGTGGTCAACCACGAGTCGGCCGGCGAGCCTCCCGCCTGCCGCACGGGCGGCCCGGACGCCGGCCACGCCACCTCGCTCTGGTTGCGGACCGCCTTCGAGGGGCTGTCCTTCACGGTCAACCACGTCGCCGCGCAGGAGGACCTCGTCGCCGTGCACACGACGATGAGCGGTCGTCACACGGGCGACTTCGTCGTGTGGACGCCCGAGGGGAGCGTCGAGCGGGCGTGGGCGCCCACCGACCGCACCTTCGCCGTCCCCCCAGACCCACTGGCTGCGGGTCGTCGACGGTCTGGTGGTCGAGCACTGGGCCACGCGTGACGACCTCGGCATGGGCATGCAGCTCGGCTGGATCCCGCCGTCCCGCCGGTACCTCGCCCGCTGCGCGATCGCCACGCGGCGGGCCCGGCGCCGGGCCCGTGCGGAGGAACCGCACCCGGTCAGGCCATGGAGTCGAGGATCGCGGTGATGTCCTCCCTCGTCGTCAGGGGGTTGACGACGGCGAACCGGGCGAGGGTCTCCCCGGCATGCGTCGTCGGCACGACGAAGGCGAACTCCTCGGCCAGGATGCGGTCCGACCACGCCTGGTAGTCCGGTGCCGACCATCCCCGTCGCCGGAAGACGACGACGGACAGGCTCCGCTCGCCCACGAGCTCCAGCCCCTCCCGGCGCGCGATCTCCGCCTCGGCGAAGGCGGCGATCGCCAGGGTCTTCTCGACCGCGGTCGTGTACGCCTGCGTGCCGTGCGTCGCGAGGGAGAACCAGAAGGGCAGGCCACGCGCCCGCCGGGTCAGCCCCACGGAGTAGTCGGTCGGGTTCCAGTCCGGCGCCTCGGTGAGCACATCGAGGTAGCCCGCCTTCTGCGTGTGGGCCGCCCGCGCCCAGCCGGGCTCGCGGTAGACGAGCGCGCAGCAGTCGAAGGGGGCGAAGAGCCACTTGTGCGGGTCGACGATGAAGGAGTCGCAGTGCTCGATTCCGTCGTAGAGGTGGCGCACCGAGGGCGCGGCGAGACCTGCGCCGCCGTAGGCGCCGTCGACGTGGAACCAGATCCCGAACTCGCGGCAGACCTCCGCCACGGAGCGCAGGTCGTCGACGATGCCGAAGTTCGTCGTGCCCGCGGTGGCGACGACCGCGAAGTAGGTCTCGGGGCCGTGCTCGAGCAGCACCTCGCGCAACCGCGGCCCGGTGAGGCGACCGTGCTCGTCCGGCGCGACCGGCGTCAGCTCGGCGTCCATGACCTCGCACGCCGAGCCGATCGAGGAGTGCGCACCGCTCGTCGTCGCCACCCGGAAGGGACGTGACCCCGCAGCCGCCTCGTGACGAGCCCGCCCCCGGGCGGTGACGAGCGCGGAGAGGTTGCCGATCGTGCCCCCGGGGACGAAGACGCCCCCCGACTGCTCGGGAAGACCGACGAGGTCGCAGATCCAGCGCAACGCCTGGTTCTCCGCGTAGACCGCACCCGACCCCTCGAGCCAGGACCCGCCGTAGATCGAGCTGGCCCCGACGACGAGGTCGAACATCGCCGCGGCCTCGGTCGGCGCGCACGGGATGAAGGAGAGGTATCGCGGGTGGTCCACCGACAGGCAGGCCGGGGCGAGGACGTCGGCGAAGAGCTCCATCGCCGCCTGCCCACCGAGGCCGTCCTCGGTGATCGTCTCGCCGGCCGCCTCGTGCAGCTGCTCCGGGGTCAGGGTGCGGTCGAGCGGTGGCGGGTCGAAGCGCATCCGCTCCG
Source organism: uncultured Janibacter sp. (assembly GCA_964430615.1). Taxonomy (GTDB): domain Bacteria; phylum Actinomycetota; class Actinomycetes; order Actinomycetales; family Dermatophilaceae; genus Janibacter. Next base: position 9,649 of record CAYSGN010000070.1, on the reverse strand, counting down.
CGGAGTAGTCGAGGATGACGCGCTCGAGCTCGGCCAGGGAGGTGTTGTCGTCGGGGAAGCCATGCACGACGAGCCACTCTAGGGCCGGTGAGTACCGTGTGGGCGTGCCCGCACGACCCCTGACGGAACTCGTCCACCCCTCGTGGGCCGATGCCCTCACCCCCGTCGCGGACGTCATCGCCGAGATGGGCGACTTCCTGCGTGAGGAGCTGGCGCAGGGGCGGGGGTACCTCCCGCCCGGAGAGAGGGTGCTGCGCGCCTTCACCATCCCGCTGGACGAGGTGCGGGTGCTCGTCGTCGGGCAGGACCCCTACCCCACACCGGGCCACGCGATCGGGCTCTCCTTCGCCGTCGCCCCCGACGTGCGCCCGCTCCCGAGGTCCCTGGTCAACATCTACCGGGAGCTCGTCGACGACCTGGGTGTGGCGCCACCGAGCAACGGGGACCTCACCCCGTGGGCGCAGCAGGGGGTGATGCTGCTCAACCGGTGCCTCACCGTCGCGCCGGGCTCCCCGAACAGCCACCGGGGCAAGGGCTGGGAGGCGGTCACCGACCGGGCCATCGAGGTCCTCGCGGCACGCGGTGGCCCGCTCGTGGCGATCCTGTGGGGCCGCAACGCCCGCGACCTGGCCCCCGCGCTCGGCACCGTCCCGCGCGTGGAGAGCCCCCACCCGTCGCCGATGTCCGCCCGCCACGGCTTCTTCGGCTCCCGCCCGTTCAGCCGGACCAACGAGCTGCTCGCCCGCCAGGGCGCCACACCGATCGAATGGAGACTGCCATGACCGCCGAGCCCACCCACCCGTGGCGTCGCTACGTCGCCATCGGCGACTCCTTCTCCGAGGGGATGGTCGACCACGACCCCCGGCGCGCGGGGAGCTTCGTCGGGTGGGCGGACCGGCTCGCCGCCGAGCTGGCCGCCACCTGCGGTGGCGAGGAGTTCCGGTACGCCAACCTCGCCATCCGCGGACGCAAGCTCGACGACGTCGTCGGGCGGCAGCTGGAGGAGGCCATCGGCCTCGGCCCGGACCTGGTCTCGATGGTCGGCGGCGGCAACGACATCCTCCGCCCGACGGTCGACCTCGACGCGATCGCCGCCCGGCTCGAGGAGGCGGTCGTGCGGCTGCGCTCCGCCGGCGCCGATGTCCTGCTCGCGACGCCGACCGACCCGCGGGGGGCGGGACTCTTCGGCACCCTGCTCACCCGGCACGCGGTGCACACCGCCAACCTCTACACGATCGCCTCCCGCCACGGCGCGCGCGTGCTCGGGCTGTGGGGCATGCGCTCGGTGCGCGACCCGCGGATGTGGGGTGAGGACCGGATCCACCTGAGCACCGAGGGACACCAGCGGGTCCACTGGGCAGCGATGCAGGCCCTGGGGCTGGAGGTCCCCGACGACTGGGACGAGCCGCTCGCTGCCGCGCCGCCGCGTCCGCGCAGCGAGCTGCGCGCCGAGCGCCTGCGCTGGACCCGCACGCACGCGGTGCCCTGGGTCCAGCGCCGGCTCACCGGCCGCTCCTCCGGTGACTCGGTGACGGCCAAGCGGGCCGAGCTGACCCCCTTCGGCCCGGAGGACATCCCGACCCCCTGACGACAGCCGCATCTGCGCTGATATCGTCCGGATCATGACGCATATGCGCATATCAGAAGCAGCGGAGCTGCTGGCGGTGTCGCCGGACACCGTCCGTCGCTGGGTCGAGGCCGGACGCCTCACCGCGGCCAAGGACGAGCGAGGAGTCACGGTCGTCGACGGCACCGAGCTCGCCCACCTCGCCCAGGACGTCGCCTCGCCCCCGACGGTCGGGACGGTGCACGACGAGTCCGCCCGCAACCGCATGCGCGGCATCGTCACCGAGGTGCTCCGGGACACCGTCATGGCCCAGGTCTCGCTCCAGGCCGGCCCCTTCCGCATCGTCTCGCTCATGTCCCGCGAGGCCGCCGACGAGCTCCGGCTCGAGCCGGGCTCGATCGCGGTCGCCTCCATCAAGTCGACGAACGTCATCGTCGGCACCCCCGGAGGACCGTCGTGAAGCGCTCGACGGCCGTCACGGCCCTCGCCGTCGCCTCCCTGGCGCTCTCCGCCTGCGGAGGGTCCGGGGACGGCGACCCGGAGGAGACGACGCTGCGGGTCGCGGCCGCCGCCTCGCTCACCGACGCCTTCGAGGAGCTGGCCGCGACCTACGAGGAGCAGCACGACGGCGTGCAGGTCGAGCTCCAGTTCGCCGGCTCCTCGGACCTGGCCGCCCAGATCGACAACGGCGCCGACCTGGACGTCTTCGCCTCCGCCGACCCGGAGAACATGGACAAGGTCGGCGACGCGGCGACCGACCCGACGGTCTTCGTCACGAACGTCCTGACGATCGTCACCGAGCCGGGCAATCCCGAGGGCGTCTCCGGCCTGAAGGACCTGGAGAGCAAGGACCTCTCGGTCGTCGTGTGCGCCCCGCAGGTCCCGTGCGGCAACGCGACCCAGGAGCTCACCCACGCGCAGGGCGTCGACCTCGCGCCCGCGAGCGAGGAGTCCAAGGTCACCGACGTCCTCGCGAAGGTGACCTCGGGCGAGGCGGACGCGGGGCTGGTCTACGTCACCGACGCCACCACGGCCGGCGACGACGTCGAGGCCGTCGAGACGAAGGGGGCGGACGAGGTCGTCAACGAGTACCCGATCACGGTCCTGAAGGACAGCCCGAACGCGCAGGAGGCGCGGGACTTCGTCGACCTCGTCACGAGCGACGCCGGGCAGAAGGTCCTCGAGGAGAGGGGCTTCGGGACCCCGTGAGACCTCCGCGCTGGCTCTGGCTCCCGGCAGCCGGTGCCGTCCTCGTCGTCGTCGTCCCCCTCGCCGGGCTCGTCGCCCAGGTGCAGCCGGGCCGGCTGTGGACGCTGCTGACCTCGCCGGCCTCGGTCGATGCGCTGCTGCTCTCGCTGCGCACGGCGAGCGCGGCCACGGCCATCTGCGTGCTGCTCGGCACCCCGCTGGCGCTGCTGCTGGCCCGGGGGAGCTGGCCCGGCCGGTCGCTGCTGCGCGCGCTCGTCCTCGTCCCGCTCGTCCTGCCACCGGTCGTCGGCGGTCTCGCGCTGCTGTACACCTTCGGCCGGCGGGGTCTGCTGGGTCGGCACCTGGAGGCCGCCGGGATCTCCATCTCCTTCAGCACCACCGCGGTGGTCCTCGCGCAGACCTTCGTCGCGCTCCCCTTCCTCGTCCTCTCCCTCGAGGGAGCGGTGCGTGCGCTGGGCCGTCGGCACGAGGAGGTGGCGGCCACCCTCGGTGCGGGGCCGTGGCGCCGCCTGACCCGGGTCACCCTGCCGCTCGTCGCGCCGGGGCTGCTCTCCGGCTGCGTCCTCGCCTTCGCCCGGGCGCTCGGCGAGTTCGGGGCGACGCTCACCTTCGCCGGGTCCGCGCAGGGGCGGACCCGGACCCTCCCCCTGGAGATCTACCTCCAGCGGGAGACCGACCCGGACGCCGCGGTCGCCCTCGCCCTCGTCCTCGTCGTGCTCGCGACGGTCATCGTCGGGACCGTCTACGCCCGCACGATCCGGCCGGAGGGGGCGGCATGAGCCTGCGGGTACGTACGCAGTGGGCGGAGCGCGGCCTGGCGATCGACCTCGACCTGCCGGCGGGCAGGCACGCGATCACCGGCCCCAACGGGTCCGGCAAGTCCTCGCTGCTCTCCGTCGTCGCCGGACTGGGGCGGCCCGACTCCGCCCACGTCGTCCTCGGCGGACGCCCGCTGGACCGGGTGCCGCCGCACCGTCGGCGGGTCGCGCTGCTCAGCCAGGCGCCGACCCTCTTCCCCCACCTGGACGCCCGCGACAACGTCGCCTTCGGACCGCGCAGCCAGGGCCGGGGGCGACGGGAGGCCCGGGCCGCGGCGGAGCGCTGGCTCGAGGTGGTGGGGATGAGCGCCCTCGCCGGGCGACGCTCGTCGCAGCTCTCCGGCGGGCAGGCCGCCCGGGTCGCGATGGCCCGGGCGCTGGCCGCCGAGCCGGCGGCGCTGCTCCTCGACGAGCCGCTGGCCGCGCTCGACGTCGAGGCCACACCGGCCATGCGGGCGGTGCTCTCGGACGTCACCCATGCCCGCGAGGACCTCGTCGTGCTGCTCGTCACCCACGACGTGCTCGACGTGCTCACCGTCGCCGACGGTCCGGCCGACACGATGACGGTGCTCGGCGACCGGGTCGAGCACGGCCCCGTGCGGCACGTGCTCGAGCACCCGCGCAGCGCCTTCACGGCCGGTCTCGCCGGCGTCAACCTCGTACGTGCCGATGCGCTCCCCGGCTCCGGGGCGCGGGCCACCACCGACACGGGAGCGCTGGAGATCGCGACCGGCCCGCACGAGGTGAGCGGCTCCTGCTGGGTGACCTTCGCACCGGACGCGGTCTCGCTGCACCGGGCACAGCCGGAGGGATCCCCGCGGAACGTCTGGCCGGGGCGGGTCTCCCGGGTGGAGGCCCACGCCGGGCGGGCACGGGTGTGGCTCTCCTCCCCGGTCCCGATGAGTGCCGAGGTGACACCGGCGGCGCTCGCGGCCCTCCCCCTTCGCCCGGGGGACGGGGTGTGGGCCTCGCTCAAGGCGAGCCAGGTGCGGGTCCACCCGGCACACGTCGACGCCGCCGACTGAGCCGGGCCCCGCTCACGGCCCGGTCAGTCGAGCCGACCGTCCCGGAAGTCGCGGAAAGCGTCGCGCGAGGCCCCGTCGAGGTGCACGACCGACTGGCCGGCCACCGTGCCCGTCGGCCCCTGAGCCACCTCCTGACCGACCTTCGTCGGGTCGAGCCGGTAGAAGGCGGCGGTGAAGAGGAGCATCTCCTTCGCGGAGAGGTCGCTGCTCGCGTGCTCGTCGATGACCGTGAGGGCCTCCGGCAGCGACTCCGGGCCGCGTGCCCGCGCCTGGAGGGCCGCGGCGATGAGCAGGAGCCCCTGGTGGCGGGAGCGGTCGATGTCCCCCTGGGGCAGGGTCTTGCGCTCGCGCGCCCAGGCCAGGGCCTCGCGTCCGCTGAGCCGGCTCCTCCCCTCGGGGATCTGCCCGCCGTCCAGGTGGGAGTCGAGCGCCTCCGGGGCGTCGAAGTCCAGCGGACCGATCTCGTCGACGATCTCGCGGAAGCCCTCGAAGCCGGTGACGACGTACCCGTCGACGTCGATGCCACTGACCCGCGAGATCGCCTCGACCTCGCCGTGCGGGCCGGTGCGGACCATCGCGGAGTTGAGCTTGCTGTGCCCGTGACCGGGGACCGGGACCCACAGGTCGCGCGCGAAGCCCATGAGACCGCCGCCCCCGGAGCCGTCGACGCCGAGGAGCTGGAGGGCATCGGCCCGGGAGTGCGCGACGTCCTGGCCGGGGCGGGCGTCGCTGCCGATGACGAGCACGTGCCGCGGCCCGCCGAGGTCGGGCTCGCGCTCCAGCGAGGGCCACCACCCGCCGACCACCTGCCAGTCGCGCTCACCCTTCGGGCGCACCGCGAGCGTGACATCGTGCTTCGCGGTGACGACGGCGACCTTCGCCCCGCGCCAGCTGCCGGTCCGCGCGCTGCCGGTCACCGAGCGGTCGTCGTAGGTCTCGGCCACGGCACGGCGCAGGGCGGGTGGCGCACCGTCGATCTCGACGGTGCGCGTGGTGGTGGACGAGGACGAAGGGGAGGTGCTCGCCGTCGGCGAGCCCTCCCCTTCGCCACTCCCGGAGCAGGCGGTCAGCGCCACGGCCAGGGCCGCGGCGCCGGCAGCCGCCCGCGCGAGCTGGTGTGTCATGCCACCACGGTAGGTGCGCCTCAGTCGTCCTGATCGTCGTCCTG
>CAYSGN010000070.1:0-3762 GCA_964430615.1 uncultured Janibacter sp. | reverse complement strand
TCGTCGTCCTGCTGGACGGTGGCCTTGCCGGTGGCGACGTCGACCCGGACCTCGATGTCGTGACCGTCGGCGTCGTCGAGGGAGACCTCCCAGAAGTGCTTGCCGCCCTCGGACTCGAGCTCCGCGTCGTCGAAGGTGCCGTCGGCCTCCTTCATCGCGGCGTCGATCGCCTCGACGACGGTGATCTTCGCGGCGTCCAGACCGGCCCGGTCGTCGTCGTCGATGGTGTCGTCACGGTCGTCGGTGCGCACGACCTTGCTGCCGTCGGCCGAGACGGTGACCTCGACACTGGTGTCGTCGTCCTTGGCGACGTCGACCTCCCAGGTCCCGTCCCGGTCCTGGTCGTCCATCTCGTACGCGGTGCCCGAGACCTCGTCCTCGGCCGTGGCCGCGATCTTCTCGAGGTCCTTGATGGACACGTCGGTGACGGAGGTGCCCGAGCCACCGGTCGTGGAGCCCGAGCTCGACGAGGAGCCGGTCCCCGACTCCCCGGACTGCTCCTCGCCCCCGGACCCGGAGGGGGACTCGGTCACGGTCTCGGTCGTCGTCCGGGTGGCGTCACCGCCGTCGCCGGCGTCGTCCGAGCCGCACGCGGCGAGTCCGAGGGACGCGGCCGCGGCGAGGGCCACCAGGGAGATGCATCGTGTCGTCTTCATGTCTCCACCATGGCCCGCAGGAGGCGTCCGACCAAGCCGCAGAGGCCATTCTGAGGACTCTCTCATCCAGACCTCATGACCCCCTCATGATCGAGGCGCGTGACGGGGCGCACTGTGATGCGCACTACAGTGAGGCGCATGCCAGCAACGAGGTTCATGCCCACCGAGGTCGGCGAGGACCTCATCGACCTGACCCGCACGATCTGCGACAAGACGCTGCGTCCGCAGGTGGACGAGGTGGAGGCCGCGGCCGAGACCGAAGAGGTCTTCCCCCGGGACGTCTTCCTCACCCTGGGTCGGGCCGGGCTGCTCTCCCTGCCCTACCCCGAGGAGCTGGGTGGCGGCGGTCAGCCCTACGAGGTCTACCTCCAGGTGGTCGAGGAGATCGCGTCGGCGTGGATGTCGGTCGCGGTCGGCGTCTCGGTGCACTCCCTCACCTGCTTCGCGGTGCACGCCTTCGGCAGCCAGGAGCAGCAGGAGGCGCTGCTGCCGGACATGCTCTCCGGCGAGCTGCTCGGCGCCTACGCCCTCTCCGAGCCGCTGGCCGGCTCGGACATCGCCTCGATGACGACGCGGGCGACCCCGGACGGGGAGGACTGGCGCATCCGCGGGCGCAAGGCATGGATCTCGCACGCCGGCCACGCGGACTTCTACACGACCTTCGCCCGCACCGGCGAGGGCAGCCGAGGGGTGAGCTGCTTCGTCGTGCCCGGCGATGCGCCGGGGCTGACCTTCGCCGCCCCGGAGAGGAAGATGGGCCTGCACGGTGACACCGTGCGTGAGGTGATCTTCGAGGACGTGCCGGTCACCGGGGACCGGCTCGTCGGCGACCTCGGCCGCGGGGTCCCGATCGCCCTCGCCGGTCTGGACGCCGGCCGTCTCGGGATCGCCGCCGGGGCGACCGGTCTCGCGCAGGCCGCGTTGGACGTCGCGGCGCGGTACGCGAACGAGCGCGAGCAGTTCGGGCGGACCATCGCGAGCAACCAGGGGCTGGCCTTCACCCTCGCGGACATGCAGGCGGCGGTGATGAGCGCCCGGGCGACCTACCTGCACGCGGCCCGCCTGCGCGACGCCGGTCGCCCCTACGGCACCGAGGCCGCCACGGCGAAGCTCATCGCCACCGACGCGGCCATGAAGGTGACGACCGATGCCATCCAGGTGCTCGGCGGCGCCGGGTACACCGAGGACTTCCCGGTGGCTCGGTACTTCCGCGAGGCGAAGGTGACCCAGATCTTCGAGGGCACCAACCAGATCCAGCGTCTCGTGATCTCGCGGAACCTGCTCGCCTCGCTCTGAGACCGGCCTCTCCCGGAGGCGAGGCTCTCTCCCTTCGCCCGGCCACGACCCCGGCTCGGGTGATCAGGCGCGGTAGACGGTCTCGCCGTCCTTGATCGTCTCCACCACGTCGATGTCGCGCAGCTCGACCGGTGACGTGGCCAGCGGATCGGCCGACAGGATCACCAGGTCGGCCCGCATGCCGGCGCGGATCTGGCCCTTGGAGTCCTCCTCGCCGTACTGGTAGGCGGCCTCGCAGGTCACGGCGCGCAGCGCCTCCCACGTGGAGATGCGCTGCTCGAGACCGATGGGACGGCCGGACCGGCTCATCCTGTTCACCGCGGCCCAGAGGGTCAGCAGCATGTCCGGGGGCGTGACCGGCGTGTCCTGATGGAGGGTGACGCGCACCCCCCGGTCGAGCGCGGAACGCGCCGGCGAGATGCGCCGCCCGCGCCGGGGGCCGAAGTTGCGCAGGTGCACGTCACCCCAGAACCAGGAGTGGCAGGAGAAGATCGAGGCGACCATGCCCAGGGACGCCATCCGCTCCAGCTGGTCGTCCCGCACGGTCTGGGCGTGGATCATCACCGGGCGGGCGTCGAGCAGCGCGGGGTGCTCGGCTCCGACACGCTCGACGGTGTCGACCCACAGCTGCGCCGCGGCGTCGCCGTTGCAGTGGACGATCAGCTGCCTGCCCTGCTCCGCGACCGCGCGGGTGAAGGCATCGACCTCGTCCGCGGTGTGGATCGGGTAGGCGCACCCGGGCTCGTCGTCCCCCTCGATCGGCTCGTAGGGCTCGCTCATCCATGCCGACCGGGCCTGCGGCGACCCGTCGAGGATCATCTTGTACCCGCCCAGCCGCAGCCGGCCCACGTAGTCACCCGCGAGGTCGGCGTGGGCGTCGAGGACCTCCGTCCCCGACTGCACCAAGGGGTAGACCACCACGTCCAGGTCGAGCGCACCGGCGCGTGCCGCCTCGGCCAGGACGGAGACGGTGGTGGGGTCCGCGGCGCCCTCCTGGGCGGTGGTGATGCCGTGACGCAGGTAGTCGGCGACGGCGAGCTCAGCGGCCCTGAGCGGGTCCGTGACCCCCGGGATCAGACTCCCGCCTCCGGGCGAGAGGACCGGTACGTAGGCCGCCATCGCCGGGTGCTCCTCGACGTACCCGTCCGGGGTGCCGTCCGGGAAACGGCCGAAGCGTCCGCCCTCGGGGTCGGGGGTCGCCGCGGTGAGTCCGGCGCCGTCGACGAGGACCGAGTTGCCCACCGCCACGTGCAGGCTGCGGTGGAGCGCGAAGACGGGCAGGTCGGTCGTGACGGCGTCCAGGTCCTCACGTGTGGGATGGCGGCCCTCCGCCAGCAGCTGGGGATCGTACTTCGCCCCCACCACCGGGCTGCGGTCGTCCGGCTCCCGCTGAGCGAGCCGTTCGCCGAAGGCGGAGACGATCTCGTCGATGCTGCGGGCGTTCTCGAGGTCCACGAGGGAGGCGAGCATCCCGTGCTGGAGGATGTGGCCGTGCGAGTCGATGAACGACGGCATCAGGGTGCGGCCGGCGAGGTCCACCCTCTCGGCGCGAGGCGTCGCGGCCGCGCGCACCTGCTCCAGGGTGCCGACGGCGGCGATCCGGCCGTCACGCACCAGCACCGCCTCGGGGTCGTCGTCCTGGTCGATCATCGTGAGGATGCGGCCGGAGTGGTAGATCGTCTCCATGACGAGGGTCCTTCCTGCGGGGAGCGGGCGGTGCGGGATCAGGCGTCGACGGTCGGCTCGGGCCGGGCTTCCACGGCCTCGTCGAGGTTCCCGCGCAGTGTCCACGTGCGCTTCCCCAGGGTGC
>CAYSGN010000069.1:0-13834 GCA_964430615.1 uncultured Janibacter sp. | reverse complement strand
GTCCAGCAGCATCCCCGTCAGGAGGGCGAAGGGGTCGGAGGACAGGAGCGCGTCGGCGGTCTCGTCCTGGGCGATGTGCAGTGTCGGGGAGGCCATGTCCCTCAGCCTGCCACTCATCGCACGTACAGGTGAGCGGGGCGGGGGACGTGGCGCTCGTGCTGCTCCGAGGCGACGGCCGGGTACTCGGCCACGTGGGGCGAGTAGGCCAGCGGACGCTCGCGGCGCAGCGCGGACGTGGTGAAGAACTTCATCTCGATCACCTCCTTCTCGTCTCTCGCTCAGGCGGGCACGGGATGCTTGCGGGGACGGCCGCGGGGCCGCTTGCGGGGGACGACGATGCCCCTCTCGAAGAGCTCGCCGCCCCAGACGCCCCAAGGCTCACGACGGGCGAGCGCTCCGTCGAGGCAGTCCCTCTGGAAGGGGCAGTCCAGGCAGCGGGCCTTGGCGTACTCGACACCCGCAGGGGTCTCGGAGAACCAGATCTCCGGCTCCTCCGCCTGGCAGGGCGTCAGGTCCTGTTTCGGTCGGTGGCTGGTCATCGCAGACACGGTGGGATCTCCATCGCTTCGAAAACTGTGCTGGTCGGTGGCGGGAGCACGACAAAGGCCGCGGTTCCCGGGATTCGGGGAGCCGCGGCCTATCAGGTGAGGACCGGAGGGTCGTCGTCTAGACGGGAGGTCCTGCGAAGTGCGGATCCACGAAAAGGGCAGAGGTCGGCTCGACACCCGTGATGCGGTCACGGTCGAGGACGACGCCGGCGGCGCCGCCGAAGACGTCGGCGGCACACCGCGTGAGGGCAGCCTCGTACCCGATGGCGATCTCCGTCGTCATGGTCTCCATGGGTCCTGCCCTCCTCTCGTCGGTGCTCTGCTCGGGTGGATGCACGGGGCATCTCCGACTGACAGAGACCAACCTAGAGCACACCGACCGGCCGCGCCACCGAATTAGTTTCCGCGTTCGGCCGAGGATGCCGGAGGTTCTCAGGCGTCGGTCTCGCCCGAGGCCGCTTCGACCACCTCGTCCGGCTCCGCGCCGGCGATGACGGCGAGCACCTGGTCGGCGTAGAGGGAGAGCTTGCGCGGCCCCACGCCGCTGATCGCGGCCAGCTCGCGCTGGCCCTTCGGCTCGGCCTCGGCGATCGCCTCGAGGGTGGCGTCGGTGAAGACGACGAAGGCGGGGACGGATGCCTTGCGCGAGACGGCCAGGCGCCACGAGCGCAGCCGCTCGAAGATCGCCTCGTCGTAGCCGGGCGGGCAGCTCGGGCAGCGGCCGGACGCGCGCTCGGTGGCGGTGCGCAGCTCGGTACCGCAGCCCTTGCAGGCCCGAGGCCGGGCACCCTTGAGACGGGTGCGCGATCCGCCGCCGGAGCGCTTGGGCGTGGAGCGGGCGCCCTCACCGAGGATGGCGCTCGTCCGGTCGAGGAAGCGGCTCACCCGACGGCTGGCACGCGCGCCGGGAGTACGTGCCCGCGACCACGAGAGGTGGAGCACCTCACGCGCCCGGGTGACGCCGACGTACATCAGACGCCGCTCCTCCTCGATCTCCTCGCCGCCCTCCGCCATGGCGATGGGCAGCAGCCCGTCGGAGCACCCGGCGAGGAAGACGACGTCCCACTCGAGGCCCTTGGCGGCGTGGAGCGAGGCGAGGGTGACACCCTCGACGTCGGGCGCGTGCTGGGCGGAGGCGCGCTCGTCCAGCTCCCGGACCAGGTCCGGCAGGCGCGCCCCCTCGCTCGTCACGACGAGTCGTTCGGCGAGGTCGACGAGTGCCTTGAGCGACTCCCAGCGGGCGCGCACGGCACCGCTGCTCGAGGGCGCCTCGGCCCGCCAACCCATGCCACCGAGGACGTCGCCGACGAGCGCCGGCAGCGGCTTGCTGCCGTCGTCGGTGCGGGCGGCGCCGCGCAGCAGCAGCACCGCGTCCCGGACCTCCTTGCGGGAGAAGAAGCGCTCGCCGCCGCGCACGAGGTACGGGATCCCGGCGTCGGTGAGCGCGGACTCGAAGCCCTCCGACTGACCGTTGGTCCGGAAGAGCACCGCGATCTCCCGCAGGGGCCGCCCGGCGGCCACGAGCTCACCGATCCGCTCGGCCACCCACGCCGCCTCTGCGGGGTCGTCGTCGAGCGCGGTCAGGCGGGGCGGGTCGCCCCCTTCGCGCTGGGCCACGAGCTCGACCGACCCGTGCCGGCGCGCGCCGGAGGGGTCGGTGAGCATCTGGTTGGCCAGGTCGAGGACCTGGGGCGTGGAGCGGTAGTTGCGCACGAGGCGCACGGTGGCGGCGCCGGGATGGGTGCGGGTGAAGCGCAGGAGGTGCTCAGGTGTGGCGCCGGTGAAGGAGTAGATCGTCTGCGCCGGGTCGCCGACCACGCAGATGTCGCCCCGACCGCCGAGCCAGAGGTCGAGCAGCCGCTGCTGGAGGGCGTTGACGTCCTGGTACTCGTCGACCACGAAGTGCCGGTACTGCGCGCGCACCGTGGCGGCGATGTCCTCGCGCTCGTCGAGGATGCCGGCGGTGAGCAGCAGCACGTCCTCGAAGTCGATGACGCCCCGCTCGCCCTTGACGTCCTCGTAGGTCGAGATGAGCCGCGCCATGGCGGTCGGGTCCATGCCGGGCGGCTCCCGGTGGGCCCGACGAGCGGCCTCTGGGTAGGTCTCCGGGGTGAGCAGCGAGACCTTCGACCACTCGATCTCCGCGGCGACGTCGCGCAGCTCGCTGCGGTCCATCCGCATGCCGACCCGGGCTACGGCCTCGCCCACGGCGGGTGCCTTGTGCCCGAGGATCTCCGGCGCGGCGCCGCCGATCGCCTGCGGCCAGAAGTAGTGCAGCTGCCGCAGCGCCGCGGAGTGGAAGGTGCGCGCCTGCACTCCCGCGACGCCCAGGTCGCGCAGACGGGTGCGCATCTCCCCCGCCGCCCGCGCCGTGAAGGTCACGGCGAGCACCCGCTGCGGCACGTACGTCCCCGAGTGCACGCCGTAGGCGATGCGATGGGTGATCGCGCGGGTCTTGCCGGTCCCGGCACCGGCGAGCACGCACATCGGTCCGCTCGGGTTGGCGGCGACCTCGCGCTGCTCGGGGTCGAGCGCAGCGAGGATCTCGTCAGCGGACTGCGGGATCGTCGGGGTGCTCACCGTGGCACTCTCTCACCCGCTCCCGACAGGGTCCCAACCGTCCGTGGAGCTCAGGCGAGGTCGTCGAGCCGGCGACCCAACCAGCGCTCGATGAGGCGGGCCGCGATCGACATGCGCCCGGCGGTGAGGATCCGCTCGTCCCCCACGGCGGCGACGAACTCCTCGCGGGTGAACCAGCGCGCCTCGGCGATCTCCTCCGGCTGGGGCGTGATCGAGGTCGTCACGGCCCGGGCGGCGCAGCCGAGCATGAGCGAGGTGGGGAAGGGCCACGGCTGGTCGGCGACGAACTCCACGTCGGCCACGTGCACGCCGGTCTCCTCGCCGACCTCGCGCGCGACGGCGGCGGCGATCGTCTCCCCCGGCTCGACGAAGCCGGCCAGGACCGAGAAGCGCCCCTCGGGCCAGGACGTGTTGCGCGCGAGCAGGATCCGCTCCCGCTCGTCGATGACCGACATGATCACGGCCGGGTCGGTGCGCGGGTAGTGCTCGGAGTCGTCGTTCGGGCAGTGCCGCACCCAGCCGGCGGAACGTACGTGCGTGCGGTGGCCGCAGCGCGGGCAGAAGGGGTGACGGTGGTGCCAGTTGGCCAGGCCGACCGCGGTGGTGAAGAGCGCCGTCTCCACCGCGGAGAGGTCCCCGACGGCCTGCCGGAGACCGACGAAGGGGGCTGCGTCGAGACGTTCCTCGCGGCGCACCCCGGAGCTGCCGGCCTCCGGGCCCTGCGGCCAGGGGTGGCACACGGCGAGGTACTCGGTCTCCTCGTGCCGACCGAGGTGCAGGACCAGCCGGTCCGCATCCTCGGGCGTCGGCCGGCGCAGCGCCAGCCCGCCCTCGGACCGCAGACGGGCGCGATCACCGGAGAGGTCGAGGACGAGGGCGGCCGGGTCCTCGAGGAGCTCGGCCAGACGACCCTCGCGGTCACGGCGTGGCCCCTCGCGATCCAGCGGCGAGCTCGTCATGGGCAGGTCGCTCAGCGGGTCGTGATCCACGCCTCCACGGTACGTACGCTCTGCAGGGCCGGCCCCGCCGGCCGGGACGGCGTGCTGGAGGAGCATCCGCATGTCCCTGGTCCCGGGCGTCGCTCCGGCGTTCCGGGCCCGGATCCTCGTACGGTGGTGGGCGTGACCTCCCGTGGACCGCTGACCCTCGCCGCGCTCGCGAGCGCGGCCGTGCCCGGACTGGACCCCTCCACCGTCGAAGGCGTCCTGCCGCAGGGCCCCCTCGACCCCTACGAGGTCGCCTTCATCCAGGACGCCGACCACCGGCGCTGGGTGATCCGCTCCCCGCGCACCCCGGCCGCCTCCGCGCAGCTGGAGCAGTCCGCGGCCCTGCTGGCGCTGCTGGCCCGGCGACTGACCATGCCGGTGCCGGCGGTCAAGGGCTGGGTGGCCCTGCCCGAAGGGGGCCGGGCCGCCGTCCACTCCTACCTCACCGGTCGCATGGTCGTCCTCGCCGACGTCGCCGCGGGCTCGCGCCTGGCCATCGGCCTCGGGCGGGCCCTGGGCCACCTGCACAACCTCGACCTCGGGGTCTACGACGAGGCCGGGGTGCCCGGCTACGACGCCGAGACCCACCGTTCCCGTGGCCTGGCCGACCTGGACCGGGTGGCGGGCAGCGGGAAGGTGCCCTCCGGCCTGCTCGCCCGGTGGGAGGCCACGCTCGAGGACCGCGGCCTGTGGAGCTTCACCTCCGCCCCCACCCACGGGGCGATCGGCGAAGGCACGATCCTCGCCTCCCCGGACGACGGCGAGGAGCCGGACGTCAAGGCATTCCTCGGCTGGGAGCTGGCCCGGGTGGCCGACCCGGCCGACGACTTCGCGGAGCTCGTCGGCGCGCTCACCCCCGAGGCCCTCGACACCGTCTTCGAGGCCTACGCGCACGCGCGCGTCGAGCGACCGGACGACGGGCTGCTGCGCCGGGCCGCGCTGGCCCACCAGATGGGCTTGGCACGCACGATGGTGGCCGCCACCTCCGCCGGCGACGAGACGGGGGCGGAGCGGGCCGTCACCGCACTGCGCGCCCTCGACGAGGAGCTGAGCGTCGCGGACGCGACGGCGAGGGAACCCGCGTCCTCGCCGGCGGTGGTCACGACCGCAGCGAGCGCGGGCACCGAGCCGGTCCCGCAGACGTCCGCAGACCCCGACGCCGCCGAACCGGTGGCGGAGCCCGAGGGGTCCGAGGAGTCCGAGGAGTCCGAGGACGTGACCGGTGCCGTCGAGGTGGAGGCACCCCAGCCGCCGACGCCGGTGTCCTCGGAGAGGCCGGAGGGGCAGGGGAGGTCGGAACCGCACCTGTCCGCCGTCCCCCACCGAGAGCCGGCCGAGCACGGGCCCGCCGCGGCCACGGCCGCCGAGACCGACGCCGCGGACGATGAGGGCGACACGACGCCCACCGAGGCCGGGGCCGGGTCCCCCGAGTCCGGGTCCGAGTCCGAGCCCAGCATGCCCGCGCCCACCGCGGCCGAGGACCAGCCGAGCGACAGCGTGACCGTCCGGGTCTCACCGGACCCCGAGCCCGCGAAGGGCAACGACCACGACACCCAGGAGATCACTCCCCTCATCGCCGGTGACGACACCGACGACGTGGTCGACCCCTCTCGCTGAGACACGCCGCCGTCCTGCCCCGTTCTTCGAGCGGGAGCCCGGTGGCCGAGGTGTGTGCCAGGGCCACGCCGGGACTACGAGACGTACGACGCTTCGCCCACCCCGGAGAGCACCGCGAGCAGCTCGTCCTCCCCGAGGAGCCGTGGCCGCACGGTCTCCCCGCTCGCCGCGTGGAAGAACGCCCCGCGCACGAGGTCCTGGTCGATCCCCCGCCAGCGCGCGTAGGCGATCCGATAGGCCGAGAGCTGCACCGCCCGCACGGCCGCCTCCTCCGGGTCGCGGGGCGCGTGCCCGGTCTTCCAGTCCACGACCGTCACTCCCCCGTCCTCGTCGGCGAAGACGGCGTCCACCCGGCCACGCACGGCATGGCCGCCGATGACCGTCTCGAGAGACAGCTCGACGTCGAGGGGCACCCGGTCGGCCCAGTCGCTCGCGAGGAAGCGCTCCTGCATGGCCGCGAGGTCGGCGTCGCCGAGGTCCTCGTCCGCGCTGCCCGGCAGCTCGAAGACGTCGACGAGGCCCGCACGCGCGTAGTGCTCCTCCACCCACGCGTGGAAGGCGGTGCCGCGTCGTCCGGCCACCTGCGGAGGGCCGGGCATCGGCCGGCGCAGGTCGCGGGCGAAACCGTCCCGGTCGCGTGCGAGGGAGACCAGCTGCGAGGTCGACAGGTGGGCCGGCAGCTCGACGGAGACACCGGCATGGCGGGCGGCGCGGGACTCGGCGCGCTCGGCGAGGAGGATCCGCAGCGTCTCGTCGAGCTCGGCCGCGCCCTCCGCGGCGACACCCGCCGACGCGTCGCCCGAGCCGGGACCGTCCGATGAGTCGCTGCGGGTCCGGGACATCATCCGGCTCGCGGCGGAGAGCGCCGGCCGTTCCGAGGGGGCGTCATCGCCGGGCCAGATGACCTGTCGCTCGACCTCGAGCATGGGATTACCCACGTCCTTGGTCTCCGGCATCGGCGACCAGCCGATCGTCTCGGCCTTGCCGGTCGCGACGACCTCCTCGAGGAACCGCGAGGGCAGGCGCGGGATGGACCCGGTCCGTCCCCACACCCACGAGCCGAGCAGCAGCCGGCTGCGGGCACGGGTGCAGGCGACATAGGCGAGCCGGCGCTCCTCGAGCAGCCCGTGATCGCCGCCCACCGCGACGAAGCGATCCACCTCCTGCGTCAGTGCCTCCCGCTCCCCGAGCGAGAGGTCCAGGTGGGGCAGACCCTCGACGTCCCCTCGGAGGGGGTAGGGCACCCCGTCGAGACCGGTGAGCCACCCCGCGTCGTTGACCCGGCCGAGGGTCCATTCCTCCTCCTTGAAGCTCGCCCGCGAGCTGTGCGCGGGGAAGACCCCTTCGGAGAGCCCCGGCACGGCGACGATGTCCCACTCCAGCCCCTTGGCCGCGTGGCAGGTGAGCACCTGGACCGCGTCCTTCGTCGGCTCGATGACCGGCGCCTCGAGCCCTCGTTCCTGCTCGACGGCCGCTTCGATCCAGTCGATGAACCCGCCCAACGTGGGACGGTCGGCGCCCGCGGAGAACTGGGCGGCGACGTCGGCGAAGGCGTCCAGGTGCGCCCGGGCCGCGGACGGGCTCCAGCCCGGCCGGGCCAGCACCTCCACGTCCACCCCGAGCTCACGCTCGGCCTCGGCGACGAGATCGGGCAGCGGGGTGCCGGTGGCCCGTCGCAGCCGGCGCACCATCGCCGCGATCCGGTGCAACCTCGCCAGGGCGACGTCGGAGACGCTCTGCCCACCCCCGCCCCGCCATCCCGGCTCCGGGAGCTGGTCGAGGGCATCGACGATGGTGACCTCCTCCCCCTTCGCGGCCCCGGTCTCCTCCGCGGCGCGCCTGCTGAGCTCCTTGGTCCACGCCCCGAACCCGTCGAGGTCCGCGGGCCCGAGCATCCCGGGCGGCCCGGTGAGCAGCCGCATCAGCCGGTCTCCGCGGGCCGGGTCCTGCACGACGGTCAGCAGCGCGACGACGTCGGCCACCTCGGCGGTGAGCAGCAGGCCGCCGAGCCCGACGACCTCGTAGGGGATGCCGCGCAGCGCCAGCGCGTCGACGACCAGGCCGAACTGGCTACGCTTACGGCACAGCACCGCTGCGGTGTGCCGCCCACCCTGGCGGCGCGCGGCGATCCACTCGGCGACCTCCTGCGCCTCGTGCGCCGCGGTCTCGGCGCGCAGCACCTGCACCTGTCCCTGCTGTGCCCCCGGACGGGGGCGAAGGGGGGCCACCGGCACCGCGCTGCTCTCCCGCAGCGGAGCGGCCACCTCGTTGGCGACCTCGAGGATCACCTCGTCGTTGCGCCAGCTCGTCGAGAGCGGCCGGACGGGCGCCGGCTCGCCGCCGGTCGCGAAGTGGTGGGTGAAGGTGGACAGCGTCGTCGCGCTCGCCCCACGCCAGGCGTAGATCGACTGGTTGGGGTCGCCGACGGCGGTCACCGCGGCGGGTCTCCGCCCCTGGGGGGCGAAGAGGGAACGCATGAGCACCAGCTGGGCCTCGGAGGTGTCCTGGAACTCGTCGAGGAGCACGACCCGGAAGCGCTCCCGCTCGGCCGCGCCGATGTCGGGGAAGCGTGCGGCCAGCTGCGCGGCGAGGGACATCTGGTCGGCGAAGTCCATCACCGAGCGCTCGCGCTTGGTCTGCTGGTAGCGCTCGACGATCGGCAGGATGAGCCGCTGCTGCTCCAACGGCTCGATGACCCGGGAGCGGAAGGCCTTCGTCCAGGCCTTCCCGGTGGCCTCGACGACCTCGAGGTGGCGCAGCGTCCGGTCGGCGAAGTCCTCGACGTCGGCGGGGGTGCGTACGTGCTCGGCCAGCTCCCCGGAGAGGGAGACCACGGCATTGGTCACCGTGGACTCGACCTTGTCGATCTCCTCCATCGGCCCGTCCCAGGCCGTGACGACCTCGTGCGCCAGCTGCCACGTGGCTGCCTCGGAGAGCATCCGGGAGTCCTTCTCGTAGCCCAGCCGGAGCGCGCCCTCGCGCACGAGGCGGCCGGCATAGGCGTGATAGGTCGAGATCGTCGGAGAGCCGCCGAGGGAGTCCTCCTCCGCCTGTGGCGGGGTCCACACGCCACTCTCCTCGAGCAGCGCCAGTCGTCGGGCGACGCGCTCGGCGAGCTCACCGGCCGCCTTGCGGGTGAAGGTCAGCCCGAGCACCTGCTCGGGGGCGACGAGCTCGTTGGCGACCAGCCACACGACGCGCGCGGTCATCGTCTCGGTCTTGCCGGACCCGGCCCCGGCGACGACGAGCAGCGGCTCGAGCGGCGCCTCGATGATCGCCTGCTGCTCCGGTGTCGGCGGGTGCTCCTGACCGAGGGCCCTGGCGAGGTCGACGGCGGTGATCCTCGGGGTCGTCATCGCAGGCGACCTCCTTCCTCGTGGGCGGGGCAGGAGGAGCGCACCGGGCAGATCCGGCAGCGGGCGTCCTCCGGTTGGGCGGCGAAGGTGGCGGCGGCCATCCCCTCCGCCGTCGCCTCGATGAGCTCGTGCGCCCACCGCGGGTCCTCGGCCTCGGCGAGCGGCGACTGTGGCTGCACCGCCTTGCCGGAGGTGTAGGCCTTGCCGAGCTGGACGAGCGCGGCCCCGGCGGACTCGCTCCCCTGGGTGAAGCCACCCTCCTCGATGGCCACCTGGTAGGCCCCGAGCTGTGGGTGGACCCCGACCTCGCTCTTGGACGGCGCGCTCGACCCGGTCTTGTAGTCGACGACCCGTAGCCGCCCCTCGGCATCGGCCTCGAGCCGGTCCACGCTGCCGCCGAGGACCGCACGGCCCAGGCGCACGGCGAACCGCTCCTCGCTGCCCACCGGGTGCCACCCCCCGGCGGAGGCCTTCTGGTGGTACTCGGCGAGCCAGTGGACCATCGTGCGAGCCCGCTCGAGCTTCTGCTCGGTCACCCAGCCCGCCGGCAGGCCGAGGTCGGCCCACCGCCGCTCCAGCTCGGCGAGGAAGGCCTCCTCGCCGGCGTCGCCGAGGTCGTGGGCGATCTCGTGCACGAGCGTGCCGACCTCCATGGAGGTGGAGCTGGGGCCCTCGCCCCCGGCGGTGGTGAGCAGCCACTTGAGCGCGCAGTCACCGAAGGTCTGCACCTTCGACGGGCTGACCGAGATGGTCTCCGCGGGAGCGCGGAGCGGCCGGTCGTCGCTGAGGTCGCGCAGTGCCCACCACGACGCCGGGTCGGCGCCGGGGACCCCCTCCGCGGCGAGCTCTGCGAGCCGGGCCACGGCGTGCCCCACGACCGCCGGGTCGGCCGAGGAGAGTCGCTGCCGCAGGGTGGCCACGAGGCCGGTGAGGTCGAGCGGTGCGGGCACGTCCGTGGGCTCGCGGCGCAGGCGGCCCTCGGGCAGCGGGGAGACGAGGTCGAGGTAGACCGAGGGCTGCTCGTCGTCGGTCGCGACGGCCGTGACGACGACCCGCTCACGGGCCCGGGTGAGCGCGACGTGGAAGAGCCGGGTCTCGTCGTGACGCACGGCCGCGGCCGCACCGGCGCCGCTGCGGTCTCGCCCGGTGACGACGTCGACGAGCCGCTCCGAGCCGAGCAGCGAGCCACGCAGGCGCAGGTCCGGCCAGACCCCCTCCTGCACGCCGGCGAGGACGACGGTGTGCCACTCCAGACCGGCCGCGGACTGCGGTGTCACGAGGGCGACGGCATCCGGGTCGGGGCTCTGCGCGGCGAGGTGGTCCGCCGCCACGGTCTGGGAGGCGATCGCGTCGAGGAAGGAGTCGGGGCCCGAGGCGGGCAGCGCGTCCTGGTGGCTCGCTGCCGCGTCGAAGAGCGCGACCACGCCGTCGAGGGCGCGGTCCGCACGGGCGCCCGCGGAGCCGCCGGCCAGGGCCGTGGCCCGCCAGCTCTCGGCCACCCCGGCCGCCTGCCACAGCTCCCACAGGACCGACTCGGCGCTCACCCCCTTCGCCCAGGTGCCGTCCTCCTCCGTCGTGGCGGCACTCACCCCGGCGGCGACGATCTCGGCCAGTCTCAGCAGGGGCGCCACGTCGTCACCGAGGTGGGCGAGGCGCTCGCGGTCGAGGACGAGCTGCTCGAGCAGCTCGTCGCTCGTGCGAGTGCCCTCGGCGGCCATCTCCTCACGCCGCAGCGCACGTCGCAGCCGACGCACGCCGACCGCGTCCACGGCGACGAGCGGGCCGGCGAGCAGGTCGAGCACCGTGGCGACCTCGACCGTCTCCTGGCCGCGGGCGACGTCGACGACCAGGCCGAGCAGCTGGAGCAGCGGACGGGTCGCCGGCTCGTCGCGCAAGGGCACCCGGCGGGCGTCCGCGTCGACGGGGACCCCACGGGCGGCCAGCACCCGACGCAGCGTGGACTGCCGCGCGGCGCCGCGCACGACCACCGCCATCTCGCGCCACGGCACCCCGTCGCGCAGGTGCGCGGCCCGGAGCTCGTGGGCGACGAAGGCCGCCTCCTGGGCGCCGGAGTGCAGGACGTGCGCCTCCACCCGACCCCCCGGACCCAGCGGTGCGGCCCGGCGCTGCGCCCCTCCACCGAGCGCGGCGATGCGGGCGGTGACCTGGTCGTCCGCCTCGACGAGCGAGGCCGGCAGCCGGTGCCCCTGCCCGAGGACCAGGGTCTCGTCGGCCCGCCCCGGCCACTCCTCGACGAGGTGCCGGGGGTCGGCGCCGCGGAAGCCCTGGACGGTCGCGTCCGGGTCACCGACGAGCAGCAGGTCGACCCCACCACCGGTGAGCACCCGCAGCAGTCTGGCCGCCGGGGCGGTGAGCTCCTGCGCGTCGTCGACGACGACGAGCCGCAGCCCCGCACGCACCCGCTCACGCGCGTCCGGGTCCTCCTCGAGCAGCTCCGCTGCGGCGGCGAGCACCCACGCGGGGTCGAAGGCCCCCGGCCGGGCGAGCGCGGTGACCTCGTCGTACTCACGGGCGACGGCGGCGGCGCCGACCCACTCCGGGCGGTCGTGCTCCTGCCCGAGCGCGGCGAGCTCGTCGGGCGTGACGCCGTGCTCGATCGCGCGCATGAGCAGGTCGCGCAGCTCCTCCCGGAAGCCCCGCGTCGGGAGGGCCAGCTCGAGGTCGGCCGGCCAGGAGGGTCCCCCTCCGGAGGCGCGGTGGCCGGCGAGCAGCTCGCCGAGCACGACGTCCTGCTCCGCCCCGGAGAGCAGGCGCGGCGTGTCCTGGCCCGTGAGGGCGGCCTCCTGCCGCAGGACGGCGAAGCCGAGGCTCTGCATCGTGCGGGCCAGCGGCTCGGTGGTCGCGCCGGTGAGTCCGGCGGTCACCGCGTCCCGGGCCCGGGCGGCGGCGAGGCGCGTCGCGGAGACGAGGAGGACCTCTGAGGGGTCGCACTCCCTCGTCACCACGCGGTCGAGGACGGCGGCCACCGCCACCGCCGTCTTGCCCGTGCCGGGGCCGCCGAGGACGCGCAGGAGGTCACCGCGGGCGGCCACCGCCGCCCGCTGGTCCGCGTCGAGCTCCCGCGGCGGCACGGTGACCGTCGGGGCCGGCGGACGGAGTCGGACGATGGGTTCCTGGTCGGGCACGAGACCATCCCACCACCCGGGTCCGACAGCCGGCACGTACCGGGCCGTCTCGTCCCTGTCGGTACCGCTCGGTAGGATTCTTGTGACCCACGACACCGGCGGCGACCTCGTCGCGAACGGCGGCCTCCCGTCGCGGAAGGATGACCATGAGCCCCCACACCGGTACCCGTGTGCAGCGGATGCCCCGCGCGCAGCGACGCGCCCAGCTGCTCGACGCGGCACTGACCATCTTCGTCTCGAAGGGGTACCACGCCGCCGCGATGGAGGACATCGCCGCCGAGGCCGGGGTCTCCAAGCCGGTGCTGTACCAGCACTTCCCCGGCAAGCTCGAGCTCTACCTCGCGCTGCTCGAGACCCAGTGCGACCGCCTCGAGGCCATGGTCCTCGAGGCCCTGGACGCCTCTGCCACCCACGAGGAGCGGGTCTACGCGACCGTGCGGGCGTTCTTCGACTTCGTCGCGGACGAAGGGGGCGCCTTCCGCCTCATCTACGAGTCCGACCTGACGAACGACGCCGCGGTGCGCCACCGCATCGACGCGCTCGAGGCGCAGCTGGGCGACGCGGTCGCCCAGCGGATCGCCGAGGACACCGTGCTCGCCCCGCAGCTGGCCGAGATGCTCGGCATCACCATGGCCAGCGCCGCGCAGGTGATGGCCCGGGTGTGGCTCGCCCACGGCCAGGACTTCCCGAAGGAGGTCGCCGCGGAGGTCGCCGGTCATCTGGCCTGGCGGGGTATCGGCGCATTCCCCGTCGACCGTTCCCAGGACCCCGGCACGGTCCCGGCAGAGAGCGAGTGACACCATGGGCACGAGTTCTCGCCCCCGTCCGGAAGGAGTGACCGTGGAGGTCAAGATCGGCGTCCAGAACGTCGCCCGCGAGGTCGTCGTCGACGCCAGCGGCACCGAGGAGGAGATCGAGGCCGCGGTCCGGTCCGCCCTCGAGGGCAATCCCCTCGTGCTCACCGACGACCAGGGCCGGCGAGTCCTCGTCCCCGCGAACGCGATCGGCTACGTCGAGGTCGGCGAGCCCAGCCGTGGCCGGGTGGGCTTCGGCGTCTGAGTCCTCGGACACGCCGACACGTCTCCTGCTGACGGATCGTTTCAACCGCCCCACATCCGGCTACATTCGTCCCAGGAGTCCCACAGGACCCCACACGATGTCCGCGTGACCTTCGGACGCAGAAGGAGTGAGTAGTTGTGTGGACCATCATCGTCACCGTCATCGTGGGCGCCATCATCGGCGCCCTCGCCCGTCTGGTGCTGCCGGGTAGGCAGTCGATCTCGACGCTCGTCACGGTCGTCCTGGGCATCCTCGGAGCCCTCATCGGTGCCTACCTCGTCAACGGCAGCAACACCGACTTCAGCCCTCTCGCCTTCATCGTGGGCGTGGTCGCGGCGGCGGTGCTCATCATCGTCTACGGCCTGATCATGGGTCGCAAGCAGACCTGAGGTCGTCCGAGACGACGAAGGGGGGCCCGCCGTCGGCGGGCCCCCCTTCGTCGTCTCGGGCCGCCGGAGCGCTCAAGAGGGAAGGCCACCCTGGGAGATGCGCCCGGGAGAGAACGTCCCCCAAGGAAATGCGCACCCACGTGCGACTTCCCC
>CAYSGN010000068.1:10924-13923 GCA_964430615.1 uncultured Janibacter sp. | reverse complement strand
GTGGTCCTCGAGCGTGCCCGTTGCGGGGCGAAGGGGGCAGGGGAGCGGTCGTCGAGGCGACGTCGCCTCTCGAGCAGCAGGCTAGGACGCGTCGACGGGAAAGGTGGTCGGGAGCGACGCCGCGGTCAGTCCCAGGGGATCTCGATGGGCTTCCCGTTGCTGCCCCCGCAGCCCAGGACCGCCGAGGCGTCGCCGAAGACGTGGGTCAGGGTGACCCGGTCGCCGGCCGCGCAGGTGTCGCGCAGCTCGACCGGCCGTCCGGCGAGGCAGGACTTGCGGCGGATGGTCAGCAGGGGGGTCCCTTCGGCCACCTCGAGCCTGGCCGCGACCCCGGCGCTCGCCGGCACCGACCTCGTGTACTCGACACCGGCGTCGAACTCGACGTCGCAGCGGGAGCGCAGGACACCGTAGACCGAGGTCTCGGTGAGGTCCGCCTCGAGGAGCGGCCTCGCGATCGAGGCGATGATCCACAGCCGGTCCAGGGCGAAGGGGGTCCCGTCGGCCGTCCGTACCCGCGTCACCTGGACGAAGGGGGTGTCGAGGTCGAGGTCCAGCGCGGTGGCGACCTCCTTGCTGGTGACGAGCCGCTGCGCCAGGACCTGCGAGCTCTCCGTGCCGCCGCGGGCGGTGATGGCCTCCCGCAGGCTGTACATCGGTCCGAAGCCGGAGGTGCGGCTGGTGTTGATCACGTAGGACGGGCGCCCGCGGCCACCACCGACGATGCCCTGCTCGCGCAGGGGTGCCAGCGCCTGCCGGATGGTGCCGCGGCTGACCTCGTAGCGCTCGGAGAGGGCGAGCTCCCCCGGGAAGCCGTCGACGAACTCGCCGTCCTGCAGCCGGCGCAGGAGGTCGTCGCTGATCTGGCGCCACCGCGGCAGTGTTCGCACGGCCACCCCTCCTGTGAAATGTCTAGACATCAAAGTACCGTCGTCGTCATGACCGGCTCCACGCAACGCATCCTGACCATAGTCGCCGCCGTGGCGGTTGTCGTCCTCCTTGCAGCAGGGGTGATGTTCTCCCAGGACGGCGGAGACGAGGGCTCGGCCGACGCGGGGTCGTCCGCGCAGTCCTCCGGCGGTGGCGGGAAGTCCGCCGACGAGGGGGGCGCCTCCGAGGAGGAGATCGGGCTGGTGCGTCGGGACGCCGACGACGTCACGGCCATGGGTGACGTGGACGCCCCGGTCGTGCTCATCGAGTACTCCGACTACCGGTGCCCGTTCTGCGGGTCCTTCGCCCGCGACACCATGCCCGAGCTGAAGGAGGAGTACATCGACACCGGCAAGCTGCGCTTCGAGTGGCGCGACTTCCCGGTCTTCGGCGAGGAGTCGATGGAGGGGGCGCTGGCCGCCCGGGCCGCAGGTGAGCAGGGCAAGTACTGGGAGTACCACGACGCCGTGTACGAGGACGCCCCGGAGCGCGGTCACCTGAAGATCACGAAGAAGAAGATCATGGACTGGGCGAAGGAGGTCGGCGTCGAGGACATGAAGAAGTTCGAGAAGGACTTGGACGACCCGCGCCTGCGCAAGAAGGTCGAGGCCGATGCGCAGGAGGCGGCGACGCAGGTGAAGGCGACCGGCACACCCACCTTCGTCCTCGGTGACCAGCGGATGGTCGGGGCCCAGCCCACGAAGGCGTTCAAGGACCTCATCGACGAAGAGCTCGAGCAGGTGGAGGGCCAGTAGATGGACATCGGGTACACCGGGGCCTTCCTCGGCGGGATCCTCACCCTGCTCAGCCCGTGCTCGGTGATGCTGCTGCCGGCCTTCTTCGCCTACGCCTTCAGCTCTCCCGCCAAGCTCATCGGTCGAACCGTGATCTTCTACGCCGGGCTGAGCGTCACGCTCGTGCCGCTCGGGGTCTTCTCCGGGTCGCTCGGGTCGCTGCTGACCACGCACCGGATGACCCTCGTGACCGTCGCGGCCGCGGTGGTCATCCTGCTGGGTCTGTGGCAGCTGTCCGGGCTGCCCGTGCCCGGACTGTCCCGCACGAGCGGGGGCGGGGACGCCACCTCGGTCGGGTCGGTCTTCGCCCTCGGAGCGGTCTATGCGGTCGCCGGTGTCTGCGCCGGACCGATCCTCGGGTCGGTGCTCATGGTGGCGGCCCTCGGTGGCAACGCGGTCTACGGCGGGATCGTCCTCGCGCTCTACGCGCTGGGCATGACCGTGCCCCTCTTCGTGCTGGCCGCCGTGTGGAAGCGGATCGGCACCCGGGGCCGGGCCCTCGTCGCCCCCAAGGAGGTGCGCGTCGGCCCGTGGCGCAACACCTGGACGATGGTCGTCTCGGGCCTGCTGTCCATCGCGATCGGCGTGCTGCTCATCCTCACCGAGGGCACCGCGTCCCTCGGCGGGTTCTTCACGATCGGGACCCAGCAGGCGGCCGAGTCCTCGCTCGCGACGTGGAGCGAGAGCATCCCCGACGGCTGGTTCGTCGTCGCCGTCGTGGTCGTCGTCGGCGGGGCATTCGCGTGGCGGTCGCTGCGCGGACGTTCCGAACATGCACATGGGGACTCCACCGCCTCGAAGGAGCCCACTGCCGCGGGCCGGGATCGCTGAGATGGACCAGCTGCGCACCTGGCCGGCACGGCGGTGGTGGTTCGCCGTCGGCATCGCCCTGCTCACGGTGGTGGTGACCGCCGTCCCCACGGCGATGATCCCGACCCCGCTGTTCTCCAGAGACGTCCCCACGACTGCCTGGGCCTGGCCGGCGCTCGTCGTCTCCTCGGTCCTCGCCGGCCTGGTCGCCGCCACCTACGTGGCCCGCCGGGACCCGGACGAGGGGGGTGGGCGCGGGTCGCGTCTCGGTGCCCTGGGAGCCTTCACGACCTTCTTCGCCGTCGGTTGTCCGGTGTGCAACAAGATCGTCCTGCTCGCGCTCGGTTACTCCGGCGCCCTGCAGTACTTCGCGCCGGCCCAGCCCTTCCTCGCGGCCACCGCGATCCTCGTGCTGGCGTGGGCCCTGGCCACTCGCGTCCGACGGGAGCGCCACTGCACGATCTGACC
>CAYSGN010000068.1:5870-10824 GCA_964430615.1 uncultured Janibacter sp. | reverse complement strand
CGCGTCGACCGACGTCGGGGTGGATGTGCGTGCCGATGATCCCCCATCCTTCGGCCACGTCGTACGGGTTTCCGGGCCACGCTCGCTTCAGCGACTGGAAGCCCACGACGTCACCTGCGTGCTCGGCGACGGTGCAGGCGACGCTGTGCTCGGGCTCCAGGTAACGTTCGCGCACGAGTGCCACGTCGACGGGGTTCGCCCTGAGCCCGGCGCGGTGGATCGCGTTCTGCACCTCGGCCATGGCACCGGCATCAGTGGGCCGTGCGGGTCGGATCTCGAGCATGGGTCCATCATCCTGCTCCGGAGCGGCGGTATGTGCGTGGACAGGTCGCGTCGTCCCCACCGTGGCGAGAAGACGTGGAGCAGGTTGCCGACGAGGACCACGGCTGCCATGGCGCCCCGCACCCTGACGACGTGGAGGTCAGCATCGACCACGCGTCGACGTCCTAGCCCGCATCCGCACCCGAGGTCCCGAGGAGGCAGAACTCATTGCCCTCGGGGTCGGTGAGCACGGTCCAGGTGACCTCGGGGCCTTGGCCGATGTCGACCTTGCGCGCACCCAGCCCGAGCAGCCGCGCGAGCTCGTCCTCGGTGCTCACCCCGTCCGCGCGCAGGTCGAGGTGCAGCCGGGACTTCCCTGACCTCGCCTCCGTCGTCGGGGCGATGTCGATGCCCGGTTGGCTCCCGTCGGCGGGGCCGATGCACCACACGGCGTCGTCCTCCACCTCGAGGACCACCCAGTCGAGGACCGCACACCAGAAGTCGCTGAGCAGCTGGGGATCCTCCGCCTCGATGGCCACCTGGGCGATGCGACTCGACATGGGCGCAGCGTAGTGCTCCTCCGCACGCACCACCCCGGAGTCACGCGGCGGTCCCGTGCGCACCTTTCGTGGGCCGCCTCGGGCAGGATGTCCATCCGTGATCCCCGATCTGCTCGCCCCCGTGCTGATGCCTCGCGTGGACGCCGCGACCCGTGCCTTCTGGCGCGTCTCCGGCCGGCCCCTGGACACCGACGGCGAGCATGCCTGGTTGGAGGCGCCGACGAACGTGGGCTCGGCCGTCGCGGACGCCTGGCTGGACGCGAGCGCGGCGGCCCTCGGCGGGCAGGTGCGCGAGGGCCCGGGCGAGGGTCTGCTGCCCGACCTCGCCTGCCTGGACGGCCCCGGCTTCGCGGCGGAGGACCTGCGTCCCCAGGTCCGCGACTTCTACGAGCACACCTCGGCGTGGCGGATGGAGGTGTGGACGCAGTGGAACCCGTTCTTCGCGCCCGGCGGGGAGCTCGTCTCGCGGCTCTTCGGTCGCCGGGTCCACCAGCTCTCCCTGCCGATACGCCCCCTCGATGTCGCCCACGGCATGGACAGCCGCGTCGCGGCCATCCTCGACGCCGACGGGGAGCAGCAGGCGGCCGGCTGGATCCGCACGATCCGCTCGAGCGGGGAGTACGTCTTCTCCGGCTGCTACACCGCGTGCACCCTGCCCGGGGCCTCGCGGCCCAGCGTGCACGTCACCTTCCCGCTGGAGTCCGGCAACGTGCAGGTCTTCCTTCGTCCGAGGACCCTTCCGGGTGGCGGGCTCGAGCTGACGTCGCCCGCGGGCGCGTTCGGCGAGGACGGCGCCTACGTCACGGTGGACTCGGCGACCGGCGCGCACGGTGCGCGTGTGCCGGTGCACGAGACATTCCGTCTGGAGGTCGACGACGAGGGTGTCCTGCGCTGCGACCACGACCTGCGGATGTGGTCGGCCACCGCGGTGCGACTGCACTACAAGCTGCTCCCGGCCGGCTGACCCCACGGGCGCCGCACGGAGCGCCGTCATCGCGGCTCCGTGACGGAAAAAGACCGGGCCTCGCCGGCGTGGGGACGCCGGGGCCGGGGTAGGTGCGTGGTGTCCACCACAAGACCAGCGACAGGAGGCCACGATGAGCCAGTACTCCGACGAGGAGTTGGACGCCGCGCGCGAGGCCGCACAGAAGGCCGTGGAGACCGCGACGTCGTGGGACTACAGCGCCGGCGAGACGAAGATCGCCGACAAGCTGCGCGAAGGGCTGGATGCCGCCGGGGTGAGCGTCGACGATCAGGAGTTCGATCGGCTCGTCGGCGAGATCGACGCGATCACCGAGGACGAAGGGAGTGGCCCGCCCACGGTGCGATCCGCCACCCCCCGCTGAACGGCCCGCTGGCGTCCCGTCAGTGGACCCACTGGGCGTTGTACTTCCCGATGATCCGGTCCAGGTCCTCCGGCCCGTCCTCACCGGTCTCGCCCGCGGCGGCCAGGTCGCGGGCCCTCGAACCCGGCCGGTGAGAACATCGTGAGGATCCGGCCGACCCGGGGCACGACCCGCCGCTGGTTGTGCGGGACCCCTCGTGGCCCGAAGACGAGATCCCCGGGACCCGCCGGGAACTCGACCCCGCCCACGGTGAAGACGTGATCGCCCTCGAGGACGAAGAAGAGCTCGTCATGACCGTGGTGGATGTGCGTGGGCACGTCCACGGGATGGATCTCCTCGACGATCGAGAAGGCTCCACCGGTCGACTCTGCCGAGGCCCGGATGGAGAACTCCATCCCGCCGTAGTGGAGCCGTTCGCCCTCTGCGACGCGGACAAGGCGCGCCACGACCTCCCTCTCGGCGTCCGTCGCCGGCCTGTGTGTCGCTGACATGTCGATGACCCCCGTGTCTGCCCGATGAGTGCATCCACCCTGCGTCACGGATGTTTCACGCGACTTTCACCATCGGCGCGCCCGCCCGCGGCCAGGGCCGCTGCCCGGTCCCGGAGGTCGTGCAGGCGGGGGAGGCGACGGCGAGGTTCGCCCCCTTCGCTCGTAGTGCCACGGTGAGCGGCCCGACCCGCGCCTGCGCCCTCCCGGAGTTCGGGGAGACTGTCCGCCGTACCGGAACGAGAGACGGAGGTAGGGAGTGTGAGCGGGTTCTCCGCCTCGGCCGTGCTGGCCGTGGCAGGCGGTCTGGTCGTGATCGTCCTCGGCTTCGCGCCGTACCTGGGTTGGTCCTATCGTCGCCGCGGTCGGTTCGGGGTGGGGCACGCCCTGCTCGTCGCGTGCACGGCGGTCTACGCGCTGGCGCTGTGGACGTACACGGTGCTTCCCCTGCCGGACCCGGTGCTGGTCTGCCAGGACCCAGCGGGGGTGCAGCTGCAGCCGGGGCGCTTCCTCTCCGACCTGGCTCGCGAGCGCCGGGCCGGTGCCACCGGCGCGGCGGTCGTGCAGCAGGTCGTCTTCAACGTGCTGCTCTTCGTGCCGCTCGGCATGGTCCTGCGTCACCTCTTCCGTCGCAGCATCATCGTCACGGTGCTCCTCGGGCTGGGTGTCTCGGGCCTCATCGAGCTCACCCAGCTCACCGGCACCTGGGGGCTCTACCCGTGCGCCTACCGGGTGGCGGACGCCGACGACCTCATCGCCAACACGACGGGAGCGGCGATCGGCGTCCTGCTGGCCCCGCTGCTGCGCCGGGTGCCGGGGCAGCAGGTCGCCGACGTCCGTCGACCCCAGCCGGTCACCGCGTGGCGCCGCGTGCTCGGCATGGTCGCGGACGTGCTTCTGGTCCACATCGGTGGCGTGCTGCTGTGGCTGCCGATCGGGTCGTTGCTGCTCTCGACGGGCACGATGACCCGTCTCGAGGTCGCCGACGCGGACATCGTCCGGGGCGGGCTACGCCTGGCCGTCGCCCTCGTGCTGCTCGTCGTGGTGCCCCTCACCGGCAGTGGCGCGACGGTGGGTCAGCGCCTGGTCATGCTCCGGCCGCAGGGGGAGGCCGGCGAGCCCCCGTCCGCCGCCCGACGCCTGGTGCGCGCGGCCACCGGGTCCGGGGGCTATCTCGTCCTCGAGGTGCTCGGCTCCGTGACCGGCTCCGCGCTCCTCGCCAGCTCCGCGGCGGTCCTGGGCATCGCCAGTCTGGTCGTCGCCTCCCTCGGTGACCATCGCGGGCTGTCCGGGATGGCGGCGCGCATCCGGGTCGTCGACTCGCGTGTGCCCCGCGCGGCGCTCACCGATGCCGAGCGCTGGGCCGCGATGCCCGAGCTGCGCCGACTCTGGTTCGCCGTGGCCGCGGGGGCGGCAGTGGTGCACCTGGCCGTCCTGGCGCTCCTGGACGCGATGGCGACCAGCGTGCTGGCCACGGGCGCGGTCCTCGTCGTGCTCCTCCTCGGCGCCGTCGCCCAGGTCGCCTTCCTCGTCCTCAACGGACTCGCGATGACCCGGCGGGAGGGGCGCAGCCTCGGCAACATGCTGACCCTGCTGCTCGGCGTCGCCGTCGTCGCCCTCACGGTGCTGACCGCCCTGACGATCGTCGGCGGACGGATGAGCGTCGTCGTGGTGGTGGGCGCCGTCTGGGTGCTCCTGGCCTACTTCGGGCTGCTCTTCTGGTCCTTCGTCCTCTACGGACTGCTCTACGCCCGGCGGGACCCGGCGCCTGGGGCCGACTCGGTCATCGTGCTGGGCTCCGGCATCTTCGGCACCCGGGTCCCGCCGCTGCTCGCCGCCCGGCTCGCCCGTGGTCGGCAGGTGCTCGATGCCGAGCTCGCACGTGGCGGCGACGCCGTCCTCGTCTGCTCCGGAGGGCAGGGCCCGGGGGAGGACGTGCCGGAGGCCGTCGCCATGGCCGACCACCTCGTCGGGGCCGGCGCCGATCCCGACCTGCTGCGCCGCGAGACCGCCTCGACCAGCACCGACGAGAACCTGCTCCTCAGCCTGGAGCTCCTGCGACCCGAGGAGCGCGGCGAGCGGGTCGTGGTCGTCACGAACGACTACCACGCCTTCCGGGCGGCGATCATCACCCGCGAGCAGGGCCTGGCCGCTCAGGTCGTCGGAGCCCCGACGGCCCGCTACTTCCTGCCCAGCGCGATCCTGCGCGAGTTCATCGGCGTGCTCGCCCGCCATCCCTGGCCGCACCTCGTCGTGGTCACGCTCGTCGTGGGCCTGGCCGCCCTCCTCGCGGCCGGCG
>CAYSGN010000068.1:0-5770 GCA_964430615.1 uncultured Janibacter sp. | reverse complement strand
CACCTCGTCGTGGTCACGCTCGTCGTGGGCCTGGCCGCCCTCCTCGCGGCCGGCGCGTCCTGAGGCTCCCACCACGACGGACGACGGCCCTAGGGCCGTCGTCCGGGACCCGGGGAGCCTCAGGGTCGAGCCTCGAGGACCATGTTGAAGGGGGTCCCCGTGGCCACGCGGAAGGATCCGAAGCCCGCCTGCGTCGCGACGTCGTGGATGCGGGCCGGCCCGGCCTGCGTGCCCAGGGCCAGCCCGACCTCCTGGGAGAGCGAGTTCGGGGTGCACAGCAAGGTGGAGAAGCCGTACATCGCCCGGCCGAGGGGCGTGAAGTTCTCCTCGGGCCGGTCCCCGGCGCGAGGCTCGACGATCATCCACGTGCCGTCCGGCGCCAGGGCCTGACGCACGTGCCGGGCGGCACCGACGGGGTCGCCCATGTCGTGGAGGCAGTCGAACATCCCGACGAGGTCGAAGCCCTCCCCGGTGAAGGAGGCGGCGTCGGCCTGCTCGAAGGAGACGCGGTCGGCGACACCCGCGGCCTCGGCACGACGCCGTGCCGTCTCGATGGACCCCAGGTGGTAGTCGGAGCCGACGAAGGTCGACGCGGGGAAGGCCTGGGCCATGAGGATCGCCGAGGCGCCGTGCCCGCACCCGACATCGGCGACGCGGGCACCCGCACGGAGCTTGGCCACCGCGCCGTCGAGGGCCGGCAGCCACGAGGAGACGAGGTGGGCGTTGTAGGACGTCCGGAAGAAGCGCTCGGTCCCGATGTGCACGTCGCTGTTGTGCGCGTGCCAGCCGACGCCCTCCCCGGTGCGCGCCGCGTCGATGATCTCGGGGGCGTCCCGTACGGCGCCTTCGACCGTCTGGAAGAAGCCTGGCAGGAAGACCGGGCTGTCCTCCTCGGCGAGGACGAGCGCGTGCTCCGGCGAGAGCGTGAAACGCCCGGTGATGGGGTCGTAGGCGAGGTAGTCGCCCGCTGCCTGCGCGTTGAGCCACTCGCGGACGTAGCGGGGCTCGGTGCCGGTGCGGGAGGCGAGCTCGACGGCGGTCGCCGGGCCGTCGTCGACGAGGGAGCGGTAGAGGCCGAGCCGGTCGCCCATGACGACCAGTGAGGCGTTGAGCGCGGCGCCGAGCTCGTCGACCGCTCGCATGACGAAGGCCATGACGGCGTCCATGTCGGCAGCGGGTGGGCTCCCTTCGCCCTGACCCGGTGCCGGCTCCGGTTCCTGGGTGGTGGTCATCGTGCTCCGCCTGTCGTGGTCGGCTCGCCGCTCTGGCGGCCGGGGTGATCCGTGGGTGTGGGGGTGGTGAAGCGTCCCGTGGCATCGGCGAAGAAGATCCCTCGACCGGGGAGGGGGAGAGAGCCGAGAGTGACGGTCCGCTCGGGCGGCGTCCCCGTCTCGAGACCTCGCCCGTCGAGCTCGGCGGCGGTGTCCTCCACCAGCCAGGTGGCGCGGCAGCCGAACCGGTAACGCTGACCGCAGGGCATGGTGCCGACGAGCTGCATCGGGCGGGCGCCGAGCAGTGGTCCGGCCATCGCGCCCATGAGACGCAGCACGGTGGGGCTGGACCACGCGGCGCCGGGCAGTGCGGCTCCGCAGGCGGTCAGCAGGGCGGTGGTGAGCGAGGCCCGCAGCGCGATGTGCCATCGCAGTCCAGCGACGTGGACCTCGAGGTGGGACTCGTCCTCCCAGGTGATGTCGATGGGCGCGGTGACGACCCGATCCGCAGCGGCACCGACGAAACGGGCGCAGCTGACCCGGGGCGGCTGGTCGGCCCGGATCGTCCAGCGACCCGCCGGGTCGCGGTGCCAGACGGACCGGTAGGGCTCGCCGAAGGAGACCGCGGTCCAGTGGCGCAGGGCCAGGTAGTGGCCGTCGCCGACGGGCAGGCCCATGACCCCGTACCCGCGCACGCGGTCTCCGGGCTCGATCGGCAGCCGCCCACCGCTGTGGGCCGTCTCCCTCGGTGATGCACCCATGACGTCCTCCTCGGTGGTCCTGCTTCCACCGTGGTCGCGATCCGCGTCGGCGGCATGGGGCATCTGCCCCCACTTCGGGGGCGAAGAGGGCCGGCTCACCGGCGCGGCTGCCGCGCCGATGCACGGGTCACCGCGGGCGGGAGCCCGGCCCGTCAGGTGGAGCGCACGACCATGGGGCCTGCGGTGGACGCGCCGAGACGCGCGACCCGGGACCGCAGCCCCCGGTCGGCCGTGACGACGACGACCTCGCCCTCACGAGCGGCGAGCTGCTCGACGAGGTGCACGATCGCGTCGTCCCCCTCGCCGGGTGCATCGACCACGCGCACCCTCTCGGAGGAGCCCACACCGCGGGCCCGGCCCTCGACGACGAGCACCACCGCGGGGACCTCCTCCAGCTCCAGGGCGCGACGGAGGTCGTCCGGCGCGATCGCGTCGCGCAGTCGTCGGGTGGCTCCGGCACGGTCGCGCCACCAGCCGTCCGGCACGCTCCCCACGCAGTTGGCCGCATCGACGACCACGGTCGGGTGCGTTCGTCTCGTCATCCCAGCCACCCTGCCACGGCCGTGGGGACCCGGAGCCCGGGTGAAGGCCGTCATAATTTCATTGACAGTCCAGACGGACTGTGAAAATGTCAGCGACACCACAGACGCGAAGGGAGTCCGAGCATGAGCTTTGACGGCAGCACGATTCGCTACGAGGTGCGCGGCCACCGTGCCGACATCGTCCTCGACCGACCCGATCGCCTGAACGCCATCACGGCGGAGATGGGCCGCGAGATCGCTGCGGCCGTGGCGGAGGCGAACGACGACCCGGCCGTTCGCGTCATCGTCATCCAGGGCGAGGGCCGGGCCTTCTCGGCCGGCTACGACCTCAAGCTGTACGCCGAAGAGGGGAAGGACCACCAGGGGAGCACCTGGGACCCGATCCAGGACTTCCGGATGATGAAGGCGAACACCGACAACTTCTTCTCCTTGTGGCGCTCCGCCAAGCCGACCATCGCGAAGGTGCACGGCCACGCGGTCGCTGGGGGCAGCGACATCGCCCTGTCCTGCGACCTCGTGGTCATGGCGGAGGACGCGAAGATCGGGTACATGCCGGCACGCATCTGGGGCTGCCCGACGACGGCGATGTGGGTCTACCGGCTCGGGGCCGAACGCGCCAAGCGGATGCTCCTGACGGGCGACACCATCGACGGGCGTCAGGCCCAGGAATGGGGGCTGGTCATCGAGGCGGTCCCGCACGACCGTCTCGACGAAGCAGTCGACCGACTCGCCGACCGTATGGCCGGGGTGCCGATCAACCAGCTCGTCATGCAGAAGCTGATGATCAACCAGGCCTACGACAACATGGGCCTGCAGAGCACCCAGAACATGGCGGTCCTCTTCGACGGGATCACGCGGCACTCGCCGGAAGGGCGCTGGTTCGTCGACTTCGCCCAGGAGCACGGCTTCCCCGCCGCGGTCCAGTGGCGGGACAGCGGCCGGTTCATCCCCGACGGCGGCGGTGAGGTCCCGGGGGCCGCCGAGGTCCGCACGATGCAGCAGGAGGGTCGGGCATGAGCGCGGTGGAGCGTGCGTACTGGCCTGCCGACACCAGCCGGGAGGTGCTGGATGTCACCGTCGGGCAGCTGCTTCGGGAGGCCGCGGCGCAGGCGCCGGACACGACCGCCCTGGTATCCGTTGCTCCGGGACGGCGGGCCAGGACGTGGACCTACGGCGAGCTCCTCGCCGACGCCGAGCGGGCGGCGGCGTGGCTGCTCCAGCGGTTCTCGACGGGCGAGCACATCGCCGTGTGGGCACCGAACGTGCCCGAGTGGATCGTCCTCCAGTACGGAGCCGCGCTCGCCGGTCTGGTGCTCGTCACCGCCAACCCCGCGCTGCGGGGCGAGGAGCTGGAGCATGTCCTGCGTGCGTCGCACGCGGTCGGCATCTTCCACGTCACCGAGCTGCGCGGCACGGACATGACCGCGCTCGTCGACGAGGTCCTGCCCTCCGTGCCGGATGTGCGGGAGAAGGTCGATCTCGCCGGTTGGCTCGACGACATCCGGTCCACCGAGCCGACGACGCTCCCGGAGGTCGATCCGCAGTCGGCCACCCAGATCCAGTTCACCTCGGGCACGACGGGACGTCCGAAGGCGGCAGTGCTGCGGCACGCGGCCATGGTCACCAATGCGGCGGACGTGCGCGAGCGGTGCGAGTCGGCCTTCGGCGCGACCTTCGCGACCGGGCTGCCGCTCTTCCACACCGCGGGGTGTGGGCTGGCCGGCATGGGGTCGGTCCACCAGCGCGCCACGCTCGTCCTGGCCGAGGTCTTCGACCCGGAGGTCCTGCTCTCTGCCGTGGAGGCCTACGGAGCCACGATCCTCGGAGGAGTGCCGGCGATGCTGTACGCGCTGCTCCAGCACCCGCGACGTGGTGAGTTCGACCTGAGCTCGGTCGAGGTGATCATGTCCGGCGGTGACCTGGTGCCCCCGCCGCTCGCCGACGCCTGGCGGGACGTCTGCGGCGCGACGGCGAGTGCCGTCTACGGTCAGACCGAGCTGTCGCCGATCGTCTGCCAGACCAGGCCCTCCGACGCGCGGGAGGACAACCTCTTCACCGCCGGCCAGCCGATGCCCAACCTCGAGGTCGCCATCCTCGACGTCGAGGACGCGAGCATCCTCCCGACGGAGACCGAGGGCGAGATCTGCGTGCGTGGGTACTCGCGGATGATCGGGTACCTGGACATGCCCGAGGCGACCGCCGAGACCATCGATGCCCAGGGCTGGCTGCACACCGGCGACCTCGGGCAGATGGATGCCCGGGGCTACGTCACCGTCACCGGACGGCTGAAGGACATGATCATCCGGGGCGGTGAGAACATCTACCCCCGAGAGCTCGAGGACGTGCTGACACAGCACCCCGGGGTCGCCGACGCCGTCGTCATCGGCCTGAGCGACCCCGGCTGGGGAGAGCAGGTGGCGGCGGTCGTCACGCCGGTGCCGGGCCAGGAGCAGCCGACAGCCCGCGGTCTGCACGACTACCTGCGCGACCGTCTGGCGCCCCACAAGACGCCGAAGTCGTGGTACGTGGTGGACGAGTTCCCCACCAACGCCATGGGCAAGCTGCAGAAGTTCCGCCTTCGGGAGTGGATCGACTCCGGCGACCTCGTGGCGCTGCCCGAGGACGGGGAGTCCAGCTGATGTGAGAGGCTCGACCGACGTGGCAGACCGGACACAGCGGCAGCAGCAGCGCGCGAGGACCCACGAGGCACTTCTCGAAGCGACGCTCCGTTGCTTGGTCGGCTACGGGTACGCGGGCACGACGACGCAGCGCATCCAGGACGAAGCGGGGGTCTCGCGGGGCGCCCTGCTGCACCACTTCTCGTCGAAGGCGGATCTGCTCGTGGCGGCGACGCACTACGTCGCGGACGTCCGGCTGCAGAAGATCGCCGACGTGGCCGGTGCGCTCGACGACGGCCCGGAGGGGCTGGAGCAGCTGGTGTCGGCCATCCGGGAGGCGATGACGGGACCGCCCTACCAGGCAGCCATCGAGCTCTGGACGGCCTCTCGGACCGATCCGCAGCTCCGGGACGCCCTCCTGCCGGCTGAGCGGAAGTTGGGAGCCGCCTTGCACGACCTCTTCAACAGGCATGCCGGCATACCCGACCAGACGGAGACCCGGATCGCCTTCGAGTCCCTCATGGCCATGCTGAGAGGTCTCGAGCTCAGACGCATCATGCATGCGGAGCCCGAGATCGCCGACCAGGTCGTCCAGAGGTGGCTCGAGGACACGTTGCGGATCCGCCGGCGAGGAGACT
>CAYSGN010000067.1:0-14358 GCA_964430615.1 uncultured Janibacter sp. | reverse complement strand
TCGCCGGAGTAGATCAGGCCCTTCTTCAGCAGCGCGTCCCGGGCGGGGGAGAGCGACTGCGGCTTCTTGCCGAGCAGCTTGGCGACGTCGGCGGTGGAGACGGACTCGATGTCGTCGAGCTCGTCCTCCCCCTTCGCCGCGATGTCCGCGGCCACGTCGGCCATCGCCCGCAGGTACTCCCGCTCACCAGGGGTCGCCCGCTCGTAGCGCGATCCGAAGAAGCCCACCGCGAGCTCCGACTCGGCCTCGGGGGAGGCCACCCGCACGTCCTCGGCGCGGATCGGTGACTCCGGTGCCTGGTCCCACACCGCCTTGCCGTAGGCCTGGATGAAGTACGGGTAGCCGCCGGTCGCCACGTACAGCGCGTCGAGGGCCGCCCGCTCGTACTCGGCCATCTCGTCGGCGGCCGGTGCGCTGAGTGCGTGGTCGGCCTCCTCGCGGGCCAGCCGGTCGATGCGCTGGTACCGGAAGAGCCGCTCGCTGTAGGATTTGCTCGCCGAGAGCACCGCCGGCAGGTGCGGGAGCCCCGCACCGACGACGATGAGGGGCAGGCCCGACTGGCTCATCTCGTGGCAGGCGGCGCAGATCGCCGAGATGTCCTCGGGCCCGAGGTCCTGCATCTCGTCGATGAAGATCGCCACCCCGCGCCCGAGGTCCGCGGCCAGCCCGCCGACGTCGGTGAAGAGCTCGACGAGGTCGATCTCGATGTCGCCGGAGTCCGCGCGGCCCTTGACGGCGGGCGCGTCGATGCCCGGGTTCCACACCTCGCGCAGCTTGGTGCCGGGCTTGGCGTCACGCTGGGCGAAGGACTTGATCACCCCGAGGACGTGCTCGACCTCCTCCTCCTGGGTGTGCCCGAGCTCGCGCACCGCCTGGTGCAGGGCGCTGGAGAGCGGCCGGCGCAGCCCGAGCTCGGGGCGGGCCTCGAGCTTGCCGGTGCCCCACTTCGCGCGCACGGCCGCCGAGCGCAGCTGGTTGAGCAGCACGGTCTTGCCGACCCCGCGCAGGCCGGTGAGCACGAGGGAGCGTTCCGGGCGACCACTGACGATCCGTTTGAGGACGACGTCGAAGCGGGTCAGCTGCTCGTCGCGTCCGGCGAGCTCCGGCGGTCGCTGGCCGGCGCCGGGGGCGTAGGGATTGGTGATCGGGTCCACGATGCGACCGTATCCGCACGTATAGGCGAAGGGGGATATTGAGTCAGATTTGCGCATCGGCGCGTCGTCCATGCGAACCTCTACACGACTATCGCGATCTCACGATACGTGTCGATCATCCGGCAGCGAAGGTCGTGGTGAGACACTCGTCACATGCCAGCTGCCACTGCTTCGTCCTACTCCGTCACGATCCGCCTGCACGCCAGCCCCGACTACGCGGTGGTGGGCCGCGTGGCCACGGCCATCGCCGAGCAGGGCGGCATCGTCACGGCCATCGACATCGCCGACTCGCGTCCCGACCAGCTGACCGTGGACGTCACCTGCTCCGGCTTCGACGTCAACCACACCGACGGGATCGTCGAGGCGGTCGAGCAGATCGACGGGGTCAAGGTCCACAAGGTCTCCGACCGGACCTTCCTGCTCCACCTCGGGGGCAAGATCGAGGTCCGCTCGAAGGTCCCGCTCAAGACCCGTGACGACCTCTCCATGGCCTACACCCCGGGCGTCGGCCGGGTCTCGGCGGCGATCGCGAAGAAGCCGGAGGACGCCCGACGCCTGACGATCAAGGGCAACACCGTCGCCGTCGTCACCGACGGCTCCGCCGTGCTCGGGCTGGGCAACATCGGACCCGAGGCGGCGATGCCCGTCATGGAGGGCAAGGCCGCCCTCTTCAAGCAGTTCGCCGGCATCGACGCCTGGCCGATCGCGCTGGCGAGCCAGGACACCGACGAGATCGTGCGGGCGGTCGAGCTCATCGCCCCCGGCTTCGGGGGGATCAACCTCGAGGACATCGCCGCCCCGCGCTGCTTCGAGATCGAGCGCCTGCTGCGCGAGAGCCTCGACATCCCCGTCTTCCACGACGACCAGCACGGCACCGCCATCGTCGTCCTCGCCGCCCTGCGCAACGCGCTGCGGGTGGTCGACCGGTGGCTCGAGGAGGTGCGGATCGTCGTCTCCGGGGGCGGCGCGGCCGGTTCGGCGATCGTCGACCTCCTCCTGGCCGCGGGTGCGCAGGACGTCGTCGTCTTCGACCGCGAGGGGCTGCTCAGCCGCGACGACGAGTCGCTCTCCCCCGCGAAGCAGGAGCTCGCGGCCCGGACCAACCCGCGGAGGCTGCGCGGCGACCTGGCCGACGGTCTCGACGGCGCGCACGTCTTCATCGGTGTGTCCGCGCCGAACCTCCTCAAGGCCGAGTGGATCCGCGACCAGATGGCCGAGGACCCGGTCGTCTTCGCCCTGGCCAACCCGGACCCCGAGATCGACCCGGGGGAGGCCGCCACGTACGCCAAGGTCGTCGCCTCCGGCCGCAGCGACTACCCCAACCAGATCAACAACGTCCTCGCCTTCCCGGGCGTCTTCCGCGGCCTGCTCGACGCGGACGCGGAGAACATCACGACGGACATGCTCATCGCCGCCGCCGACGCCATCGCCGGGGTCGTGACCGACGACGAGATCAACCCCAGCTACATCATCCCGAGCGTCTTCCACGCCGACGTCGCCGAGGCGGTCGCCCACGCGATCGCGGGGGAGGGCAAGTCGACCCACGGGACCACCGGGCCGATCCGGGTCGGCTCCCGCGCCACCGCCGACCCGATCGAGGAGGTCGGCCGTCCCCGCTGACGCCGTCCGCGCCGGGTCGTGCCGTCTCCGGGCATCGGCCGGGGGCGGCACGACCCGGCTCGACGGCGTGCGGCAGGCTGGTGCCGTGAGCCAGCCCCGCACCTACCGCAAGGACACCTCCGCCGCCCCCCGGGGCTACTCCTCGTGGGAGGCGGCCGGGCTCGTGTGGCTCGGGGAGGCGGAGACGAAGGGCGGTGCCCGGGTCGCCGAGGTCCTCGACGTCGACCTGGACCACATCGACCTCGTCCAGTACGACCCCGACCAGGCGCTGAACACGCACGCCGACGAGCTGGGGGCCGCGCTCGCGGTGACCCACGCCGCCGGTGCCCCGGCCTTCGGCTCCCCGCCGGAGCACTGGCCCGGCCACGGATTCATCGGTCCCGCAGACTCCCCGATCCCGATGCCGCTGGACCCGACCGAGAGCTGGGGGGAGTTCTACGCCGAGCAGCGCATCCGCCACCTGCTCGGGATCGGCCGACAGCAAGGCCTGTGGGAGGAGGAGAGCGCCCTCATCGAGAAGGTCGCCGACCGTATCGCCTCCGGTGAGTTCGACGACGGCCGCCCGCCCGCCCGACTGCACGGCGACCTCTGGGCAGGCAACGTCCTGTGGACCAAGGACGGCGCCGTGCTCATCGACCCGGCGGCCCACGGCGGTCACGCCGAGACCGACCTGGCGATGCTGCTCCTCTTCCGCGCCCCGCACATCGCCCGGATCATCGCCGCCTACGACGAGGCCGCCCCGCTGACCGACGGCTGGCAGGAGCGGGTGGCCCTCCACCAGCTGCACCCGGTGATGCTGCACGCCGTCCTCTTCGGCGGCGGCTACGTGCAGCAGACGGTGGAGATGGCCCGGCGCTACGCCTGACCGGCTGCGGTGCCGCGGCCGCTGCCGTGACGGGCCGACCCGCGGGAGCGAAGGGGGGATGACCCCACCCCGGCTCGGGGGAGTACGGGGCAGACCCGGCGCCGCGTCGGAACCTAGGTTGGTCCCGTGACCACAGAGATCCTCAGCCCAGCACCGGCCCAGCAGGGGGCGACATCCCACCGGGGGCCGGTCCGTCGGTGGATCGACGGGTGGGGCAGCGTGCTCCTGCTCGTGACCGGCGTCGTCACGGCCCCGATCGCCCTCGTGCTCGTCGCGCTCGTCCTCGCCGGTGTCCTGCTGCTGAGCGCCGCGGGGGTCGGACTGGCCCTCCTCGTCCCGATGGTCTGGCTGTGCGGTCTCGTCGGCCACGCCGAACGGCACCGCCTCGTCGGCCTGACCGGCCGCACCATCTACCCGCCGGCCCGCTCGACACGTCCCGTGTGGTGGCGTCTCTTCCTCGACGAGCACAACTGGCGCAGCGTCTGCTACCTCGTGCTGCACGGCTTCTGGGGCATGCTCACCGGGGTGATCACGCTGGCCGTGCTGGCCCAGAGCATCGTGCTCGTCGCCCTGCCCGCCTACGCCTGGCGGCTCCCCGAGGAGGGGCTGTCGGCCTACGGTCTCTTCCGGGTCGACGGGACCGTCCCGCTCACCGTCACGTGGTCGGTCTCCCTCGTCGTCCTGCTCCTCCTGCCCGTCCTCGCCCACCTCGTGACGAATGTCGACGTCGTGCTCGGTCGCTGGCTGCTCGGCCGGGACCAGCGTCGCGTGGTCGAGCACCTCAGCGCCCGGGTCGACACCCTGACCGACACCCGCCGCGAGGCGGTCGACTCGGTCGAGGCGGAGCGCCGCCGCATCGAGCGGGACCTGCACGACGGCCCGCAGCAGCGCCTGGTCGCCATCGCGATGACCCTCGGCATGGCCAAGGAGGCGATCCACGCCGACCCCGAGGGCGCGGCCCAGCTCGTCGACGAGGCCCACCGCTCGGCGAAGGAGGCCATCGTCGAGATGCGCCACGTCGCCCG
The DNA here is from genome assembly GCA_964430615.1 of uncultured Janibacter sp. Taxonomy (GTDB): domain Bacteria; phylum Actinomycetota; class Actinomycetes; order Actinomycetales; family Dermatophilaceae; genus Janibacter. The sequence goes on along the minus strand of CAYSGN010000067.1, from coordinate 9,694 downwards.
CGGCATCGTGCCGCCGATCCTCGCCGACCGCGGCCTGGAGGCCGCGCTCCCGGCCCTCGCCGCCCGCTCGACGGTGCCCGTCTCGGTCGATGTCGCCGGGATCGACCGCGTCGACCCGACGACCGAGGCGATCGCCTACTTCGTCGTGAGCGAGGCGCTGAACAACGTCGCCAAGCACTCCGGCGCCGATCGTGCGGAGGTCACCGTCACCCGGGACGAGCAGACGCTCACGGTGCTGGTCGGCGACGACGGACGCGGCGGTGCCGACCCCTCCCGTGGGACGGGGCTGAACGGCCTGCGCCAGCGGGTCGGCGCCGTCGACGGCAGCTTCACGGTGCACTCCCCGCCCGGGGGACCGACCCACCTGACCGCCACCATCCCCCTTCGCCCAGGACGGAGCCTGCGATGACCCAGCCGGACCAGCCCACGACCAAGGTGGTCCTCGCCGAGGACTCGGTGCTCCTGCGTGACGGGATCGTCCGCCTGCTCACCTCGGCCGGCTTCGACGTCGCCGCCGCCTGCCCGGACGGGGAGACCTTCCTCGCCGCGGTCGACGAGCACGGACCCGACCTCGTCGTCGTCGACGTACGGATGCCTCCGACCTTCACCTCCGAGGGCATCGTCGCCGCGCTCCAGGTGCGCGACCACCACCCGGAGACCGCCGTCATGGTGCTCAGCCAGTACGTCGAGGAGCAGTACGCGACCGAGCTCGTCGCCTCTCGTTCGAAGGGGGTCGGGTACCTCCTCAAGGACCGCGTCGCCGACACGAGCGACTTCATCGCCGCCCTGCGCGACGTCGCCGCGGGAGGGACCGTCCTCGACCCGGAGGTGGTGACCCAGCTGCTCACCCGGGCGCGCCACTCGGACCCGCTGGCCTCGCTCACCCCACGTGAACGGGACGTGCTCGGCCTCATGGCCCAGGGGCGGACCAACTCCGCCATCGGCAGGGACCTCTACATCTCCGACGGGGCCGTCGAGAAGCACGTCACCTCGATCTTCACCAAGCTCGACCTGCCGCCCGCGGACGGGGACCACCGTCGGGTGCTCGCCGTCCTGCGGTGGCTGGACCAGGAGGAGCGATGAGCACGCAGACGGACCTGGACGACCGGTACCGCCAGGACGCGGAGCAGGCCCGGGCGCGCCGCCGTGCCGCCCAGGCCGAGCAGGCCGCCGAGGTCGAGCCCACACGCACTCCGTCGGGCCCGATCACGGCGATCGCGGCGGTCGTCGCCGTCGTGCTCGTCGTCATCGCGGGACTCGCGATGCTCGGGCCGATGCTCCAGCGCGACGTGACCACCGAGCGTGCGCTCCCGGCCGGGCTGACCTCGCTGCGCGTGCACTCGGACGTCGGGCAGGTGCGGGTGCGCGCCGCCGACCCGGGGGAGTCGCCGCACGTGACCCGCACCGACCGCTACGGGCTGCTGCGCCCGGAGACCTCGATCGACACCTCCGGCGACACCGCCACGCTGCGCTCGAGCTGCCCGGAGATCGCCAACGTCTGCCGGACGCAGTGGGTCGTGGTCGTCCCCGAGGAGACGACGGTGCGCATCGACCAGGGGCTCGGGGCGACGAACGTCGAGGGGCTCGCCGGCGACGTCGACGTGCGCAGCGGCGTCGGCAGCGTGACGCTCACCGACATGACCGCCTCCCGGGTCGGCGTCGACCTCGGGGTCGGGGACCTCACCGTCGAGGCGGTGGAGCCGCCGCGCCTGGTCGATGCCAGCGTCGGCGTGGGTGACCTCACGGTGCGCGTCCCGGGCGATGTCCCCTACGCGGTGCAGACGACGGGCCAGGACGTCTCGAACCAGCTGGGCGACGACCCGGCCGCGCCCCGGCGGATCCTCGCCGAGACGGGCGTCGGCGGGCTCACCATCCAGCCCAGCTGAGGCCCTACTTCGCCGGCTGGGCCTCGCAGGAGCCCTCGCCCAGGCTGCCCATCGTCTGCACGACCCGGTCGTAGGACTCCGGGTGCTTCTTCGGGGAGGTGGGCTCGATGACGTGCCCGTCGAGGTCGACCCGGGTGGGCTGGTAGGTGGCCTTCGAGCTGGTGACCTTCCCGTCCTTCTTGCTCAGCGTGATCGTGGCGTAGAGCCCTTCCTGGGTCTCGGCACGCAGCGAGGACGCGGTCTTCGGCGACTGGTTCGAGAGGAAGTTGCCCATCCCGTAGAAGACGGTCTTGCCGTTGATCGTCTCGCACGGCTGGACGACGTGGACGTGCGTGCCGAGGATGAGGTCGACCGCGTCGGACTCGAGGAGCTCCCGGGCCAGCTCGCGTTGGCGCTCGGTCGGCTCGGTGACGTACTCGGAGCCCCAGTGCATGCTCACGACGACGAAGTCCGCGCCGTCCTTCTTCGCCGCCTGCGCATCCGCGAGGATCCCCTGCGCGCCCACCTTCGGCCACAGGTTGTGCCCGAGCGAGGGTGCCTCCGGCGGCACGGTCGTCGTCGGGCTGCCGTCGTTGTAGAGGGTGTAGGTGTAGGCGAGGTGGGCGACCTTCGCTCCGCCCGCCTCGTAGACCGCCTGCCGCTTCGCCGGGTCGTCCTCGACGGCGGGCCCGGCGTAGCCGAGGTCGTTGTCCGCGAGGATCTTCTGGGTGTCGGTGACCCCGTCCTTCCCGCGGTCCCAGGTGTGGTTCGAGGCGAAGTCGCAGCCCTCGTACCCGGTGGAGCTGATGGCCTTCGCGAGCTCCTTCGGCGTGTTGAAGACGAGCACGCCCGGTCGGGTGAGGTTCGTGTTGTCCGCCGACAGCGGGGTCTCGAGGTGGCACAGCGAGACGTCGGCGCTCGAGATGTCCTTCTCGACCTCGGCGAACATCGGCGCGAAGTCATAGCCCTTCCCGGAGGCGTTCTCCTGGGCGCTCTCCAGCACCGAGTGGTGGGCGAGCAGGTCACCCGAGGCGGCCAGCGTCACCTGGGTCGTGCCGGGAGGTGCCGTGCTCGAGCTCGACGACGCAGACGTCGACGACGAGCCGCTCGCGCTCCCCTTCGACGAGGACGGGTCCTGCTCGGACGAGCCGGCGCAGCCGGCCACCAGCGCCAGGACCAGCGCGCTCCCCACCACGGTTCCCCGATGCCGTGCCATGCTCCGCACAGTACGCCCGGAGCGGCGCGCCGCCCGAGGACGGCGCGCCGGTCGCTCAGGAGCCGGCCACGAGGAGCACCACGAGCGTGCGAGGGCCGTGGACGCCCTCGAAGCGCACCAGCTCGATGTCGCTCGTCGCACTGGGCCCGCTGATCCAGGTGAGCGGACGGGGGTGCTCGCCGGCCGCTGGGCGCAGGCGCTGCACCGCCTCCGGCACGTCCGGCACGACCTGGTCGCTCCGGACGACGCACACCTGTGTGTCGGGCACGAGCGAGAGCTCACGACGACCCTGGTCGGCCCGGTGGTCGAGCACCACCGTCCCGGTCGTGGCGATGCCGACCGCCGAGGCGGTGAGGACGGCGTCGGTGCAGTCGAGATCGTCGTGCGTGACCGATGCGGAGTCGCGACGGATCTCCACGACGTCCTCGATCGTCCGGATCCAGTCCTCGTCGACCCCGTCGGGCACGACGACCGACCGGCACCCCGCGCGGCGCAGGACCTCCGCCACCGTGCCGGCGACCTCCTGAGGCGTGGTGCGGATGACCTGTGCGTTGTAGTCCGCGACCCGTTCCGCGAAGAGGTCGAGCACGTCGGCGGCCGCCGGCCCGGCCGGGTCGTCGACCGGCGGTCGAGGGGCCGCCTGCGACGTGGCGGTGACGTCTGCCGTGGCAGCGCGGACCCGGGCGAGGATGTCCTCCCTGGCGGTGCTCATTCGCTGGTGCCTCTCTCGCGGGCCCACCACTGGCGAAACGACTCGGTGGGCGGGGTCGGGACGTCCCGGGCGCTGGTCCAGGCGCCCAGCCCGGGCACCGTGCGGATGGTCCGGTCCCCGAGGAGACGCCCCGCGACGTTCGACGCCTTCTGCGCGGCCCCCAGGCGTTTCGGGTCCGAGAGCACCCACTGGGCGGCCCGCAGCGCCGCCGACTCGGCGTTGGGACGCTCCTGCTCGACGACGCGGCCGCGCAGCTCGATGAGCAGGTCGGGGATGTTGATGCGGACCGGGCAGACCTCGTAGCACGCGCCGCACAGGCTGGAGGCGTAGGGCAGCGACTTGTCGATGGGGGTCTGCGTGCCGCGCATCTGCGGGTTGAGCACGGCGCCGATCGGCCCGGGGTAGACCGACCCGTACGCGTGCCCGCCCGTGCGCTCGTAGACCGGGCACACGTTGAGGCAGGCCGAGCAGCGGATGCAGCGCAGTGCCTGGCGGCCGAGGCGGTCCCCGAGGACGTGGCTGCGCCCGTTGTCCAGGAGGACGACGTGCACCTCCTGGGGGCCGTCGCCCTCGTGCACGCCGGCCCACATCGAGGTGTAGGGGTTCATCCGCTCCGCGGTGCTCGAGCGGGGCAGGAGCTGGAGCATGGTCCCCAGGTCCTCCCACGTCGGCAGCACCTTCTCGATCCCGACCACGGAGATCAGCGTCTCGGGCAGGGTGAGACACATCCGGCCGTTGCCCTCGGACTCGACGACCACGAGGCTGCCGGTGTCCGCGATCGCGAAGTTGGCGCCGGAGACGGCCACCTTCGCCCGCAGGAACTTCTCCCGCAGGTGCAGGCGGGCGGCGTTCGCCAGCTCGGCCGGGTCGTCCGAGAGGTCCTCCGGGGCGGGGCGTCCCACCTCTGCCATCCGGTCGAGGAAGATCTCGCGGACCTCGCTGCGGTTGCGGTGGATCGCGGGGACGAGGATGTGGCTGGGCAGGTCGTCCCCGAGCTGCACGATGAGCTCGGCCAGGTCGGTCTCCCACGCGTCGATGCCGCCGGACGCGAGGGCCTCGTTGAGCTCGATCTCCTGGGTGGTCATCGACTTGACCTTGACGACCTCCTCGGTCGCCTTGGCCCGGACCAGGTCGAGGACGATCTGGTTCGCCTCCGCCGCGTCGCGTGCCCAGTGGACGGTCGCGCCGTTGGCGGTGAGGTTGCCCTCGAGCTCCTCGAGGTAGTCCGCGAGATGGGTCAGCGCCTCCTGCTTGGCGTCGGCACCGGAGACCCGCAGGTCCTCCCAGTCGGGGACCTCGTCCACGACGCGGGCCCGCTTGTCCCGGATGGTGTGCGTGGCGTGGTGGAGGTTGTGCCGCTGCTGGGCATTGCCCAGGGCGGCGCGCGCGGCCTCGGGGAAGGCCGGCATCCCGACGAAGGTGGGCGGAGTGTCCCGGACGGGGCCGGGCTCGGGGCGGTGCTCGCCCCAGGTGGTCCGGTGGGACTCGGAGGTCGTCACGACTCGTCCTCCTCCGTGCTCGCGAGGATCTCGGCCAGGTGCATCCAGCGCACGCCGGAGCGCTGTCGGTCCAGGATCCCGCCCATCTGCGCCAGGCAGGAGTTGTCACTGGCGACGAGCACCTCGGCCTCGGTGGAGACGACGTTGCGGGCCTTGTCCGCCCCCATCGCGATCGACACGTCGGCGTTCTTCACCGAGAAGGTCCCCCCGAAGCCGCAGCACTCCTCCGCGCCGGGCAGCTCGACGAGGTCGATGCCCTGGACCGCGCGCAGGAGACGCAGCGGCTTGTCACCCACGTGCAGCATGCGCAGCGAGTGGCACGTCGGGTGGTAGGTGACCCGGTGGGGGAAGTAGGCGCCCACGTCCGTCACGCCGAGCACGTCGACGAGGAACTCGGAGAGCTCGTAGACCTTCGGTGAGGTCCTGCGGACCCGCTCGACCAGCCGCTGGTCCCCGGCGTCGCCGGCGATCCACGCGTGCTGCTCGCGCACCGACCCGACGCAGGAGCCGGACGGCGCGACGACCGCGTCGTAGTCCTCGAAGACGTCGACGAAGCGCTGGACGAGGGGGTGGGCGTCCTTGCCGTACCCGGTGTTGGTGTGCATCTGCCCGCAGCAGGTCTGGGCCTCCGGGAAGTCCACCGCGCAGCCGAGCCGCTCCAGCAGCCGCACGGTCGCCTTGAGCGTCTCCGGCCACATCGTGTCGTTGAAGCACGTGGCGAAGAGGGCGACACGGGAGACGGGAGCGTCCGCGACGGGAGCGTCGCCCGCGGCCGCACCGGGAGACACACGACGATGGTCGGACCGATGCTCCATGGCAGGACCTTTCGGAGGGTGCGGACTCCTGGTCGACCATACCCACCGGCGGCGCGTCGACGCCGGAGAGCGCTACTTGAGGAACTTGCTCGTGCGCCGGTCGGCGAGCGGCTTGCCGCCCGTCTGGCAGGTGGCGCAGTACTGCAGCGACCGGTCGGCGAAGCTGACCTCGCGCACGACGTCCCCGCACACCGGGCACGCCTCGCCGGTGCGCCCGTGCACCCGCATGCCCGACCGCTTGGCGTCCTTGAGCTGGGCGGCCGGCCTGCCGGAGGCCGCCGCCACCGCGGCGCGAAGGGTGGAGCGCAGCGCCTCGTAGAGGGTGTCCACCTCCTCGTCCGTGAGCTTCGCGGCCAGGGCGAAGGGGGACAGGCGCGCCACGTGGAGCACCTCGTCGGAGTAGGCGTTGCCGACCCCCGCGATGAGCGACTGGTCGCGCAGCACCCCCTTGATCTGGGCGCTGCGCCCCCGGAGCAGCTCACCGAAGCTGTCGCGGGTGAAGTCCTCCGAGAGCGGGTCCGGGCCGAGCCGGGCCACGCCCGGCACCTCCGCGACGTCCCGCACGAGGTAGGCGGCCACGCTCTTGCGGGTGCCCGCCTCGGTCACGTCGAAGCCGGAGCCGTCGGAGAGACGCAGACGCAGCGCGATCGGCGACCTGCCCGGGCGCACGGGCGTGCGCGGCAGCTCCTCGGACCAACGGATCCAGCCGGCCCGGGCCAGGTGCATCACCAGGTGGGTCCCGTCGCAGTCGACGTCGAGGAACTTCCCGCGCCGGTGGACGCCGTCGACCGGGGCGCCCTCGAGCGCCTGGGGCGGCGGGTCGAAGGTCTTGAGGACCGAGAAGGAGGCGAGCTCCAACGCCTCGACGGCCAGCCCCGCGAGCCGCTCGTCGAGGAAGTCGACGAGCCCCTGGACCTCCGGCAGCTCAGGCATCCCTGCTCTCCGTCGAGACGAGCGCCTCGCGCATCTGGTCGAGCATGAGGTACCCGTCCGCGGCCCGGCACACGGGCAGCTCGACGCCGACGTGCTGCTCGTAGGCGTCGGTGGCGATGGGGGTGAAGTGGCTCAGCAGCTGCTCGGTCGCCGAGAGCACGCGGATGCCGATGGCCCGGACCTTCTCCGGCAGCTGCTCGGCGAACTCGCCGTAGATGCTCGGGTCGTGCTGGCCGTCGTCGCCGATGAGCACCCAGGTCACGTGGGGCAGCTCACGGGCCAGCCGGTGCAGGCAGGCGCGCTTGTGGTCCTGCCCCGAGCGGAACCAGCCGGTGTTCGTCGGACCCCAGTCGGTCATGAGCATCGGCCCGAGCGGGTACCCGGCCCGCCGCAGGAAGCGGGTGAGCGGGGGCACGGCGTTCCACGCCCCCGTGGAGACGTAGACGATCGGGGCGCCCGGGTGCTGGGCCAGCAGCTCCCGGTACATCGTCGCCATCCCGGGCACCGCCCGTCGCGTGCCCTCGTGGCGGAAGAAGGTGTTGTACGCCGCGATCATCGGTCGCGGCATCGTCGTCGTGATGATCGTGTCGTCGATGTCCGAGACGATCCCGAAGGTCTGGTCCGGGTCGACGACGAAGACCGCCGCGGTCGTCTCGGCCGCCCGTGGGGAGAGCAGCCGCAGCTCGTGCCAGCCCGGCTCGAGGCCGTGGTCGACGATCGTCAGGTCGATGATCCCCGAACGGTCGGTGCGCGTGCGGTGCTCGCGGTCGCCGATCATCACCGTCACCGGCTCGCCGACGGCCGGGGTGGTGAAGAAGAAGCGCCAGCCGCGGCGTTCGTGCTCGGCGGTGCGCAGCTCCAGCCACGTGGCCGAGGCGTCGGCGCCGGCCTTCTTGTAGGGGCGGCGGGTGATGAGCACCCGGCCGAGCACCCGCAGCCGGTCCGTGCTGCCGTACCCGGTGAAGGCGAGCACGCGTGTGCCCCACCCGCGCCGGCGCATGAGCCCGGCTGCCTGACGGTGCCAGGCGTCCTCGAAGAGGGCGGCGGCGTGAGGACGGGGCATGACCCGAGCCTAGGGGAGGATGGGGCGCGTGAGTGAGCCCGCGAAGGGGAGTGACCGTCACCTGGACCTGGTGTCCCTGGGGTGCCGGTGGCGTCTGGGGACCGCCTGCCTGACCGACGACGAGGCCGCCGCCCTCGCCGCGCGCTGGCAGCGCGCCGAAGGCCTGGCCGGGGCGGGGACGCCCGTGCTCGACGACGACCCCGAGGTCATCGAGGTCTCCCCGGGGCACGACCCGTACGACCTCTCCCGGGAGGTGACCCGCAAGGGCCTGACCCGGCTGCGTGGCCGGGCGAGCCTGCTGCACGCCGCGGCGCTCGCCGACGACGCGGGCCGCACTCTGGTGCTCGTCGCCGGGTCCGGGGTCGGCAAGTCGACGGCCACGCGGGTGCTCGGGCGGGACCTGGGCTATGTCAGCGACGAGACGGTCGTCCTCCTCGCGGACGGGCGGATCGCCCCCCACCCCAAGCCGCCGTCCCTCGTCCTGGACCCGGCGAGCCCCTTCGTCAAGGAGGAGCCCTCCCCGGACGAGCTCGGCCTGGGCCCCACCCCGGCGCAGCCGCGGATCGCCGCCCTGCTGACCCTGGCGCGCGACCCGGAGGCCACCGAACCCGTCATCGAGCCGGTGGGCCTGATCGACCAGATCCTCGAGATCCTGCCGCAGACCTCGTCGACGTGGTGGCTGCCGGACGGCCTGGACCGGCTCGCCCGCGCCGCGACCGCGGGCGGCCCCCCGGCGCGGCTGCGCTACGCCGAGATCGGGGACTGCCGCACGCTCGTCGCGGACCACCTGGCCACCGCCCGCCCTGTCGAGCCGAGCTGGGAGCACCTCCCTCCGCCCGCACGGGCGGAGCATCCCCCGACGGAGACGTCACCCGGAGGGGGGCCTGACCGGCCCCAGGAGGCGACTTCCCCCAGGGAGATGTCACCCGGGCCGGACGACACCCCCGTCGATCATGCCCGGCTGGTGCGCGCTCCCTGGTCGGACGCCGTCGCCGTCGACGGGGAGGTACTCGTCCTGGTGGGGGCCCTCCCCCTTCGCCTCGCCGGCCCCGGCGCGGCCGCCTGGCGGGCCGCTGCCGAGCCCCGCGCGCTGCCCGAGCTCACCGACGCCGTCGTCGCCGAGCTCGGGGAGCACCCGAGAGCCGGCGAGCGGGTCGAGGAGGCCGTGCTCGACCTCCTCGAGCACGGTGCCCTGTGTCGTGCGTGACCGTTAGCGTGGGGCCATGATCCTCATCGTCGTGAAGTACCGCACCAAGCCCGAGTGGACCGAGCGCTGGCCCGAGCTCGTCCGGGAGTTCACCGAGGCCACCCGCGCGGAGCCGGGCAACATCTTCTTCGAGTGGAGCAAGAGCCTCGAGGCGGAGGACGAGTACGTGCTCGTCGAGGCCTTCCAGGACGACGCGGGCGAGGCGCACGTGACGAGCGACCACTTCGCCAAGGGCCTGGAGGCCATGCGCCCCGCGCTCGCCGAGACCCCGAAGATCATCAGCCGCACCGTCGAGGGCGCCGGCTGGGAGGAGATGGGGGAGCTGAAGGTCGACTGATATGTAGGTGTTCCTGTCAAGTGGGCAGGGTGAAGCGGGGCCCTCTC
>CAYSGN010000066.1:0-14366 GCA_964430615.1 uncultured Janibacter sp. | reverse complement strand
CTCCGGCGTGGCGGTCTTCTCGGGCGCCGGCGTGCCCGTGCCCGGCTTCGGACTCGTGGTCTTCTCCGGCGTCGGCTCGGGCGTGGTGGTGGTCCCCGTCTTCTCGTGGTCCAGTCCGGCGAGCGCACGCCAGACGTTGGCCGTGACGGCACCGTCGACCGTGAGCTTCTTGCTCTTCTGGAAGCCGCGGACCGCCCGGTCGGTCACCGGGCCGAAGACCCCGTCGACGGACAGCCCGAGCTCGCGCTGGAGCGCCTTGACCGCCTCGCCGGTCGAGCCGCGGCGCACCGTGGTGTCGACGTACTTGGCGATACCGCCGTCGTCCTCGCCCCGGGCGGAGACCTCCCCCAGCGCGACCATGCGCTCCCAGGTGGCGTCGTCGAGCACGCCGGTGACCCTGATGCCCTGGGCCTCCTGCCAGTCGCGCAGGGCCTGCTTGGTCGCCGGCCCGAAGACCCCGTCGGCGCCGACCCCGAGCACCTGCTGCGCGAGCTGGACGTCGGGTCCGCGCGAGCCCTCCTTCAGGGTCGGGTACCCGTCCTTCGGCAGCACGGGGACCGTGGGACCCCCGGGGCTCGTCGTGACATCGGTCCACGCCTTGCCGGTCCACCACGACGTGCGCTGCATGGCGCCGTCCCAGCTGAAGCTGAAGTGGATGTGGTCGGTGTGGGGGCTGGGCCCGTTGTACGGACGCCAGCCGTCACTCATCTGGTAGGTCCCCCAGATCTGGCGGTTCCAGATGATGTACATGATCCCGAAGCGTCGGGCCATGGCCGCCGGCCGACCCTCGTCGTCGGGGGCCAGCAGCCAGGAGATGACCGCGTCGGCGACCTCCCGCTCCTGCGGGTCGTAGGCGTTGAGCATCCAGTCCAGCGCCCGGCCCTCGGAGTGCTCGGTCAGGCCGTAGTTGCAGGCCCGGGAGATGCCGTAGCTGAACTCGCTGTAGTGGTTGGACATGAGCCGCGCGAAGGCGGTGACGCCGGGCTTGGGGTCCGGGTCGCACGTCGACTGCGGCACGTACGGCGAGGCGATGTCCAGCTCGTGAGGCAGGTTCTTGTTCGTCGGGGGCGGGGGGACCGCCGCCCGCGCCGGCCCCGCGAGGGTCAGGGGCAGGGCGAAGGCCGGGACGAGCGCGGCACCGACCATGCGGGCGGAACGGGACACGCGGAACTCCTCGTTAAGTCAGGGGCACTCCAGAACTGGCCGTTCACACGAATCACATGCGACTCATCCGTCCGGCACCATCACTCATGTTCCACAGGCCTCATCCGGCACGCCAGACCCAAGAGGTCAATTACATCCCTGTGGTTCTCACCCGTGACGTCGGGGACGTGGTCGATCCCGGGCGCGGCGGTCGGTGCGAGGCTCCCTTCGAGGGGCGTGACTCCCCTCACAGACCGTTGGTTACCCTGCGGACATGGACAAGGTCGTCACTTCACCTGCGCAGGCCGTCGCCGACATCCCCGACGGTGCCACTCTCGCGGTGGGCGGGTTCGGGCTGTGCGGCATCCCGAGCGTGCTCATCGCCGAGCTGAGGGACAAGGGGGTGAAGGATCTCGAGTGCGTCTCCAACAACTGCGGCGTCGACGACTGGGGCCTGGGGGTGCTCCTCGCGGGCGGGCAGATCCGTCGGATGGTCTCCTCCTACGTCGGGGAGAACAAGGAGTTCGCCCGGCAGTACCTCTCCGGCGAGCTCGAGGTCGAGCTGACCCCGCAGGGGACCCTCGCCGAGAAGCTGCGCGCGGGAGGCTCCGGCATCGCCGGCTTCTGGACGCGCACCGGGGTCGCCACCCAGATCGCCGACGGCGGACTGCCGTGGCGCTACGACGCCGAGGGCCGTGTCGCGGTGTCCTCCCCGAAGAAGGTCACCCGGACCTTCGAGGTCAAGGAGCGCACCCCGGACGGCGGCACCGCGACCGTCGAGCACGAGTTCGTCCTCGAGGAGGCGATCACGGCCGACTTCGCCATCGTGCGCGCCTGGAAGGGTGACCGCCACGGCAACCTCGTCTTCCGCACGACCTCGCGCAACTTCAACCCGCTGTGCGCCATGGCCGGGCTCGTGACCGTCGCCGAGGTCGAGGAGCTCGTCGAGCCCGGCGAGCTCGACCCCGACCACATCCACCTGCCGGGGATCTACGTCCAGCGCGTCGTCCCGCTGACCCCCGAGCAGGCCGCCGAGAAGCGGATCGAGAAGCGCACCGTCAGCAACGAGAGCAAGGAGGCCTGACATGGCCCTCACCAGGGAGCAGATGGCGGCCCGCGCCGCCCAGGAGCTCAGCGACGGCGACTACGTCAACCTCGGCATCGGCATGCCCACCCTCGTGCCGAACTACGTCCCGGACGACGTCGAGATCGTCCTCCAGTCCGAGAACGGCATCCTCGGCGTGGGCCCCTACCCCACCGACGCGGAGGTCGACGCCGACCTCATCAACGCCGGCAAGGAGACCGTCACCCTGCGCAAGGGCGCCTCGATCTTCGACTCCGCGACGAGCTTCGGCATGATCCGCGGCGGCAAGGTCGATGCGGCGATCCTCGGCGCCATGCAGGTGGCCGCCAACGGCGACATCGCCAACTGGATGATCCCCGGCAAGATGGTCAAGGGGATGGGCGGGGCGATGGACCTCGTCCACGGCGCCAAGAAGGTCATCGTGCTCATGGACCACGTCGCGAAGGACGGCACCCCGAAGATCCTCGAGGAGTGCGACCTGCCCCTCACCGGCAAGGGCGTCGTCCAGCGCATCATCACCGACCTCGCGGTCATCGACGTCACCGACGGCGGCTTCGTCCTGCGCGAGCTCGCGCCGGGCGTGACCGAGGACGAGGTCAGGGAGCGCACCGGCGCCCCCCTCACCGTCGACCTGGCCTGAGGCGGGAGCCGACGCCGATCCCGGGAGCGGTCGGGCTCGCGCTCGCCGCTCAGTCGGTCTCGCGTTCGGCCAGGCCCGCCGGGCTGGTGAGGAAGCCGATGCCCCAGGACCAGTGCATCGTGGCGACGGCGACGGGCACGCGGGCGCGGACGGAGGTCGGCTCGGTGCGGGAGATGAGCCAGCCCCCGACACCGACCGCGGCGGCGTAGCCGGCAGGGACCAGCCAGGCCGGGCGCCAGACCGCGCCGACGAGGCTCGCGGCGAGGGTGCCGACGACCATGGCCGGCGGCGCGAGGTAGCGGGCATTGGCCGTGCCCGGGTGCTCGCGTGCCACGACCCGGCGCCACCGTCCGTAGTTGTAGTACTGGTCGGCCAGGCGGCGCAGGGTCGAGCGGGGCCGGTAGGTGACGACGAGGTCGGGGGTGAACCACACGCGCCCCCCGCTCTCGCGGATGCGGTGATTCATCTCCCAGTCCTGCGCTCGGGCGAAGTGGGGGTCGTAGCCACCCACGCGCTCCAGCGCCGAGCGGCGGAAGACGCCCAGGTAGACCGTGTCCGACTCCCCCGCTCCCCCGCCGGTGTGGAAGCGGGCACCCCCGACGCCGAGCGGGCTCTTCATGGCACAGGCGATCGCCCGCTCCAGGTCCGACCTGCCCTCGGCGTGCATGACACCGCCGACGTTGTCCGCGCCGGTCTCCTCGAGCACGCGGACCGCGACGCTCAGGTAGTCGCGCGGGATCTCGGCATGGGCATCGACCCGGGCGACCACCTCACCGCGGGAGGCGGCGATGGCGGCGTTGAGCCCCTCGGGGGTGCGCCCGGAGGGGTTGGGCACGGTGCGCACCCGCTCGTCCCCACCCGCCAGCCGGGTGGCCACCTCGTCGGTCGCGTCCCGGGAGGGGCCGAGCGCCAGCACGAGCTCGAGCTCGCCTGCGTAGTCCTGCTCGAGCACCATCCGCACCGAGTCGGCGAGGTGCCGCTCCTCGTTGAGGACCGGCATGATCACACTGACGCGGGGAAGCACGCGCCCCAGTATGGGTCACCCCTCCTGCCGTTCCGGGCCCGGACGCGCCGCCGGACCCCATCGTCGAGCGTCATCCAGTCGCACCTCTTATCCTCGTCCGCATGCCTGACCGCCCCTCCCGTCCACGCCGCCCTGACGACGGCCGCCCATCCGGCCCTCGTGAGGACGACGCGCTGACCTTCGACAAGCGCCGGGGGCGGTCGAGCTCGCAGAACGCGCGTGCGATCCCGACCGGCAAGCGGGGCGGCGGGCAGCAGGGCGGCCGGCCCACCCGCCCCGGCGCGGGCTCCCCGCGGCCGGGCTCCCCGCGGCCGGGGTCACGACGTCCGGACGAGCCTCGTACCCGGGTCATGCCCACCGGTACTCCCCCCTCGCGTCCCGGCGGCCGCTCCCCTTCGTCCGGAGGAGGCGGTCCCGCACGCGGAGGCGGCTCCGGCGGCCCCCGCCCACCGCGCCGTCCGGCTCCGGGATCCGGAGGCGCCGCGGCCGCGCGCCGCAGCCCCCTGCGCCGGGGTCTGATGGTCGTCCTCGTCCTGTTCGTCGTCTGGGCGGTGGCGATGGTGTGGGCCGTCGGGTCCTCGTGGTCCAAGGTGAACCGGGTCGATGCCACGCCGGACGGTGAGCGGCCCTCGAGCGAGGGGCGCAACGTCCTGCTCGTCGGCAGCGACAGCCGCGAGGGGCTGACCGCCGAGCAGCGCCAGGACCTCGGTACCGGGGCCGACGAAGGAGGCGCCCGCACCGACACGATCATGGTGCTGCACACCGGGAGCGGGGAGTCGACGCTCCTCTCGATCCCGCGCGACTCCTACGTGGAGATCCCCGGTGAGGGGATGAACAAGATCAACGCGGCCTTCTCCATCGGCGGGGCCGACCTGCTCGCCGAGACGGTCGAGCACAACACCGGGCTGCGGATCGACGGCTACATGGAGATCGGCTTCGGCGGCTTCGCCCAGGTGGTCGACGCCGTCGGCGGGGTCCGCATCTGCGTGAAGAACGACATGCAGGACGAGAAGGCCCACCTGGACATCAAGAAGGGCTGCCAGGTGCTCGACGGGCCGACCGCGCTCGGCTACGTGCGGGCCCGCTACTCCGACCCGAAGGGCGACCTGGGCCGGGCCGAGCGGCAGCGTCAGTTCCTCGGCGCCCTCATGGGCAAGCTCGTCAGCCCCGCCAACATGCTGCTCCCCTGGCGCACGCACAGCCTCGGCACGAAGACCGCGGACACGCTGACCATCGGGGAGGACGACTCGTTCCTCGGGACCGCACGCGCCTTCTGGGCCTTCCGCAGCATCTCCAAGGGCGAGGGGAACTCGCTCAATGTCCCGATCGACAACGGCGCCGTGCAGACCCCGGCCGGGGTGGCCATCTCGTGGGACGACGAGGAGTCGGAGCAGCTCTTCGAGAAGCTCAAGAACGACGAGCCCCTCTCGATCAGCCCCGACCAGGGCGGATGAGGTGAGCACCCGCCCCGGGCGCGGGCACCCGGGGTGATCGGCCTCACACTCCTGTCGTTATCGTGACGCCATGAAGAACACGATGGAGAAGGTCGGGGTCGTCGGTGGCGGCCTCATGGGATCGGGCATCGCCGAGGTGTGCGCCCGCGCGGGCAGCGACGTGGTCGTCGTCGAGGACGGCACCGAGCGGGCCCAGGGGGCATACGCCCGCATCGAGAAGTCGCTGCGGCGCGCCGAGGAGAGGGGCCGCATCGAGAGTGCCGACGACGCGCTCTCCCGCCTCCGCGTCGCGACCGACCTCGGTGAGCTGGCCGACCGGGACCTGGTCATCGAGGCGATCGTCGAGGACGAGGCGGCGAAGGTCGCGCTCTTCAAGCAGCTGGACGAGATCGTCGAGTCCCCCGAGGCCATCCTCGCCTCGAACACCAGCTCCATCCCGATCATGAAGCTGGCGACCGTCACCTCGCGCCCGGGCAAGGTCCTCGGCGTGCACTTCTTCAACCCGGTGCCGGTGCTCAAGCTCGTCGAGCTCGTCCCCTCGCTCATGACCGCCGAGGAGACGACCGAGCGCGCCCGCGCCTACGTCGACGGCGAGCTGGGCAAGCACGCGATCACCTGCCAGGACCGCGCGGGCTTCGTCGTCAACAGCCTGCTCATCCCCTTCATCCTCAGCGCGATCCGCATGTACGAGTCGGGCTTCGCGACGGCCGAGGACATCGACCAGGGCTTCGTGCTGGGCGCCGCCCACCCGCAGGGGCCGCTCGCCCTCGCCGACCTCATCGGCCTGGACACCACGATGGCCGTGGCCCAGTCGCTCTACGAGGAGTTCAAGGAGCCGCTCTACGCTCCCCCGCCGCTGCTGGCCCGGATGGTCGACGCCGGGCTCCTCGGCCGCAAGGCCGGCCGCGGCTTCTACCGCTACGACGGGTAGGCGAAGGGAGCGCCGCCCGCGCAGGGGGTGGGGTCGGCCCGACTCGGGACGCGGGCCGCCCGCGGCCGGGGTCCCGGGGCCGGCCCCGGGACCCCGGCCGCGCGCAGACCGCTCAGCGAGCCTTCGGCAGGCCCTTGAGGAGCTGACGTGCCATCACGACCCGCTGGACCTGATTGGTGCCCTCGTAGATCTGGGTGATCTTGGCATCGCGCATCATCCGCTCGAGCGGGAAGTCCCGGGTATAGCCGGCGCCGCCGAGCAGCTGGACCGCGTCGGTGGTCACCTTCATCGCGACGTCGGAGGCGTAGCACTTGGCGGCCGCACCGAAGAAGGAGAGGTCCGCGTCGTGGCGCTCGGACTTCGCGGCGGCGACGTAGACCATCTGGCGGGCGGCCTCGAGCTCCATGGCCATGTCGGCGAGCATGAACTGGATGCCCTGGAAGTCGGCGATGTGCTTGCCGAACTGCTTGCGCTCCTTGACGTAGGCCAGGGCCTCGTCGAGCGCGCCCTGGGCGATGCCGACGGCCTGCGCGCCGATCGTCACGCGGGTGTGGTCGAGGGTGCGCAGGGCGATCTTGAGGCCCTCGCCCTCGGCGCCGACGATGCGGTCGCCGGGGATGCGGCAGTTGTCGAAGTGCAGCTCCCGGGTCGGCGAGCCCTTGATGCCGAGCTTGCGCTCCTTCTCGGAGAAGCCGAAGCCCTCGTCGGACTTCTCGACGACGAAGGCGGAGATGTTGCCGCCGCGGGGGCCGTCCGGGTCGGTGACCGCCATGACGGTGTAGAGCTCGGACTCGCCGGCGTTGGTGATCCAGGCCTTCTGCCCGTTGAGGATCCAGTCGTCCCCGTCCTTGGTGGCGCGGCAGCGCATCCCGGCGGTGTCCGAGCCCGCCTCGCGCTCGGAGAGGCCGTAGCTGAAGCCCTCCCCCTTCGCCAGGCGGGGCATGTACGTGGCGTTGATCTCCTCGGAGCCGCCGAGGATGACCGGCATCGAGCCGAGCTTGTTGACCGCGGGGATGAGCGAGGAGGAGGCGCACACCCGGGCGACCTCCTCGATGATGATGCAGACGGCGAGCGCGTCGGCGCCGACGCCGCCGTGCTCCTCCGCGACGTGGGCAGCGTGGAAGTCCGCCGCGATGAGGGCCTCGTTGGCCTCGCTCGGGAACCGCGACTCCTCGTCGACGGCCGCCGCGAAGGGGGCGATCTTGCCCTCGGCGACCGCGCGCACTGCCTCGCGCAGCGCCTCGTGGTCCTCGGAGGTACGGAACAGGTCGAATTCGGTGTCAGCGCTCACGGGCGCGATCGTACCCGCGGCCGTCGGGGACGCTCCCGGCAGGATCCCCCGGCGGACGTCGTCGTGCTCAGGAGTCGGTGCCGAAGAGGTCCCGGGTGTAGACCTTCTCGGCGACGTCGGCGAGCTCGTGGGTGCGGCGGTTGGCGACGATCACGTCGGCCGTGGCCTTGAACTCCTCAAGGTCGCGGACGACGCGGGAGCCGAAGAACTCCTCCTGCTCCATCGAGGGCTCGTAGACGACGACCTCGACGCCCTTGCCCTTGATCCGCTTCATGATCCCCTGGATGGAGGAGGCGCGGAAGTTGTCCGAACCGGCCTTCATGATGAGGCGGTGCACGCCGACGACCCGCGGGCTCCGGCGCAGGATGTCCTCGGCGACGAAGTCCTTGCGCGTGCGGTTGGAGTCGACGACCGCCTGCATGAGGTTCTGGGGCACCTGGTCGTAGTTGGCCAGCAGCTGCTTGGTGTCCTTCGGCAGGCAGTACCCGCCGTAGCCGAAGGAGGGGTTGTTGTAGTGCGAGCCGATGCGCGGGTCGTGACCGACGCCCTCGATGATCTGCCGCGTGTTCAGCCCGTGCTGGGCGGCGAAGGTGTCCAGCTCGTTGAAGTAGGCCACCCGCATGGCCAGGTAGGTGTTGGCGAAGAGCTTGATCGCCTCGGCCTCGGTGGAGTCGGTGAGCAGGACGGGCACGTCCGGGTCCTCGGCGCTCTCGGTGAGCAGGTCGGCGAAGCGCTGCGCGCGCTCGCTCACCTCGCCGACGACGATCCGGCTCGGGTGCAGGTTGTCCCGCAGCGCCTGGCCCTCGCGGAGGAACTCCGGGCTGAAGATGAGGTTCTCGGTCCCGAGCTCGCCCCGCACGCGGGCGGTGAAGCCGACGGGGATCGTGGACTTGACGACCATGACCGCGTCCGGGTTGATCGCCATGACGTCGGCGACGACCTCCTCGACGGTCGAGGTGTCGAAGTAGTTGGTGTCCGGGTCGTAGTCGGTCGGGGTCGCGATGACGACGAAGTCCGCGCCCGCGTAGGCGCTCTCCTTCTCGACCGTGAAGCTCAGGTCCAGCTCGCGGTGGGCGAGGAAGTCGATGATCTCCTCGTCGTGGATGGGGCTGTGCCCCTCCCGGAGCATCGCCACCCGCTCGGCGTTGATGTCGAACCCGACCACCTCGTTGTGCTGCGCGAGCAGCACGGCCATGGACAGGCCCACGTATCCGGTTCCGACCACGGCGATCTTCGTGCTCACGTTCGTCCTCACATCAGCGGTTCTTGGGCACCACCGGCATTATGTGCCATCGGCAGCGGGTCGGCGCCGCGCGGTCCCGCGTGGACCATTGCGTGGCCGCGCGTTCCAGCGTTGGATGGGTCACATGAGTCTCACGCACAGGAACGACACCGAGACGATGCGCCGTCTCATCGCCGACCCCGGGACATGGATCGTCGTGGGGCTGAGCAACAACCAGGAGCGTGATGCCTATCGCGTCGCGCAGTGGCTCAAGAGGGAGATGCACAAGGCGATCGTCCCCGTCCACCACGCGGCCGAGGACGTCGACGGCGACACCGGATACGCCACGCTCGCCGACATCCCCGACACCGACATCAAGGTCGTCGACTGCTTCGTCAACTCCGAGCACGTGGGCGCGGTCGTCGACGAGGCCATCGCGCACAAGGACCGCCTCCAGATCGACGCGATCTGGATGCAGCTCGGGGTCATCGACCACGCCGCCGCCGACCGGGCCCGCGAGGCGGGCCTGGACGTCATCATGGACACCTGCCCCAAGATCGAGTGGCGCCGCCTGCGCCACGAGGGCTCCGCCCGCTGAGCGAAGGGGGACCGCTCACCCCGTCGCGCGTCGGCGACGCAGCGCCTCCCCCTTCGCGTGGGCCTGCTCGGACAGGTCGGCCGCGAAGTCGGCCATCGCCGCGCGCAGCCGTGCGGGCTCCTCGCCCTCGCCCGCACCGAGGATCCGCACGGCCATGAGGCCGGCGTTCCGGGCCCCGCCGACGGCCATCGTCGCGACCGGGATGCCGCCGGGCATCTGCACGATCGAGAGCAGCGAGTCCAGGCCGTCGAGGTTCTTCAGGGCCACCGGCACCCCGACGACCGGCAGGCTCGTCACCGAGGCGAGCATCCCGGGCAGGTGCGCCGCTCCCCCGG
The DNA here is from genome assembly GCA_964430615.1 of uncultured Janibacter sp. Classification (GTDB taxonomy): domain Bacteria; phylum Actinomycetota; class Actinomycetes; order Actinomycetales; family Dermatophilaceae; genus Janibacter. The sequence goes on along the minus strand of CAYSGN010000066.1, from coordinate 4,644 downwards.
CCCCGGCGATGATCACCCGCAGCCCGCGCTCCTCGGCGCTGCGGCCGTACTCGATCATCTCGGTCGGCATCCGGTGGGCGGAGACGACGTCGGCCTCGTAGGCGACCCCGAAGTCCTCGAGCACCTGCGCCGCCGCCTCCATCGTCGGCCAGTCGCTGTCGCTGCCCATGACGAGGCCCACGACCGGGGCGCCCGTGCTGCTCGTCGCGCTCATTCGGTGATCACTCCCTGGATGTAGTCGGCCGCGTGCCCGGCCCGCTCCCGCAGCCGGTCCAGGTCGGCGCCCACGGCGTTGACGTGCCCGATCTTGCGGCCGGGACGCACCCCCTTGCCGTAGAGGTGGACCTTCAGCTCGGGGTCGCGGGCCATGACGTGGCGGTAGGTGGGGTAGAGGTCCTCGTGCTCGCCACCGAGGACGTTGGCCATGACCGTCCAGGGGGCGCGCGGGGTGGGCGAGCCGAGCGGGAGGTCCAGGACGGCGCGCAGGTGCTGCTCGAACTGACCGGTGACCGCCCCGTCCATGCTCCAGTGCCCGGAGTTGTGCGGCCGCATCGCCAGCTCGTTGACGACGACCGAGCCGTCCTCGAGCTCGAAGAGCTCGACGGCCATGACGCCGGTCACCTTCAGCGCCGCGGCGATCTCCAGCCCGATCGCGGTCGCCGCCCGCGCCGCCTCCTCGTCGAGCCCGGGTGCGGGCGCGATGACCTCGGTGCAGATGCCGTCGGTCTGGACGGTCTCGACGACCGGCCATGCGGCGGCCTGGCCGGAGGGGCTGCGGGCCAGCAGCACCGCCAGCTCGCGGACGAAGGGGACCTTGGCCTCCACGAGCAGCCGCTCCGAGCGCGCGCTCGCCTCCTCGAGCCACTCCGCGAGGTCCTCGGGGCCGTCCGCGACGAGCACCCCCTTGCCGTCGTACCCACCTCGCGGGGTCTTGGCGACGATCGGCCAGCCGACCTCGTCACCGAAGGCGGTGACCTCCTCGCGGGTGGCCACCGCCCGCCACGGCGGGCAGGGCAGGCCGGCGTCGGTGAGGGCGGTGCGCATGACGAGCTTGTCCTGCGCGTGCCGCAGGGCGGCCGGCTGCGGGTGCAGCACGACACCGTCCGCGACGAGGGCGTCGAGGACCTCTGCGGGGACGTGCTCGTGGTCGAAGGTGACCACGTCGCACGCCCGCGCGAAGTCGCGGACCGCGGCCGTGTCGGTGTGCGAGCCGACGGGGGCCGAGGGGATGACCTGGGCGGCGCTCGAGACGGGGTCGTCGGTGAGCACGCTGAGGGTCAGACCGAGCTCGGCAGCGGGGCCGGCGCACATCCGGGCCAGCTGGCCACCGCCGATCACACCGACGACGGGGAAACCTCCGGGGGCGGGCTGAGGAGTCGACACGTGCTGAAGGATACGTGCGCGTCCTCGCCCGCTCAGGGTTAGCCTGCGGTGATGCGCTGCGCACCCGAGCCAACGACCCTCTCGTGGGGGCCCTCGTGGTGAGGCGGCCCGGGGGGCGGGTCCACGGCTTCGTCGACTCGATCTGGCACGAGATGGGCAAGTTCGGCGTCGTCGGGGTGCTGAACTTCGTCATCGACATCGGCCTGCTCAACCTGCTCATCCACACCGTCCTCGCCGACAAGGTGACGACGGCGCGGATCATCAGCGGGGTCACCGCGACCCTCTTCTCCTGGTTCGGCAACCGGTCGTGGACCTTCGCCCGGCGGCGTTCCCGGCCGGCCCACCACGAGGTGAGCCTCTTCTTCGTGGTCAACGGCCTGGCCCTCGGGATCTCGACGCTGTGCCTGGTGGTCTCGCACTACGGGCTGGACCTCACGAGCACGGTCGCGGACAACGCCTCGACGATCTTCGGCATCGGGCTGGGCACGATCTTCCGCTTCTGGGCCTACCGCACCTTCGTCTTCGCCAACGAGCCGATGGACGTCGACACCTCTCCCCTCGCGGGCCACCACGAGGACTGAGCCTCCTGCGGGCACCCCGGCAGGGGCCCGGACGTGCAGACGTCGCTCGTCAGCGGGCGCCGCGGCCGGCGAGGAAGATCGCGAAGACCGCCGGGCGGCTGCTCACGAGCTCCAGCCGGCCACCGTTGCGCTCGGCGAGCTGGCGCGCCAGGCCCAGCCCCAGGCCGGACCCGTGCGAGGTCACCGACCGCTCGAAGACGTGCGGGGCGATGGCGGCGGGGATGCCCTCCCCCTCGTCCTGGACCTCGATGACCGTCGAGCCCGCGGACGCGCGCATCGTGATCGTCACCCGCCCGGCGCCGTGCGCCAGCGAGTTCTCGATGAGGGTCTGCAGGATCTGGGCCAGGTCGGCGGGGCTGGAGCGCACCGCCAGCCCGGGGGGCCCGTCCACGCGCATCGTGCGACGGGCGGCGGTGAAGGCCGGCTGGTACTCGCGCTGGAGCGCGGCGAGGACGGAGTCCAGCGAGATCTCGGGGACGACGCCCTCCTCTCCCTTCGAGCGGGCCAAAAGGGTGTCGATGACGCCGGTGAGGCGCTCGACCTGGTCGACCGCGACCGTCGCCTCCTCGCGCACGACCTCGAGGTCGTCGGTCTGGCCCATCTCCTCCAGCCGCATGAGCAGCGCGGTCAGCGGTGTGCGCAGCTGGTGGGAGGCGTCGGAGGCGAAGTCGCGGTCCAGGGCGCGCTGCTGGGCCAGCTCCCCGGCGAGGCGGGCCAGGCCCTGGGTGTGCCCGTCGATGTCGGAGAGGCCGACGCTCGGGCGCGGCAGCGCGCCGGTCCCCCGTCGGATCGCCTCGACCTGCGCGTCGATGAAGCTCAGCCCACGGGTGCGTCGCCGGACCGCCGAGCGCATGACGAGGAGGGCGAGCGGGACCGCGACGAGGGTGCCGACGACCGGGGCCAGGACGAGCCACGCGAGCAGGTCCAGCCCGAGCACGCGCTCGCTGCTCGTGCCCGTGAGGGCCACGGCGACCATCCCGAGGAGGACCGCCGTGACGGCGCCCGCGACGATGCCGGCCCCGAGCACCGCGCGACGCACGTGCGCGAGGAAGCTCACGGGTCGAAACGGAACCCGACGCCACGCACGGTCGCGATGTGCCGCGGGTCGGCGACGTCGTCACCGAGCTTGCGGCGCAGGACCGAGATGTGCATGTCGAGGGCCTTGGTCGAGCCGTACCACTCGGTCTCCCAGACCTCACCCATGAGCTGCTCGCGGGTGACGACCCGCCCGCTCTCGCGCACGAGGACGCTGAGCACCGAGAACTCCTTGGCGGTCAGCGCCAGCTCCTCGCCGTGGAACCACACCCGCCGGCTGTCCTGGTCGATGCGCACCGGGCCGGTGGGCTCGAGCTGGTCGTCGCTGCGGCGACGCAGCAGGGCCCGCACGCGAGCCATGAGCTCGGCGAGGCGGAAGGGCTTGGTGACGTAGTCGTCCGCGCCGGCGTCGAGCCCGACGACCGTGTCCACCTCGTCGGCACGGGCGGTGAGGATGAGCACGGGCAGGTCCGACCCGGTCGCCCGCATCCGCCGGCAGATCTCGAGCCCGTCGAGGGTCGGCAGGCCGAGATCGAGGACGAGCAGGTCGGGCGGGGTGCCGAGCGCCGCGTCGAGCGCCTCGCGCCCGTCCGCGTGGACACTCACGTCGTAGCCCTCTCGGACCAGGGCCCGGGCCAACGGCTCGGAGATCGCGGCATCGTCTTCGGCCAGGAGCACTCGGGTCATGGACGCAGCATAGGAAGTTCGCGTTACACGTGCGCGGTGACGTCGGCAGGTCGCCGGCCACCGGTCACTCGCACGAGCCTGCTCGGGACGACCTCACCGAGCCCCCGAAGGGAGCGGGGCCGGGTCCGCGAGGTCGTGAAGCCGCTGAAGGGCTCGATGAGCCGGGCGAGCACGTCGTCGACGTAGACCCCTCCGGGGGGCGCGACCGCCGTGAGCCGGCTCGCCCTGTTGACCGTCGTCCCGAAGATGTCGCCGAGGCGACGCACCACCGGGCCGTGGGCCATCCCGACGCGCGCGTCGGGCAGCAGGTCGTCCCCCGACATCGCTTCGACGAGGTCGAGCGCGATGGCCGCGGCGGGCGCGACGTCGAAGGTCTGGAAGAGCACCTCGTCGCCGACGGTCTTGATGACCCGACCGCCGTGCGCGGTGACGATGTCGGTGCACAGGTCCTCGAAGCGCTGGACCATCTGCCCGAGCTCCCGCTCGGTGAGCCGGCGCACGACGGAGGTGAAGTTGACCAGGTCGGCGAAGCCGACGGTGCTCGTGCGTCCTTCGTCCTCCTCGAGGGTGAGCATCCGCTGGATCGTCGCCGTCAGCTGGCGCCGCCACACGTACAGCAGCAGCGGCTCCAGGTCGTCGGCGAGCTCGGCGAGGGCGCGTGCCGCCTCCTCGCTGTCCTCACGGGCCTCCTCGCGGGTGCGCCGGTCCTCCTCGCGAGCCAGCTCCTCGACGGTCTGCTCGCCGTGACGGCGCCGGGTGATCTCCTCGCTGACCAGCTGTGCCTGCCACGCGGCGAGCCGGTCCATCGTGCGCGCGAGCGCCCGGGTCATGGAGAGCGCGAACTCCTCCGGCATGTCGTCCGCCCGGACCATCTCCGCGACGCGGCTGAGCGCGGCCCGGTCGGCCTCGGTGAACATCGTGTCCTCGTCCTGGACGATGGGGAAGCCCATCGCGTGCC
>CAYSGN010000065.1:0-14512 GCA_964430615.1 uncultured Janibacter sp. | reverse complement strand
GGTCGTGGTCCTTCTGGTGCCGGTGGGCGCGGGCGCCGAGGTCGACCTGGGCGATCGCCTCGAGTCCGTACCGGGAGTAGGTGTCGACGAGCGAGGCGATCTCCACCCCGTAGCCGGTGGGGACGGTCAGGTCCTCCATGAGGGAGCGACGGGCGGCCCACTCCCCCGCCAGCGGCTGGACGACTCCGGCCAGGTCGGGCCACCACAGGTCGAGCACCGGTCGGGCGACGAGCTCGGTGACCCGTCCCCCTTCGGTGCTCCGCGGCCTGCCGACGTGATCGAGGACGCGGTCGTACCACCCCTTGACGAGCAGCGTCCCGGGATCGAGCGCCAGCGCGCCGACGAGGCCGGTGACGAAGTGGGGGCCCCACTCGGTGAGGTCGGCGTCGACGAAGACGAGGATGTCGCCGGTGGTGACGAAGAGGGACTTCCACAGCGCCTCGCCCTTGCCGGGGTGGGTGCCGAGGTGGGTCGCGATCTCCGCACTGCGGTGCACCTGGGCCCCCGCGTCCGCGGCGACCGCAGCCGTGCGGTCGGAGGAGTCGGAGTCGATGACGACGAGCTCCTGCACGAGCGGCACGCGCTCGACGAGCTCGGCGCGAAGTCCGTCGACGACCTCCCCGACCGTCGCCTCCTCGTCACGGGCCGGGATGACGACGCTGACCCGCTCACCCCGCTCGGCGAGCGTGGCGGCCACCCGGGTGGGGTCGAACTCGTCGTGGGAGTGACTGCGCGCACGCATCCAGTCGCGGGTCGCTGCGCGCATGTCGTCCTCTCGCGGTGTGGGGAGCAGAGAGCTGGCGGGGGGACTCGAACCCCCAACCACCTGTTTACAAGACAGGTGCGCTACCGATTGCGCCACGCCAGCGTGCCCGGGGAAGAAAAAAACCGGGACCGCGGCATCCTAGCCGCGGCCCCGGTCATCACCGAGCGTCGGTCCGTCCTCAGAAGACGTGCTCGTTGAGGTAGCGCTGAAGCGAGGAGGTCGTCTGGCTGCCCCAGATGCCGTCCACGCCGGCGCCGACACGGCGCTGGACGGCCGAGGTCGTGATCGGACCGATGATGCCGTCCTGGGAGGTGCCCACCTTGCCCTGGAGGGCCTTGCGGTCCCCCTGGTCGAGGTAGCCGTCCGTCGGACGGTTGACCCAGGTCTCGATGCCCGCGTTGGTCTTCGGGCCGCGGATGCCGTCCACGACGAGACGACCGGCAGAGGTCGAGCTGGAGCCGGAGGTGGAGTCGCCGCCCGACGTCGCCGGACGGTCCTCGGAGCGCGACGGGCGCTCGGTGCCGCTGTACGGGTCGACCGCCAGGCCGTTCTCGACCGTCAGGCCGGCCTCCTTGGAGCAGACCGGCCACGCACCCGGGCCCTGGACCTTCAGGACCTCCTGCGCGATCTCGATCTGCTGGGCCTTGGTGGCCTTGTCCGCGGTGGGGGCGTACTTCTGCCCGCCGAAGCCCTTCCAGGTGTCGTAGGTGAACTGGAGGCCACCGTAGAAGCTGTTGCCGCTGTTGATGCTCCAGTTGTTCGTCGACTCGCAGTAGGCGACCCGGTCCCAGACGGTCTCGGTCGCTCCGGCGCCGGAGGCGACGGCCACGCCGCCCGCGGCGAGTGCGGCGACGGTCAGCACGCCGCCCGCCGTGCGCAGGCGACGGCCACGCCGCGAGGCGGGCTGATCGGGGAAGTCCGTGGTGGTCAGCATGTAGTCATTTCCCTTTCGGTCGAACACGAGCAGGGGTCCCGTGCAGGTCCGAGTAGGACGCTAAGGCTCACGAGTCACACAAACAACACATGCAACAGAAATACATACCTGTAACTTGACCATCACACGCCCCTCTGGGCGCACGGGAAAGGCCCCGCACCATGTGGTGCGGGGCCTTCCTCGACTCAGTGCAGCAGGGCTGCTCAGAGGTTGTTGTTCAGGTGCTGCTGGAGGGCCTTGGTGGTCTCCGGGCCCCAGATGCCGTCCTGGTCCGCGCCGACGACGCCCTGGAGGGCGGAGATGGTCTCCGGGCCGACGACGCCGTCCTGGTTCGCCCCGACCTTGGCCTGGAGCTTCTTGATGTCGTCGTTGCTCAGCCAGTCGTCACCGTCGACGCTGCCGCCGACCCACTGCTCGATGGCAGCCGCGGTGTTCGGGCCGACGATGCCGTCAACGGCGAGGCTGCCGGTGGACTGAGCCGGAGCAGCGGAACGCTCGGTGCTGCGCGAGGGGGCCTCGGGCGCACGCTCGGCCGGAGCCTCCTCCTGCTCGGGGGCCTCCTCGACGGGGGCCTCCTGCTCGGGGGCCTCCTCGACCGGAGCCTCCTCCTGCTCGGGAGCCTCCTGCTCGGGGGCCTCCTCGACCGGGGCCTCCTGCTCGGGGGCCTCCTCGACCGGGGCCTCCTGCTCGGAGGAGCCGCCGGAGACACCGGTCTGGCCGTTGCTGGAGGTCAGGCCCGCCTTCTGCGAGCAGACCGGCCAGGCGCCGGGGCCCTGGGTCGCGAGGACCTTCTGGGCGATCTCGATCTGCTGCGAGCGGGTGGCGCCGTTGGCGTTCTCGGCGTACTGGCCGCCACCGAAGGCCTGCCAGGTCTGGTGGGTGAACTGGAGGCCACCGTAGAAGCCGTTACCGGTGGAGGTGGACCAGTTGCCACCGCTCTCGCACTGGGCGACAGCGTCCCAGACGTTGCTGGCGGACGCGCTCTGGGCGCCGGCGACGGAGCCGACGGCGGCGGTCGCACCGACCACGGCGACACCGGCGAGGCGGCGACGCGCAGGGGAGGTCTTCGAGATCTGGGCGTGCTTGGGCGAGTAGAACATGGAGATTGGGGTTTCCTTCCACGGAGTTTCAGGGGCTTCGTGGTTGAAGCTGCCAGACGGTCTGGCGGACGCTCAGGATGAGCGTGGTTCTGATGTGTGAACTGCCAGAACAGACTGGCTTCGTTCGCGGACGTTTCAGAACGTTACATTCCCGTGACCTTGGAGGTCAAACCGACCCGCCTGTGACTCGGGACTCACCATTTCCTTACTTCAGTCGTCCGCCCACTCGTCGTCCCCACGGCGCTCGGCCTCGGACGCGACGGAGGCCCGACGCCGTTGTGCCACAGGCGAATCGAAGGGTGCGGCGAGTCGGTCACCGAGGGTCGCGCCGGTGGCGATGGCCATGATGATGCCCAGCGCAGTGACCACCTCGACGATGCCCTGCTGGACCACCGAACCCTGCGTGACCTCTGCCGGACCGACCATGTGGTACAGCCCGAGGAAGATCGCCAGACCGGGCAGCAGACCGAAGGTCGCCGGCACCTGGATGGTCAGCGGCGGCGCATCCTTGCGCAGCGCGATGAGCCGCGCGAAGAAGCCGATGACGACCGCCGCGAGGCCGGTGGAGCTCACCCGCCCGACGTCCGCGCTGCTGAGGATCGTGGCCACCGCGACACCCAGCGCCGAGAGCCCTCCGGACCACAGCAGGAGCCGCTCGTGCCCGAGCATCGTCATGGCACCGGTCAGCCCGATGAACCCGGATCCGATGAGCACCAGCGGGAAGGAGGCAGAGGCCCACTCGAGCTGGTCCAGCGGAGGCGGGCGCAGGCCGATCTCGAAGAACGTCGCGGTCTGGAGACACACGCCCAGCCCACCGGCCACACCGATGATGAGACCGAAGGTGTGCATCATGACCTCGAAGAGCCGGGCCGTCCCTGTCACAGGGAAGCCGGAGAGGACGTCCTCCATCGCCGAGGTCAGGGTGAGCGAGGGCAGCAGGAAGACGATGCCACCGGCCATGGCGAAGACGAAGTCGCTCGCCGTCACGGGGACGAACTCGCTCCGACCACCGACGTACCCCAAGAAGGAGACGATCGTCGCCGCCGCGCCACCGAGGGCACTGAGGTAGAAGTCCGGCAGGTGCAGCCGGCTGACGAGCCTGGTCGCGCCGGTCACCGCCGTGACCGCGAGGAAGGCGAGCACGATGCCGCCGATGCTGGCCCCGAGCATGAGTGCCACGCCGGCTGCGACACCGCCCTCGGCGCAGGTGACCACCCAGCGGGACCACGTACGCGGCGAGGAGTTGATCTCCTTGAGCCGCTGCTCGGCCTGCTCGATGTCCACGTCCCCCGAGACCAGGTCGTCCACGAGGGCGTGCACCTGGGCCAGACGGCCGAAGTCCCGTCGGGGCTGGCGCACGACACGCAGCCGCGAGATCGTCTGCCCCGAGGGGGTGCGGCACTGCATGTGCATCGACTGCATCGTCAGGTCGACGTCCATGTCCTCCAGCCCGCCGGCCACACCGACGGCGGTCGAGGCCGCCTCGACGGCACTGGCACTGGAGCCGCACCGCAGCATGATCTCCGCCACCCGCAGCGCAAGGTCGATCGCGGTGGCCGCCGCCTGCTCCTCCGCGACGGCCCGCGTGACGCGGGGGTCGCGGTAGGGCGTGCCCCGCAGCGAACCCCGCAGCGGGATGGTCTCCGTCGGGTGCTCCCCCCGCAGGGACGGCCGCCGGCGCGGCTTGGGCTGCGGCCCCTGTCGCGGCGTCGGCTTGGGCCTGGGCCGGGGACGAGGGGACCTCGGGGAGGGCTGCACCGGGATGGCCTGCGCCGAGGACTCCGAGCCGGAGCCGGGACGCGGCTTGCGGGCACGCTGGCCACCCGCCCCCTGACCCGAGGACTCCGAGCCGGAGCCGGGCCGCGGCTTGCGGGCACGCTGGGCGTCCTCCTCCGTGGACCCGGACCTCCTCGGACGACGGCGTGGTGGTGGCGGTGGGGTCGTCATAGGCCGGGCAGCTGCTGGGGGTCCGGCAGCGGCGACTGCATCCCGGGCCACCACGAGACGTCGAGGGCCTGGACGGCGAGCCCGCCGAGCACGACCAAGCCGGCGACGAGCAGGGCGACCGCGAGCGCCACTCGCACGGGCGCGATACCGGTGACCGAGCGGACCAGGCTGCGGCTGCCGCGCCGCAGGCTCGGGCCACCCGGACCCCACCAGCCCATGAGCAGGGCGAGCAGTCCGCCCACGGCCAGCGGCAAGGGCGCATCCAGCTCCACCGCCCCGGCACCGGCCGAGCTCTGCACGACGGCCGTGACGAGCAGCCCCGCCGCCCCCACGAGGAGCGGCAGGATGGCGGTGAGGACGGTGGACACCGCGGCCGAGAGGAGGTGCCAGGGACTCGCGGCGATCGTCATCGCCCCGTCGCTGCGTCGGTAGCCGCGACGGTGGCGCCGGCGGACGAGCGAGGTCATCGAGGCATCGACGGTGCGGGCGAGCCACGACCAGGCCAGGGCGACGCCGAGGCCGACCCACGGCAGCGCGGCGGTCAGGGCGACCAGCGCCACCAGCATCCCGGCGAGCACGTCGCTGCGCTGGGGCCGACCGATCCTCGGGTCACCCGGGCGGTCGGTCGGGAGGGGCCCGGCCCCTGGCCACGGCTCACGGCCCGTGGACTGCTGGGGTGGTGGGGCGGACGCGGCGACCGGTGCCGGCGCGGGCGGGTTGGGGTCCTGCCAGGTGGCCGAGCCCCACGGTGGCGGGGGCTCGGCGACGGGAGCCGCAGCGGCCCCCGGCATCCGGCGGGTGGACTCCTGCTCGAGGGTGCGGGTGCGCTGGGGCAGCACGTCGGTCACCGGACGACCGTTGGCGCGCGCCTCCAGGGCGAGCAGCACCTCGTCGGCGTCCGGTCGACGCTGGGGGTCCGGGGTGAGGGCCGCGTGCAGCAGCGGTGCCAGGTCCGGGTCGACGTCACGCAGGTCCGCCTCGCCACGGGCGACGCGCGAGAGGATCGCCTCCATGCCGCCCCGGCCGAAGGGGGAGCGCCCCGTGGACGCGAAGACGAGGGTCGCGGCCCAGCCCCACCAGTCGGTCGCCGGGGTGACCTGCCCCCCTTCGACGAGCTCGGGAGAGAGGTACCCGGGCGTGCCCATGACCAACCCGGTCATGGTCATGCGGGAGGTGTCGGCGATGTGCGCGATGCCGAAGTCGATGACGACCGGCTCGCCGTCGAGCATGAGGACGTTGCCCGGCTTGAGGTCGCGGTGGATGACCCCCACCGAGTGGATGGCCCGCAGTGCCTCGGCCAGCCCTTTCGCCAGGGAGAGCAGCTGCTGGGCGTCCAGCGGGCCCTCCTCCCGCACGTACTGCTCGAGGCTCGGGCCCGGCACGTACCGGGTGACGATGTAGGGCTGCTCGGCCTCCAGATCGGCGTCGAAGACCGGCGCGATGCGCTGGGAGCGCACCCGGGCGAGGGTGTCGACCTCCCGGGCCAGGCGGGCGCGGGCGTCCTCGTCGTGGGCCACGTGGGCGCGCAGGACCTTGATCGCCACGGCCCGACCGCGCTCATCCAGGGCGAGGTGGACGATGCCCATGCCGCCCTGGCCGAGCTGCTGGAGCACCCGGTAGGGACCGATCCGGTCGAAGTCCGCCACTGGCGCGTCTCCACGCTCGTCCGGGGCAGGATCGTCCCCGATGAGCTCTGTCGTCATGTCTCCAGACTAGGTGTCCGGGCATGTGAGTTGGTGCAGCGTGGCCTGAGTGCCCGCTGACGGGTCACTGCTGGATGTAGGCCTCGAGGTGGTCGCGCTCGGCCGCGAGCGTGTCCAGCCGGTGCTTGACGATGTCGCCGATGCTCACGAGCGCGTACAGCCGATCGTCCCGCAGCACGGGCAGGTGACGGATGCGGCGCTCGGTCATCTGGACCGCCAGGTCGGCCACCTGGTCGTGCTCGGTGCAGGTGTGCACCTTGCGGGTCATGATGTCCCCCACCGGCGCGTCGAGCACGGCGGCGCCGCGGGTGTGCAGGTGGCGGGCGATGTCGCGCTCGGAGACGATGCCGACCACCTCCCCTTCGCCGGAGGTGGCGACCACCGCGCCGATCCCGTGCTCGGCGAGGAGGGCCAGCAGCTCGGTGACCGTGGCCTCCGGGGAGACCGTCACGACGTCGGTGCCCTTCGTGCGCAGCACATCTGAGATCTTCATGTCCCGACGCTACCGGGCCGGCGCTCCCAGCGGTAGGGCCCGACCACTCCGTAGGCTGGTGGTCCCCACCAGGAGGTGCACCACCTGTGTCCACTCGTACGTTCGACCTCGTCATCGCCGCCAACCGCCTGCCCGTCGACCGCGTCGTCGCCCCGGACGGCAGCAGCGAGTGGCAGCGTTCCCCCGGAGGACTCGTCACCGCCATGGACTCGGTGATGCGCGGTCGCGAGGGCGCCTGGGTCGGGTGGGCCGGTGAGGCCGGGGAGGCCCCCGCCCCCTTCGAGGAGTCCGGCATGTGGCTGCACCCGGTGCCGGTCTCCGCGGAGGAGATCACCTCCTACTACGAGGGCTTCAGCAACGACACCCTGTGGCCGATCTACCACGACGTCATCGTGCCGGCGCACTTCCACCGGGAGTGGTGGCAGGACTACCGGGCGGTCAACGCCCGCTTCGCCGAGGCGGTGTGCGAGGTCGCCGCCCCCGGCGCCAAGGTGTGGATCCACGACTACCAGCTCCAGCTCGTGCCGGCGCTGGTCCGCGAGCGCCGGCCGGACGTGCGGATCGGCTGGTTCAACCACATCCCCTTCCCCCCGGTGGAGCTCTTCGCCCAGCTGCCGTGGCGCTCACGCATCATCGAGGGCCTCCTCGGCGCGGACTACCTGGGCTTCCAGCGGCAGGCCGACGCGCAGAACTTCCTGCGGGCGGCCCGCCAGCTCGATGGTCGGGCGACGAAGGGGGACACCGTCACCACCCACGACCCCGACGGGAGCACGCGGGTCGTCCGCGCCTCGGCGGTCCCGATCAGCGTCGACTTCCACGGTCTCGAGGAGCTGGCGCGCACCGAGTCCGTGCAGCGTCGGGCCGAGCAGATCCGCGCCTCGCTCGGCGACCCCGAGGTCGTCATGCTCGGGGTCGACCGGCTGGACTACACCAAGGGCATCCGGCACCGCCTGAAGGCCTACGAGGAGCTGCTCGCCGAGGGCACGCTGCGCTCGCCGGAGGTGACCTTCGTCCAGGTCGCCACACCCAGCCGTGAGCGGGTCGAGGCCTACAAGCAGCTGCGGACCGAGGTCGAGACGACCGTGGGCCGGATCAACGGTGCCTACTCCGCGATCGGCCGACCGGCCGTGCACTACCTGCACCGCAGCTACCCGCGGGAGGAGATGGCCGCCCTCTTCCAGATGGCCGACGTCATGCTCGTCACCCCGCTGCGGGACGGGATGAACCTCGTCGCCAAGGAGTACGTCACCTGCCGTCACGACGGGGGCGGGGCACTCGTGCTCAGCGAGTTCACCGGGGCCTGGCACCAGATGAAGCAGTCCTTCGTGTGCAACCCGCACGACATCGAGGGCCTGAAGCAGACGATGCTGCGGGCGATCGAGACCGAGCCACGGCAGAAGCGCCGGCTCATGCGCTCGCTGCGCCGTCAGGTCGCCGAGAACGACGTGCGCACCTGGGCCGACCGTTTCCTCACCAACCTCGAGATGGCCCCCGGGCGACCCGGCCGACCGGGCAGCGCGACGAAGGGGGCAGGGGCGTGACCGGGGCGACCTCCCCGGCCGATGTCGACGAGGCGCTCACCCGGGTCGCCCGCATCGACCACCTGCTCGTGGCGAGCGACTTCGACGGGGTGCTGGCCCCCTTCGTCCAGGACCCCATGGACGCCCGGCCCCAGCCCGGCACCACGCAGACCCTCGAGGACCTGGCCGCCCTGCCCGGCACGTCGAGCGCGGTGGTCTCGGGGCGCGACCTGACCACCCTGGAGCAGCTGACCGGGCTCACCGACTCGCCCGTCGTGCGGATCGGCAGCCACGGCGCCGAGACCAGCCGTCGGGATGCCGAGGTGCTCACCGACGAGCAGCGGCTCCGACTGGCCAGGCTGCGCGATCAGGTCACCGGCGCGGTGGCCGCACGCGACCCCCGCATCCGGGTCGAGCACAAGCCCACCGCCGTCGTCCTGCACACCCGGGGGCTGCCCCCGGAGAGCCGCGAGACGGCGTCCGGCATCGCGCAGGAGGCGGCCACGGACGGCGTCGGGCTGCTCGTGGGCAAGAGCGTCCACGAGCTGAGCGTCCACCGGGCCGACAAGGGCAGCGCGCTCCTCGCGCTGGGGCGAGAGGTGGGCGCCGACGCGATCGTCTACCTGGGGGACGACGTCACGGACGAGCACGTCTTCGCGGTGCTCGGCCCGGGTGACCTGGGCATCAAGGTCGGTGCCGGGCAGACCCTCGCCCGCGTGCGGGTGGCCGACTGCATCGAGGTGCCCGAGGTCCTGTCCCGCCTCCTGCGGCTGCGCGCGGGGACCTAGCCGGAGCGGCGTCAGGTCCGTGCCCGACGCCGGCTGCCTTCCGGTACCGCCGCGGTCGAGCCGCGGACGACCAGCTCGGGGCGGAAGACGAACTCGCCTCGCGGGCGGCTGACCCCCTCGATCTCCTCGACGAGCGCCTCCACCGCTGCCTGGCCCATCGACTGCACGGACTGGCGCAGCGTCGTCAGGGGCGGGTCGGTGAAGGCCATGAGGTCGCTGTCGTCGTACCCGACGACCGAGAGGTCCTGAGGCACCGACAGCCCTCGGGCCCGGGCCTCGCGGATCACCCCGAGGCCCATGAGGTCGCTCCCGCAGACGATGGCGGTCACCTCCTGCTCGAGCAGCCGGCGAGCGGCCGAGGCGCCGCCCTCGATGCCGAAGAGGGTGTGCACGACGAGGCCGTCGAGGTGGTCGTGACCGAGGTGACGCGACATCGCGGCGGTGAAGCCGATCTCCTTGCGTCGCACGGGGACGAAGCGCTCCGGGCCGAGCGCCAGACCGATGCGCGTGTGCCCGAGGTCGGCGAGGTGGCGGACCGCCTGGTCCATGGCCGCCACGTCGTCGTCGGAGACGAAGGGGGCGTCGATCCCCTCCCGGTGGCCGTTGACGAAGACGAGCGGCAGTCCGCGCTCGCGCAGCCGGAGGTAGCGCTCGACCGGCTCGTGCAGGTCGGAGTGCTGCCCGGAGACGTAGACGATCCCCGCCACGCCGCGGCCCAGCAGCATCTCGACGAAGGCGTCCTCGCGCATCCCGCCCTCGGCCTGGGTGCACAGCACCGGCGTGTAGCCGCGGGCGCTCAGCGAGGCCTCGATCTGCTGGGCGAAGGCGGGGAAGATCGGGTTGACCAGCTCCGGCGTGATGAGCCCGACGAGGGGCACCGCGGCGGCCCGCAGCCGGCTCGGGCGGTCGTAGCCGAGCACGTCGACCGTCGTGAGGACGACCTCACGGGTCCCCGGCGCCACCCCGGGACGGTCGTTGAGCACCCGACTGACGGTGGCCTCGGAGACCCCCGCGTGCTCGGCGATGTCCGCCAGCCGGGACGGTCGCTCCTCGCCGCGGTGCGACCGCTCCCCACCGGTGCCCTCCGTCTGCGTCACGGCTGCACGTTACCCGAGCGTGGAGCCTGAAACGCGCGGACCTGCACGATCCTGCAAGGAATTTCAGCCACGCTGCCCCTGTCGTCCACAACTGGTGGGTGGGCAGGCCTCCTTTCGTGCCCCGGCTGGGCCACACTGAGCAGGAGCGGGACGCTCCTGAGCCAGCCACCGGAGGACCCATGCCCCTGGACATCTCGGCCGTGCGGCCGGACCCGGCGCTGCTCGACCTGCCGTGGGGGGTCCCCCTGCTCGAGTGGCCCGAGGAGCTGCTGGCGGCGCTGCCGCGCGGCATCTCCCGGCACGTCGTGCGCTTCGCCCGTCTCTCCGGCGGGGTCGTGGCGGTCAAGGAGATCAAGGAGGACCTGGCCCGCGACGAGTACGCGCTGCTACGCGACCTGCGGCGCCTCGACCTGCCCTGCGTGGAGCCCCTCGCGGTCGTCGCCGGCCGCACCGATGCTGCCGGTCACCCGCTCGACGCGTGCCTCATCACCAGGCACCTGCAGTTCGCGCTGCCGTACCGGGCCGTCTTCAGCCAGCACCTGCGCCAGGAGACGGCCGACCGTCTCGTCGACGCCCTGGCCGTGCTGCTCGTGCGGCTGCACCTGGTCGGCTTCTTCTGGGGTGACGTCTCCCTGTCCAACACCCTCTTCCGGCGGTCCGCGGGGGCCTTCGCCGCCTACCTCGTCGACGCCGAGACCGGGGAGCTGCACGACACCCTCAGCCGCGGCCAGCGCGAGCACGACCTCGACCTGGCCCAGGTGAACATCGCCGGGGAGATGATGGACCTCGCCGCCGGGGGCTTCCTCCAGGAGGGCCTGGACCCGATCACCGTCTCGCACGAGATCATCGACCGGTACCGGCACCTGTGGCGGGAGCTCACCGCGGACGAGACCTTCGAGGTGGGCGAGCGCTGGCGGGTCGACGAGCGGATCCGCAGGCTCAACGAGCTCGGCTTCGACATCGACGAGCTGGAGATGACCACCGACCTCGACGGGCTCCAGATGCGCATCCGGCCCAAGGTCGTCGACGCGGGCCACCACACCCGGCGGTTGCTGCGGCTCACCGGTCTGGACGTGGAGGACAACCAGGCCCGGCGTCTGCTCAACGACCTCGACTCCTACTGCGCGGCCAACGACCGCCAGGGCGAGGACGAGGAGCTGGTCGCCCACGACTGGCTGACGTGGATCTACCAGCCGACGATCCGCGCGGTGCCACCTCGGCTGCGGCGCAAGCTGGAGCCGCCGGAGATCTTCCACGAGATCCTCGAGCACCGCTGGTACATGGCCGAGCGGGCGGGCCATGACATCGACATCGCCGCTGCGGTCCAGGCCTACCTGCGCGACGTCCTCCCCGGCCGACCGGACGAGCAGGCCGTGCTCGGGACCGACGAGCGGCTGCAGCCGGTCGTCGAGGAGGAGGACGGCACGTGAGCTCCCGTCCCGGGTCGCGCGCCTGGGTCGAGGAGCACCACGGCCCCACCGCCGCTCTCGTCGACCGGATCCCCGGCGGGATCGTCGACGCCCTGCTCAGCGGCCTGACCACCCTCGGGCTCCTGGCCCTGGGCACCGTGGTCTTCGTGGCCGGGTACCCCGAGACCTACCCGTGCTCCACCGGCCTGAACGGCACCTGCGTGCGCCACGGCACCGGGTCCGGCCCGCTCATGACGCTCGGGATCATCCTGCTCGCGCTCGCGCTCGTCGCCGGTCTCGGGGTGATCCTCTGGAACAGGGTGCTGCGGGTGGCCCGCACGGGACAGAGCCTGGGCAAGTCCCTCACGGGGCTGCAGGTGATCGACGCCCGGAGCGGGGAGGTCCCCGGGCTCGGGCAGGCGCTGCTGCGCGAGCTGATCAGTGCCGGGGTCGGGGTCATCTCCTGGCTGTGGATCCTCGTCGACGACGAGGACCGCTCGCTGGCGGACGTCGCCGCGGGCACCCACGTCATCCACCTCGACCGGGACGACGAGGGAGCGCTGCCCCCTTCGCCCGGCTAGCGGCGGGGCCTGCGGTACCAGGTGGTCGCCGACGGCAGCCAGATGCACACGACGGCCGTGACGGCGCACACCATGGTCACGAGGTTGCCGATGAGCGGCACCGGGTCGGCGACGCTGATGAGCCAGCACGAGGAGAAGAGTGCGTAGAGCACGAAGAGGGCCGACCCGAGGATGCGGGACCACTCCGCCCCACGCCCGGTGAAGAAGGCCATGACGAGCCACAGGCCGGCGACGACGGTCGCGGCACCCACGACGAGGACGACGCCCATCGCGAGCGCCGGGCCGACCATGTCCGGGTTGCCGTCCTCGGCCAAGGACTGCTCCAGGTTGCGCCGGACGTCGTCCCACGCGAAGAGGAGGGAGAGCGGTCCGGCGACGATCGTCAGGGCCGCCGCCGCGCACATGGCCACCTGGGCGATGAGCACCGAGGGGGGCTTGGTCATCGACCACGGCGCGTACGGTGTGGGCGTTCCCTGCATCCCGCCGCTCACGCACCCCTCAGGCGGGCGATCTCGTAGAGCGTGACACCGGCCGCGACGCCGGCGTTGAGCGACTCGACCTCGCTGCTCATCGGCACCGAGACGACCTGGTCGCAGGTCTCGCGCACGAGGCGGGAGAGCCCCTTGCCCTCGCTGCCGACGACGACGACGAGCGGTGAGGTGGCCAGATCGAGCCCGGGCAGCTGCACGTCACCCTCCATGTCGAGACCGATGACGAAGAAGCCGGCCGTGCGGTAGTCCTGGAGGGCTCGGGTGAGGTTGCTCGCCCGGGCGACCGGGACCCGGGCGGCGGCGCCCGCCGAGGTCTTCCAGGCCGCTGCCGTCATGCCGGCGCTGCGCCGCGCGGGGACGACGACGCCGTGTCCGCCGAAGGCGGCCACCGAGCGGACGATGGCCCCGAGGTTGCGCGGGTCGGTGATCCCGTCGAGGGCGACGACGAGAGGCGTGCCCGGCAGGGTCGAGTCGACGAGGTCGCGCGGGTGTGCGTAGTCGTACGGCGGGACCTGCAGGGCCAGCCCCTGGTGGACGGCGCCGTCGGTGAGCCGGTCCAGCTCCGGGCGCGGGGTCTCCATGATCGGGATGCTCGCCTCGGCGGCGATCCTCAGCGACTCCTTGACCCGGTCGTCGCCGTCGATCCGCCCGGCGACGTACATGGCACTCGCCGGCACCCCGGTGCGCAGCGCCTCGAGCACGGAGTTGCGTCCCGCGAGGACCTCGGTCGAGGCGTCCTTCTTGTGCTGCGCCGGGCGGCCGGAGGCCTTGCGCTCAGCGGCCTTGTGCGCCTTGTACTTCTTGTGGTTCGGGCGGTCCTCGGCCCGGGGCGTGGGCCCCTTGCCCTCGAGGCCCTTGCGGCGCTGGCCGCCGGAGCCGATGGTCGCCCCCTTCTTGCTGCCGCTGCGGCGCACCGCGCCGCGCCGGCCGCTGTTGCCGGCCATCACTGCTCCCTTCGCGCGAGGGTCCACCGGGCGCCGCTCGGGGTGTCCTCGAGGGCGACACCGGCGGCGGTCAGCTCGTCGCGGATCCGGTCCGCGGTCTCGAAGTCGCGGTCGGCGCGGGCCTCGGCCCGGGCCTCGACCCGCTGCTGCACGAGCGCGTCGAGGGTGCTGACCAAGTCGTCCTCGCGTCCGCTGCCGCCACCGCTCCACACGGCGGAGAGCGGGTTGACCCCGAGGACATCGGTCATCGCGACGACGGTGTGCGCGATCTGCTCGGCCTCGTCACGAGCGCCCTCGTCGAGAGCGGTGTTGCCGCGGCGCACGGTCTCGTGGATCACCGCGAGCGCGTCCGCGACACCGAGGTCGTCGTCCATCGCCTCCGCGAACTCCGTGGGCAGCTCGAGCGCCGGGTCCGCCTCGAGCACCGCGTGCGAGGGCAGGGCCCGGCGCAGGAAGCCCTCGATGCGTTCGACGGCCGACCCGGCCTCGTCGAGCGATCCGGGGTGGTACTCGATCATCGAGCGGTAGTGCGCCGCGGTGAGGAAGTAGCGCACGGTGAGGGGCTCGTGCTCGGTGACGAGGTGCTGGACCTCCATGGCATTGCCGAGGGACTTGCCCATCTTCTCGCCCTTGACCGTCACCCAGCCGTTGTGCAGCCAGTAGCCGGCGAATCCGAGCCCGGCAGCGCGGGACTGGGCCTGCTCGTTCTCGTGGTGCGGGAAGCGCAGGTCGATCCCGC
>CAYSGN010000064.1:0-14958 GCA_964430615.1 uncultured Janibacter sp. | reverse complement strand
GTCGCCCGGACGAACTTCCCCTGGGGGAATGTGAGGGGGCGGCTCGGTGGCTAGTGGCCCACCGGGCGGACCTCCCGGACACGCCAGGAGCCCTCGTGCCAGGCGAGGACGAGGTCGACCTGCTGGGCTCGACGCGCGGGATGGCGGTCGAGGGAGCCGTCCTCGTGACGCACCTCGTAGGCGCCTTCGTCGACCCGCGCGCGCACCACGGCGCTCCGCCCGCCGCCGTGCACGAGGCGAGCACTGCGCACCCGCAGGTCGACCCCGCGGAAGCGGTCGCCGCTGGAGCGCAGCTGGTCGACGAGTGCGGTGTCCGAGCGCGCCGCGGGCGAGCCCGGCACCGTGAGCCGCCGGGCCACCTCACGCTCCGGGCCGGTCACCATCTCCTCCCGCAGGTCGGTCAGCGCGACCGCCACCTGCCGGGTGTCGGTGCGCACCGAGGAGCGCCGTTCGAGCACGTCATCGCCCTCTGGCCGCGACGGCGCAGGAGCCGTCACCGCCTCGGCCGATGCCGTCGAGCCGTCGCCGGCCGAGGCCAGCTGCTGCCAGGACGCGACGAGGGCGACGGTGGCGACCACCCCGATGAGGGCCACCCAGCAGCGGGCCACGACGCCGGGCTCGAGCCACCGCGAGCCCGCCCCGTGCCGCGGCGGCCGGCGGTCGCGCCTGGTGCTCCGGGCCTCTCCCTGACGGCGCCACCGACGCCACCACCGCACCCGTGCCGGCTCCTCCTCCAGCACGCGGGCGGCCAGCTCCCGCTGCCACGAGGGCAACGCCGCCTCCCCGTCGTCGCCGCCGTGGCGGATCCGTCGGGTCAGCCCGCTCGCGACGTCTCCGGGCGAGGTCATCCGCAGCGGTTGCGCCGGCTCGGCGTCGAAGACGCCCGCGGCCACGTCCGCGGCGTCCGGGCGCTCCTGCGGGTCACCGGCGAGACACCGCTCGACGACCTCGACGAGGTCGGAGTCCACGAGGTCCGCGAGCTCGGGGCGCTCGGCCACGTGCCCGGGTGGCTCGCCGACGAGGCACTGCCACGCCAGGGCCCCCAGCGCGTACACGTCCGCGGCCCGCGTGGGCGCCGCACCCTCCAGCACCTCCGGCGCGACGAAGCCGTCGGTGCCGTGCACCTCCTCCGGCACCTCTCCCACGAGCCGCGCGTACCCGAGGTCCGAGAGCGACGGGCGGCCCGTCGAGTCGAGGAGGACGTTGCCCGGGCTCACATCGCCGTGGACGATCCCGAGGTCGTGCAGGCCCGCCAGAGCCTGGGCCACGGGCGCGATGACGGTCACCGCCTCCCCCGGCGTCAGGTGCCCCCGCTCGGCCATCACCTCGGCGAGGCTGCCTCCCGCGAGCAGCTCGAGGACGAGAGCGGTGGCCGGGCCCCCGTCGTCCCCGTCCAGACCGGGGACGACGTCCAGGGCGATCGTCTCGTGCAGGGTCACCACGTGCTCGCTCGCGGCGTGCTGGAGCAGGGCGTACTCGCGCACCGCCTCCTCGTCGGCCCGACCGGGCAGCAGCTTGACCGCCACCAGCTCCTCGTCCCGCTCCCGCCGCGCCCGCCACACGCTCGCCGTGCTGCCGCGACCGATCCTCCGGGTGAGGCGGTACCCGGGGACCTCGGGTGGGATCTCGTCCATGCCGCCCCACGATGGCGCACCCGTCGCGACCGTGCCCGAAGTTGTCCACAGGCCCCCGCCCCCGCCGACCGAGGCCGGCCCACGCCCTTCGCCCCTCCTACACTGCGGCCATGCCTGCGGACTCCCCCACGATCCTCGCCACCTCCGGTGGTTACACCCGCCCCGAGCGCGGCGACCTCGCCTTCGCCGGGCTCGTCCACCACGCGGTCGAGCTCTCCGGCACGACCTCCCGGCCGAAGGTGTGCACCCTCGGCACCGCCGGCGGCGACCAGCGCTGGTTCAACGGCTACTTCGCCGAGGCGGGCGCGGCGGCGGGCTTCGACCTCACCTGCCTCAACCTCTTCCCCATGCCGAGCTTCGACGACGTCGAGGGGCACCTCATGGAGCAGGACGTCGTGTGGGTCAACGGCGGGTCGGTCGCCAACCTGCTCGCCGTGTGGCGGGTGCACGGTCTGGACGAGATCTTCCGGCGCGTCTGGGAGGCGGGCGTCGTGCTCTCCGGGGTGAGCGCCGGCTCGATCTGCTGGTACCGCGGCGGGACGACCGACTCCTTCGGGCCGCAGCTGCGCGCCGTCGACGACGGCCTGGCGCTGCTGCCCTACGACAACGGGGTGCACTACGACAACGAGGCCCGGCGCCGGCCCACGGTCCACGCGATGGTCGCCGAGGGCACCCTCGGCGAGACCCACTGCACCGACGACGGGGTCGGCCTGGTCTACCGCGGCACCGAGCTCGTGGAGGCCGTCGCCGAGATCGGTGGCAAGGGTGCCTACATCGTGACGAAGGGGGAGGACGGCCACGTCGTCGAGGAGCGCCTCGAGCCGCGTCGCCTCCCGTAGTCCCGCGCCGGGCCCCGCCCCCATGTCCGCGAAGGGGGCCCACGCGCGGTGCGGGGTCCGCGGACGTCGAGCGGGCTCCGGCGAAGGTGGGGCCGGGCGTATCGTGGCCGCATGCGTTTCGAGGAGCTCGGCTTCGCCCCGGACACCGTGGACTACCTGACCGCGTGGGAGTACCAGAAGACGGTCCACGCGGCCGTGGTCGCCGGGGAGCTCGAGGACACCACGCTGCTGCTCGAGCACACGGCGGTCTACACCGCGGGCAAGCGCACCGAGCCGCACGAGCGCCCGATGGACGGTACCCCGGTCGTCGACGTCGACCGCGGCGGCAAGATCACCTGGCACGGCCCGGGGCAGCTCGTCGGCTACCCGATCGCGCACCTGCCGGGACGTCGTGACGTCATCGCGCACGTGCGCCGGCTCGAGGAGATGATGATCCGGGTCGCGGCGGACTTCGACGTCACCGTCACCCGCGTCGCCGGCCGCTCGGGCATCTGGGTGCCGGGCACGGACGGGGCGCGGGACCGCAAGCTGGGCCAGATCGGTATCCGGGTCAGCCGGGACGTGGCCATGCACGGTTTCAGCCTCAACGTGGACTGCGACCTCTCCTGGACCCAGCCGATCGTGCCCTGCGGCATCCCCGACGCGGACGTCTCCACGCTGGCGCAGGAGGCCGGTCGCGCGATCACCGTCGCGGACGTCGTCCCGCTGGCCAAGGCGCACCTGCTCGAGGTCGTCACCGAGGACCTGCCGCTCACCCGCGGCGCCGCGGCCGCAGCCTCCTCCTGACCGCCCGAGGGGCCGTCCGGGAGCTCCCGGCCAGGGGGTTCAGCCCTGCCGCGGGATGATGTGCTCCCACGGCTTGTCGAGCTCGAAGCGCCGGCCGGTGATCTCGGTCGGGATGATCTCGACGAAGTTGTCCTTCACGGTCGGCAGCCAGGAGCGCAGCCGCGAGCTCTCCGCCCGCTCGATGTCCTCCGAGGTCTGCAGCCGCCGGGCGTACCCGCGCACGATGACCGACCACGCGGTCTCGTCGACGTGGTCGTCGATCTCGAAGGCGATGTCCTTGTCCATGACGACACCCAGCAGCTTGTTGCCCTCCGCCGTGCGGAAGAGCAGCCGCTCACCGTCGGCGGCGTAGTTGATCGGGGTGATGTGCACCTCCCCGGACAGGTGGAAGGCGAGGCGGCCGAACTCCTGCTCCCGCAGCCGTTCCCAGCACTCGTCCTGGCTCATCACGTGGATGGGCGACTCGGGCATCTGGACCTCCAGGGCAGCTCACCGGACCGGGTCGCCCCAGCCTATCGGGGCCGGCCCCCGGCTCAGTCGGTCACGTGCCGGACCACCTTCGCCGGCGACCCGATCACCACCGCGCCCGCCGGGACGTCCGTGGTCACGACCGACCCGGCACCGACGACGGCGTCCTCCCCGATCGTCACGCCCTTGAGGATGGTGACGTTCGCGCCGAGCCACACGTTGCGCCCGAGGGTGATCGGGGCCGGGTGCATGTCGGCGCGGCGCACCGGGTGCATGTCGTGGTCAAGGGTGGCCATGACCGTGTTGTGGCCGATGAGGCAGTAATCGCCGATGCTGATGCCGCCCTGGTCCTGGAAGCGGCACCCGGAGTTGATGAAGACGCCCTTGCCGAGGCGGATGTTCTTGCCGAAGTCCGCGGTGAACGGCGGGAAGAGGGTCACCGTCTCGTGCACCGGACGGCCGGTCAGGTCGACGAGCAGCTCCCGGACCCGCTCCGGTCCCTGGTAGCGGCCGTTGAGCTCGGCGGTGACGCGCATCGCCTCCTGGGCGGCCTCGTGCATGACCCCGTGCAGCGGCGAGCCACCCGGGATCGTGCGCCCGGCGTCGAGCTCGGCGAGCAGGTCGTTCAGGTCCATGGTCGATCCTCCCGTCGTCATCCTCCATGGTCCCATCACGACGAAGGGGGCGGGCCGCCTTCGTCCCTCGCGCCCGCCCTTCGCGCTGGTCCGGGACCCGCGTACCCTGGAAGGCGTGGCCCGGCTCACCCTCCGGGTCCCCCGAGATCTCCAGGAGAGCTGCGTGACCGTCGCACCCGAAGGACGTCGTCTGCTGCGCGTCGAGGCGCGCAACGCCGAGACCCCCATCGAGCGCAAACCGGCGTGGATCCGGACCACGGCGAAGATGGGACCGGAGTACAACGCGATGAAGGGCCGCGTGAGCGGTTCCGGCCTGCACACCGTGTGCCAGGAGGCCGGCTGCCCCAACATCTTCGAGTGCTGGGAGGACCGCGAGGCGACCTTCCTCATCGGCGGCGACGTGTGCACCCGCCGCTGCGACTTCTGCGACATCGCGACCGGCCGCCCGACGGTGCTCGACATGGACGAGCCGCGCCGGGTCGCCGAGTCCGTGCAGCAGATGGGCCTGCGCTACTCCACCGTGACCGGTGTCGCCCGTGACGACCAGCCGGACGGGGCCGCACGTCTCTACGCGGAGACGATCCGCGCCATCCACCGGCTCAACCCCAACACGGGCGTGGAGATCCTGCCGCCCGACTTCGGCGCGAAGCCCGAGCTGGTCAGCCAGGTCTTCGAGGCCGAGCCGGAGGTCTTCGCGCACAACCTCGAGACCGTGCCGCGGATCTTCAAGAAGATCCGCCCGGCCTTCACCTACGACAAGTCCCTCAAGGTCCTCTCGATGGCCCGCGAGGCCGGCCTGGTCACCAAGTCCAACCTCATCCTCGGCATGGGCGAGGAGGAGCACGAGATCGAGCAGGCGATGCGTGACCTCGTCGACGCCGGCTGCGACATCCTCACGATCACCCAGTACCTGCGCCCCTCGAAGCTGCACCACCCGATCGACCGGTGGGTCAAGCCGGAGGAGTTCGTCCACTGGAGCGAGCTCGGCGAGGAGATCGGCTTCAAGGGTGTCATGGCCGGGCCGCTCGTGCGCTCCTCCTACCGCGCCGGCCGGCTCTACGCGACGGCGATGCGCAAGTGGGGCCGTCCGATCCCCGAGCACCTCTCCCACCTCGCCGAGGCCCTCGACGAGCCCGCCCGGCAGGAGGCGGCCTCGCTCCTGTCCCGCTCCCGCCCCGCCACCGGCACCGACGGCTGATCGTCGGCGTCACGAGACCATCTAGGATCAACGGCCATGGCCACGCCCGACAAGACCAAGAAGACGAAGAAGAAGCGCACCAACCCGTTCAAGCGGGTGTTCGAGGTGTACGGGCAGATCAAGCAGCTCGACCCGCTCGTGGGCCGCTGGATGCTGCTCGCCTTCGTCGGGGTGCTCGCCGTCGGCGCGATCATCGGCCTGATCTTCGGGCACGTCCTCACGAGCGTGCTCATCGCGATCCCCGCCGGCGCGCTCGCCGCGATGATCGTCATGTCCCGTCGCGGTGAGCGGGCCGCCTTCGCCCAGATGGACGGGCAGCGCGGAGCCACCCTCGGCGGGCTCTCCTCGGTGCGTCGCGGCTGGTACTACGACCAGGAGCCGATCGCGGCGGACGCGACCAAGCCGAACGAGATGCAGACCGCCGCCGTGCTCTTCCGCGCGGTCGGGCGCCCCGGGATCGTCCTCTTCGGCGAGGGCCCGAAGGGCCGGGTCAACCGGCTCTTCGCCAAGGAGAAGAAGCGCCTGGCCAAGGTCACCCCGGACGTGCCGGTGCACACCTACATCGTCGGCAGCGGCGAGGGCGAGCTGCCCCCGCGCAAGATCCGGATGACGCTGACCAAGCTGCGTCCGGCGCTGAGCAAGGAGGAGATGTCGGTCGTCAACAAGCGCCTGAAGTCCCTCCCCGGCATGCGCCAGAGCGTGCCCGCCGGCGTCGACCCGACCCGGGTGCGGATGGACCGCAAGGCGCTGCGCGGACGCTGACGCTCACGGCGACCCCAGGGCTCCACCGCTCACCGTGACCAGCGGCTCCAGGCGAAGGGGGCGTCCCCCGGCCGGAAGGCGTAGAGCGCCCGGAGCCGCGCCCCGGTGAGCTCCCGGTACCCGGCGGCGGCCCGCAGAAGACCGCCCGCGGGCGCATACCCCTCGAGCAGCGCCTCCTCGACGGCGACCGCGGCCGAGGAGGTCGTCCACCCCTGGGCCACCCGCAGGTCGAGGTGGGCCAGGAGGTTGCCGAGGTCGAGCGCGGGGTCGCCGAGCGCGAGCCCGTCGACGTCGAGCAGCCCGACCTCGCCGGCCTCGACGAGCACCTGCTTGTCGTGCAGGTCGCGGTGCAGCAGCGCCCTGGCCGGGGGGCCCGCGGCGGCCACCCGACGGGCGGCTCCGGAGGCCCGGCGCTCCAGCTCGGCCCCCTCGCGGGGGGTGAGGACGCCGTGGACCCGGGCCAGCTCGACGATCGCCAGCGCGGCGCGCACCTCGCTGCCGAGGTCGTGCTCCGGCACGTGGGACCCGACGGCGACGGCTCCCTCGTGGAGCACCCGCACGCACCGGCCGACCTCGCGCACGGTCTCCGGGGCGGGCCCGCCGACCTGCTCGTGCGTGGGTCGGGCGCCACCTGCCGACCCGCCGTCCGTGGCGAGCAGGTCGTGCAGCGTCCGTCCGGGGAGGGTGCCCAGGCGCACCGTCCCGCGCTCCTCGTCGACGGCGACCACCTCGGGCACCCGCAGCCCCGGGACCTGCGCCGCGACGCGCATCCGGCGCACGAGGTCGGCGGTGCGCCGGGGGCGCACCACCTTCGTGTAGGCCACGGCGGGCGCCCGGCGACCCGCCGACGGGCCACCGGCACGACCGCCACCGACCGTGCGCACCACCGCGCGTCGTTCGGGACGGTGGACGACGAGCTCGCCCCCCGCGGCGAGCTCCGGCAGCGCCCGCAGCCGCCGGTCGGCGCCGCCGTGCTGGAGGAGCAGGCGCCCGGCGTGCAGCTCGGTCCGCCCGGGTGCGACCTCCTCCGTACCGCGGGCGACGTCGGCGGCCGTCTCACGATCGGGCAGCCACTGCCCGATGACCCGTGCACCGACCGCGTCGACGAGGTCGACGTGGAGCCGGTCCGGTCGGGGGTGCGCGCGCACGAGCGTCAGCCCGGCGTCCGCGGCGACCGCGACGAGGTCGTCCAGCCCGCGCGCGCCGGTCGCGGCGCTCACGCCGACACCCCGACAGGGAGCAGCGCGGCGGCCGTGGCCACGAGATCGTGCGTGACCCGGACCCAGTCCTCCTCGCCCCCTCGGAAGGGCTCCTCGGCCCGCCCGAGCAGTGCCAGCGCCACCCGGGCGTCCAGGTCGCCCGGCGGCGCGCCGGGGCCGGTGCCGGAGTGGCCGGCGAGCAGCGGCCCACGGATCCGGGCCGCCTCGGAGAGCGCCTCCTCGACTCCCCCGCCGGCGTGCAGGACGTCGAGGGCCGAGTGCGCGAGCACCCCCGCCAGGTCCTCCACGGGCTCGCCGACCCGCACCCGGTCCAGGTCGATGAAGCCCAGCTGGCCGTCGTCCTCGACGACCTGGTCGAGGGAGAAGTCGCCGTGGACGACGGTGCCGGGAGCGGGACGCAGGGCGGCCCCTGCCGCCGTCGCCACCGCGGTGAAGCCCTCGAAGACCTCGGGCAGCACCTCCCCCGCCACCGGGCCGTCGGGTCGCCACCGGCTCTGCCGGGGGCCACCGACGACGCGCTCGGCGTGGAAGTCCCCGAGGACCTCACCCAGCCGAGCCAGACCGGCCTCGTCGACCCCGTCGTGCAGGATCCGGCCGGGGAGGTGCTCCAGGGCGAGCACCCCCTTCTCGTGCTCGGCGAGCAGCCGCGGCAGGCGGACCTGGGAGCCCGGTCGCAGCGCGAGCTCGTGGGCCGCCGCCCGCTCGGCCAGGTCACCGGTGGGGTACACCCGCAGGGTCACCGGGTCGCCGGAGGCGGTGTGCACGAGGCCGACCCACCGCCGGCCGGGCTTGTGCGAGAGGGTCACCGGCTCCTCCAGCTCGACCGGCTCACGGAGGGACCGGTCCAGGGTGCGGCGCAGCCGGCCGCCGAGGACGTGGGTGCGAAGGGCGGGCAGCCGCCGGTCGGCCCGGGCGGCCACGACGAGCAGACCGCTGATCGGGTCGTCGAGGAGCACGTCGTCGCCGGCGTGGCGCAGCGCCTTGGCGCGCTTGGCCCCCTTCGTCTCGGCCCAGGCGTGCCCGATGGCCGGGGCGCCGTCGACGTCGAGGAGAGCGAGGACACCGGCGCCGGGCTTGTAGCGCAGGTACCGGCGGCGGACGGGCACACCGAGCCGCTGCGCGACCGGCTCCGGGTCGAGCAGCGCGGCGAGCCCGGGCAGCCCGGGGTCGGCCGCGACGAGCCGTGCGTGAGCGGCCTCAACCGACAGCATGCAGCCCACCCCCGTCGTCCAGCTCGCCGGCGTGCCGGGCCAGCACCCGGGCCGGCGGGCCCTGGTCGACGACCCGCCCGGCCTCGATCCACACGACCCGGTCGGCGTCGCGGGCGGCCTCGAGGTCGTGGGTGATGATGATCGTCGTGCGGTCCCGGGTGAGCCGGTCCAGCGCCGCGACGACCTCGGTCTCGGTCTCCCCGTCCAGGCCGGTCGTGGCCTCGTCGAGGACGACGACCGGCGCATCGCGGATGACCGCTCGGGCGATCGCGATCCGCTGGCGCTGCCCCCCGGAGAGGGTGGTGCCGCGCTCGGAGACGATCGTGTCGTAGCCATGGGGCAGGGCGGTGATGAACTCGTGGGCGCCCGCGACCCGCGCCGCCGCCACGACCTGCTCGTCGGTGACCTCGCCGGCCCCCTCGGGGGCGCCCATCGCGATGTTGTCCCGGATCGAGGTGGCGAAGAGCAGGCTCTCCTGGAGAACCATCGCGACCTGGCTGCGCACGTCGTGCACGGTCAGGTCGCGCAGGTCCCATCCGTCGAGTCGCACCGTGCCGCTCTGCGGGTCGCGGGTGCGGGTGAGCAGCCCGACGAGGCTGGACTTGCCGGCACCGGAGGGGCCGACGAAGGCCACCCGCTCCCCCGGCTCGATCCGCACGTGCACGCCGCGCAGGACGGGGCGACCGGGCTCGTAACCCATCCACACGTGCTCGAACTCGACGTGGCCGCTCAGCCGGTGGCCCGGTCGGGCCCACGAGGAGTCGCGCACCTCCGGCTGCTGCTCGAGCAGGTCGACGACCCGCTCGGCCGAAGCCGCGGCCTGGGCGATCCGTCCGGTGTACTTCGCGAGGTCGCGCATCGGCTTGAAGGCCGCCTTGAGGTAGGTGATGAAGACGACGAGCTCACCGGGGGTCAGCGCACCGGCGAGCACCCGCTGGGCACCGACCCACAGCACGAGTGCGGTCGCGACACCGACGAGGACGTCGGTGCTGCGCTCCAGGCCGGCGGAGAGCTTCTTGGCCTTGACCCCGTCCTTGAGGGTCGTGAGGTTGTTCGAGGAGAAGCGTCGCTGCATCTCCTCCTCGAGGGTGTAGGCCTGCACGACCTGCATCGATCCGAGCGTCTCGGTGGCCAGGGTGGCCAGGTGGCCCTCGGCCTTGCGCTGCTTGCGCGAGACCGTGTGGATCCGGCTGCTGACCTTCCGCCCGGTGAGGAGGAAGACGGGGAAGACGAGCAGCATGCACAGCGCGAGCTGCCAGTCGAGGACGAAGACGACGACGAGCATCGCGGCGAGGGTGACGACATTGCCGAAGAGCGGCAGCGCCGCGGTGACGGCGACCTCCTTGAGCCGGCCGACGTCGGAGGTGATCCGCTGGACGAGGTCGCCGGTGCGGGCCCGGTCGTGGAAGGAGAGGGAGAGCCTCTGCAGGTGGGCGAAGGCGTCCGCGCGCACCGAGGTGAGCAGCCGGTTGCCGGCCAGCGCGAAGCAGATCGTCATCAGGTAGCTGGCCAGGGCCCGCAGCAGCACGACGACGAGCAGTGCGATGCAGGCGAGCAGGAGCACCTGCTGGAGATCCGCCGGGGCCCCGCCCCCGAGATCCGCACCGAGGTGGCCGATGACGCCGTCGATGACGAACTTCAGCGGCCACGGCTCGAGCAGGCGCATGACCACCTCGAGGAACATCGCGGCCAGGCCGCCCCCGACGAGGACCCGTTGCCCCCGCAGGTGGGGACGAAGGTGGGGGACGAGCCGGCGCAGGCCGGGGACGGCCTCGCGCAGTCCGCGGGGCCTGCTGCGGCGACGGGGCAGGCTGCTCACGCGATCCGCCCGAGCAGCTCGTCGGCCAGCGAGCGCCGGCGTGCGGGCACCGTGGAGAGGATGCGGTCGACCACGCGGCTCCAGTCGTGCCGGGTGACCGCGGCCTCGCGGGCCACCCGGCCCAGCTCCGCGCGCAGCTCGGGGCTCAGGTGCAGGCCCGCGAGCACCGCCGCCAGCTCGTCGACCGAGCCGGGGGTCACGAGCATGCCGATGTCCCCGTCCTCGAGGAGCCGCGGCACCCCGCCGATGCGGCTCGCGACGACCGGCAGCCCGGCGGCGAGGTACTCGTAGATCTTCAGCGGCGAGAAGTAGAAGTCCTCCAGCCACGGGTAGGGGGCGACGGCCACGTCCATCGCGGCCAGCTCCTCCGGCATGCGTTCCGGCGCGACCGCGCCGGTGAGGTCGACCCGGTCGGTGATCCGCAGCTCGGCCGCGAGCGCCTCGATCGCCTCGCGCTGCGGCCCGTCCCCGACGAGCCGCAGACGCGCCCACGGGTCGGTCTCGGCGAAGCGCGCGAAGGCGCGCACGAGCACCTCGACCCCGTGCCACGGCTTGAGCGTGCCGACGAAGCCGACGGTGAACGGGCGCCCCGGGACCGCCGGGCGCGGCGCGATGTGGCGGGTGTCCACGCCGTTGGCGACGACGTGCACGTGCTCGCGACCCGGCACCCGCTCGGCGACCCAGTCGGCGACCGCGGGCGTGACGCACACGATGGAGGTCGCGGCGGCGAAGGCCCGGGCGGCGATCGCCTCGGCGCGGTCCCGGTCGGCGAGCACCCGGTGGCGGGCCTGCTCGTCGACGAGCGGCGCGTTGACCTCGAGGACGGCCGGCACCCCGCGGCCCGCGCACCACTCCATGGCCGCGGCGGACCACAGCGAGTAGCGCTCGAGGACGAGCTCCAGGCGCTCGTCGGTGTCCAGCGCGGCGAGCACGGCGACCGCCGCCTGAGCGCTGGCCCGTGCGGAGGCCTCCCGCTCGGCCCCCGTCGCGCCGGTGACGGCGGGCAGCTCGTGGAGGACGACGTCCTCGAGGCCGCGTGGGGTGTCGCCCCCGACACGGGAGGCGAGCAGGTGCACCTCGTGGCCGCGACGGAGCAGCTCGCGCACGACCGACTGGACGTGCACCGAGGCGCCCTTGCGCCCGAAGACGGGCACTCCCGGGTCGGTGCTGAGGTAGGCGATGCGGCTCACGCGGCGGCTCCCTTCGTCCTCGCGTCCCGATCGGCGACGGCCCGACGGAAGATCCCCTGGAGGGTGCGGGCGTGGTCCCGGAAGTCGAAGTCGGCCTCGAGCAGCTCCCGCGCGGCACGCGAACGGACGGCCGCGGCCCCGGGGTCGTCGAGGGTGCGCGCGATCGCCGCGGCGAGCGCCTGCGGGTCGGACTCGGGCACGAGCAGCCCGGTCTCCCCGTGACGCACGATCTCCGGGATCCCGGTGACCGGCGTGGCGACGGCGGGCGTGCCGAGGGCGAGGGCCTCGAGCAGCACGGTCGGCAGGCCGTCACGGTTGCCGTCGGCACCGACGATGCACGGGGCCGCGAAGACGTCCGCCCCGGCGACGATCTCCCGCACCCGCGACTGCGGCAGCGCGCCGTGCATGGTCACCACCTCCTCGAGACCGAGCCGCGCCACCTGCGCCTGCAGGTCGGCCTCGAGCGGCCCGGTCCCGACGAGGTCGAGGCGGACCGGGCGAGCCTGCGCGCGCAGCTCGGCGGTGGCGGTGAGCAGGTCGGCGAAACCCTTCTTCTCGACGAGGCGACCGACGGCCGCCACCCGGGCGGGGCCGGCGTGCGCCCCCTTCGCCTCGAAGGGGAAGGCGGTCAGGTCGACGCTGTTGTACAGGCGGACCACGCGGTCCGCGTCCGCGCCGAAGGTCGCCCGCAGGTGCTCGCGGTTGAAGTCGCTCACGGTGACCACGGTGTGCGCCTCGCGCAGTCGGGTGGCCAGCGCCTGCGGGTCGACCTCGTCGTGGAAGATGTCCTTCGCGTGGGCGGTGAAGGAGTAGGTGCCCCCGCTGAGACGCGCGGCGAGACGCGCGACGTTCGCGGCGATCGAGCCGAAGTGCGCGTGCAGGTGCTCCAGCCCGCTGCGGCGGACGGCGGCCGCGATCTCGACGGCGGCGAGGGCCTCGTCCTCGGGGGCGGCGAGCAGCTCGTCGAGGTGCTCGGCGACGGTGGGCACCTCCCGGGCCGCCTCACCGAGCGCGGTCCAGAAGAGCGCGACCCGGTGCTGGCGGGGCAGGTAGGTCACCGGTGCCTGCACGTCGGCGAGCGCCTCGTGGAAGCGCCCGTCGACCGGCAGGCGCAGGGAGAAGATCTCCACGTGCGTCCCGGCGGCTTCCTGCTGGAGGATCTCGTGGACGATGAAGGTCTCGGAGAAGCGGGGGTACATCTTGAGCACGTAGCCCACGCGGGGCCCGTGACGGGTCGTCTCGGACATCAGCTGGCAACCTCCGTCAGGTGCTGGGCCGACACGAGGTCGGCGAGGGCGAGGGGGACCTGCCGCAGCCCGTCGAGGGCGATGCGGCGGCGGGCACCGGTGTGCCGGGGGCGGTGGGCGGCCAGGGTCAGCCAGTGACCGAGGGCGGGGGCGGTGGCCGCCGCGGGGTGCAGCACGTCGACGGCGCCGAGGTGGCTGAGCCGTTCGGCGCGCACGAGCTGCTCCTCCCGCGGGCGCACCCGGGGCACGAGGAGTCCGGGCACGTCGGTGGCCAGGATCTCGCAGACCGTGTTGTAGCCGCCCATGGACACCACGGCGGCGGCCTCGCGGATGAGCCGGGTGCTGTCGGTGACGAAGTCGCGCACGACGAGGTCGCCGCGGCGTCGGGCGAGGGCACTCAGGCGCCGGCGCAGCGCGGGCTGCATGTAGGGCCCGGTGACGACGACGCCGGTGTGGCCGGGTGGGTAGGTCGCCCGCGCGAAGGCGAGCGCGGTCTCGTACCCGTCCTGCCCGCCGCCGACCATGCACAGCACGTAGGGCTGCGGGACCGGCCCGCGGCGCGGCTCGTCACGCGGCGGGAGGAGCCCGTCGTCGCGGCCCTCGGCGAGGTATCCGGTGTAGCGGACCTTGCGGGTGACGCTCTCCGGGAGGCACTGCTCGGTGACGAGGTCGTGCACGCCGCGGTCGCCGTAGACCCAGACGGCGTCGTAGTGGCGCTCGATGACCTCGGTCGTCGCCGACGCCCGCCACTCCCGCACGGCCGTCGTCGGGTCGTCGAGGACGTCGCGCAGGCCGAGCACGAGCCGGGGCCGGCGGCGGGTGGTGTGCCCACGGACCGCGCTCAGGGCCCGCAGGGCCGGCTCGAGCTCGCCGTCGAGACCACGGGCGACCTTGTCGACGACGACGACGTCGGGTCGGAAGGCGGTCAGCGCCGTCGTGAGCAGCCGGCTGCGCAGGGTGAGCAGCGCGGGCAGGTCCATGGCGAAGGTGGCGGCGGCGTAGGCGCCGCCTGCGTCCTTGGCGACGCTCGGGATGGTGAGCACCTCGGTGTGCGGCGGCAGCGGCAGCGAGGTCGCCTGCGGTGCGCCGGTGAGGAGCAGGACGTCGGTGTCCTGGCGGTCGGCCACGATCGCCCCCGCGAGGGCGATGTTGCGGCGGACGTGCCCGAGCCCCTGGGTGTCGTGGGAGTAGAAGGCGATGCGCTGCCGGTCTGTCGTGGTCACGCTCACCATCCTGGGAGCGGGACGTGAGGCGATCGTGAGATCCAGATGAGGGCTTCCTCATCCGCGGCCCCGACCCTCCCGGTGTCGCCGGCCCGGGTCAGCGCAGGCGCACGATCGTGGTCCCGGCGAGCTGGTCGTGCAGGCCGCGTCCGTCGCGGCCGGTCACGATCGGCGGGATGACGAGGCAGAGCAGCGCCGCGCGCACGAGCGAGCGCCCTGGGGTGACCCACGCTCCCGCGAGCGGCACGACCCGCAGGCGCAGCAGGCGGTGGCCGAGGGTGCCGCCGCCGAGGCTGACACCGACGAGGTTCTCGAGGAGGAGGATGCCGAGCGGGACGAAGGAGCGGGCCGCGTCCCCGAGGTCGACGAGCGCAGCCACCAGCCCGTAGGTGATGGCCAGGCAGGCGATCCAGTCGACGAAGAGGGCGGCCAGGCGCCGGCCGAAGGGGGCGACGTGCCCGCCTTCGTCCTGGGAGGTGGTGGAGGTGGTGCGGCTGCTCACGGGACGAACCCTAATCGGGCGCGGCCGCGGCGCCTCCGCCCGGTCACCGAAGCGCCTCGGTAGGATCTGGCCCGGTGCCGCGGGCTCTCGCATCCCGTGTAACACCGGCGAAACATTCGGGTCATGGCCGGGAAACCGACCCTCTCTAATGTCGTCGTCAACACCAGCAGCGGCAGGTCAGAGTGGGCTGCCGCCCCACCCCAGGAGGATGGTTTGTTCAGCTC
>CAYSGN010000063.1:0-15158 GCA_964430615.1 uncultured Janibacter sp. | reverse complement strand
GGCCTAGGGAGCCAAGGGAGAGCCCTGCTGGGTCGAAGGCACGGTCACCGACCT
The DNA here is from genome assembly GCA_964430615.1 of uncultured Janibacter sp. Taxonomy (GTDB): domain Bacteria; phylum Actinomycetota; class Actinomycetes; order Actinomycetales; family Dermatophilaceae; genus Janibacter. The sequence goes on along the minus strand of CAYSGN010000063.1, from coordinate 15,104 downwards.
GAACGGTGAACCGATCCCTGGAGCCCGGATCGAGGTCTGGGAGTGCGACGAGGACGGCCTCTACGACGTCCAGTACGGCGACGATCGCACAGCCTGCCGCGCGCACCTGTTCTCCGAGGACGACGGCAACTACCGCTTCTGGGGCCTGACACCGGTGCCCTACCCCATCCCCGACGACGGCCCCGTGGGGCAGATGCTGGACCACGCTGCCCGGTCCCCGATGCGGGCAGCGCACCTGCACTTCATGGTCTCCGCCCCGGGGCACCGAACCCTCGTCACGCACATCTTCGTGGACGGGGACGACTACCTCGACCGGGACAGCGTCTTCGGGGTGAAGGACTCACTCGTCAAGGAGTTCACCGCACAGGCCCCCGGCACTCCCACCCCCGACGGGCGGGACCTCGACCAGGCGGCGTGGGCCCGCACCCGCTTCGACATCGTGCTCGCACCGGCCACCTTGCCCGCGCGGAGTCCGACGCTGTCGAGCGCGACGAAGGGCGGTCCCCGCAGCGGGGACCGCCCTTCGGGCTTTTCCCAGGAAGCCCGACCACGATGTCCAGATGTCCTCCAACCCCACCTCCCCGCTCGTGCTCGGCCCGCTGCTGCGCTTCGTCGGCCGGCACGAGGCGACCGTCTGGGTCGAGACCGCGGACACGGCCCAGGTCACCATCGGCCTCGCCGACCGGGAGTGGACCGCCTCCACCTTCGTCGTCGAGGGGCGCCACTACGCTCTGGTCACCGCCACCGGCCTGGAGCCCGGGGCCACCTACGAGTACACCGTGCGCGTCGACGACGACCTCGTCTGGCCGCAGCCGGACTCGCCCTTCCCACCGTCCACGGTGACCACGCTGGACCCCGAGCGTCCGACGAGCCTGGCCTTCGGGTCCTGCCGCACGAGCGTCCCGCACGATGCCGCCTTCCACGCCAGCCACGGCGTGGACGCCCTGCGCACCTTCGCTCTCGCCCTCGCGGAGGGGGAGGTGGCCCGCCCCGACGTCCTCGCCCTCCTCGGCGACCAGGTCTACGCCGACATGACGAGCCCGCAGATGCAGGAGTTCATCTCCGCGCGCCGTGATCTCGACGAGCCGCCGGGGGAGGAGCTGAAGGACTACGAGGAGTACGCCCACCTCTACACCCTCGCCTGGAGCGAGCCGGCGATCCGCTGGGTGCTCTCGACCCTGCCGAGCGCGATGATCTTCGACGACCACGACATCCGCGACGACTGGAACACCTCGTGGTCCTGGCACGAGCAGATCAACCGCACCTCGTGGTGGCACGAGCGGCTCGTCGCCGGCCTGACCTCGTACTGGGTCTACCAGCACGTGGGCAACCTCGCGCCCGAGGAGCGGGCCGAGGATCCCATCTGGCAGCTCCTCGAGGAGGGGGACGGGGGGCACGAGGTGGACCTCACCGAGGCCCTGCGCGACCTCGCCGAGCGCAACGACCGCAACCCCGAGGCCTACCGGTGGAGCTACACCCGCGAGCTCGGCGCGAGCCGCCTCGTCGTGCTGGACTCCCGAGCGGCCCGCGTCCTCGAGCCGGACCGCCGCTCGATGCTCGACCCCGACGAGCTGGCGTGGCTCGACGCCCACCTGACCGGGGACGTGGACCACCTCTTCATCGGGACCTCCGTCCCCTTCCTCCTGCCTCCCGGGCTGCACGACGCGGAGGCGATCAGCGAGTCCTTCGCCGGGCCGGGGCGCCCCCGGCTCCTGCGACGGGTCACCGAAGCGGTCCGCCAGGCCGTGGACCTGGAGCACTGGGCCGCCTTCCAGCACGGGTTCACCGAGGTCCAGGACCTCGTGCTCTCCGTGGCGAAGGGGGAGCGCGGCGCCCCTCCGTCCACGATCACCTTCCTCTCCGGGGACGTGCACCACTCCTACGTCGCGGAGATCACCGAGACCGGTCCGGGGGCCAGCCGGGTCGTGCAGGCGGTGTGCAGCCCGATCCGCAACCCCATGCCGCGTTCCCTGCGCGTGCTCATCTCGCTGCTCGCGACGCGCCTCGTGCGCCCGATGCGCTGGGTCGCCGAGCGGACCCGGGTGGGTGCGCCCAGCCATCCCTGGCAGGTGACCCGCGGTCCGTGGTTCGAGAACAACCTCGCCCTGGCCACCGTCCGGCCCGACGGGCTCGAGCTGGGCTGGGTGACCGGTGAGGTCGTGGGCGGCGACGACGCGCGACCCCGGCTGCGGCGGGTGGCCGGCGTCGATCTCGCTGCTGCCCCCACCGTCACGGCGGGGCAGGCCCGGGAGCCCGCCGGGGGGTAAACCCCAGTGACCACACCCTCGCGAGTGCATAGATTCGTAGCGACACCATCACTCGACGAGGGGGAAGGACCCATGGGTACACCCGTGGCCGCCAGCACCGACCAGCTGCGCAAGATCTACGGCCGTGGAGAGGCCGCGGTCAGCGCGTTGGACGGGATCGACCTGGACATCGGCGCCAGCCAGTTCACCGCCATCATGGGCCCGTCGGGGTCCGGCAAGTCCACCTTGATGCACTGCCTCGCCGGGCTGGACTCGGCCACCGAGGGCCGCGTGCACATCGGTGACATCGACATCACCCGGCTGAAGGAGAAGGACCTGACCCGGCTGCGCCGGGACCGCATCGGCTTCGTCTTCCAGGCCTTCAACCTCATCCCGACGCTCACCGCGCAGGAGAACATCCTCCTGCCGATGGCGATCGCCGGCCGCACCCCCGACCGGGAGTGGTTCGATCTCGTCGTCGACACCGTCGGGCTGCGCGACCGTCTGGCGCACCACCCCTCGGAGCTCTCCGGCGGGCAGCAGCAGCGCGTGGCCTGCGCGCGGGCCCTGGTGAGCCAGCCGGAGATCGTCTTCGCCGACGAGCCGACCGGCAACCTGGACAGCACCTCCGGAGCGGAGGTGCTCGGCTTCCTGCGCCGCAGCGTCGACGAGTTCGACCAGACGATCGTCATGGTCACCCACGACGCGGTCGCCGCGAGCCACACCGACCGGGTGCTCTTCCTCGCCGACGGCAAGATCGTCGACGAGCTGTGGGAGCCGGACCGCGAGAGCGTCCTCGAGCGGATGCTCGCGCTGAGCAGGACCGGGGTCTGACGATGCTGCGCACGACCATCAAGAGCCTGCTCGCGCGCAAGGCGCGGCTGGTGATGAGCGCGATGGCGATCATCCTCGGCACCGCCTTCGTCGCCGGGTCGCTGATCTTCACCGACACCCTCGGGCGCACCTTCGACGGGATCATGGACGGGACCGTCGGCGACGTCGTCATCCAGCCGGAGCAGACCGACGACTACGGCGGCTCGGGCGGTGGCCGGATCTCGGCCGAGGAGGTCGACGAGCTCGCGAAGCTGCCCGGGGCCGCGCGCGCCGACGGGTCCGTCGACGCCTACGGCGTCTTCGTCGTCGGGGACGACGGCAAGGTCGTCGGCGGTCAGGGAGCGCCGGCCCTGGCCTTCAACTACACGACCGCGCCCAACCAGCTGGGGGTCAACCCTGTCGAGATCGTCGACGGGCGCGTGCCGAAGAGCGCCGACGAGGTCGTCATCGACACCAAGACCGCGGAGCGGGCCGGCTACGAGGTCGGGGACACCGTCCCCTTCGTCACCACCGGCGACGTCCCGAAGTTCTCCGCCGAGCTCGTGGGGACGATGACCTTCGGCGAAGGGGGCATGGCCGGCGCCTCGATCTCCATGTTCGAGACCACGACCATGCAGAAGTACTTCATGGACGGCAAGGACGACTACTCCTCCGTCTGGGTCACGGCCGAGGACGGGGTCAGCCAGAGCGAGCTGCGTGAGCAGGCCGAGCCGCTCGTCCCCGAGGGCTACAAGGCCTGGACCGGCTCCGACCTCGCGGAGGAGAACGCGAACGACGTCGCCACGGCGCTGAGCTTCATCACGACCTTCCTGCTCGTCTTCGCGGGGATCGCGCTCTTCGTCGGCTCCTTCCTCATCATCAACACCTTCGGCATCCTCGTGGCCCAGCGCGGTCGGGAGCTGGCGCTGCTGCGGGCGATCGGGGCGTCCCGGAGACAGGTGGTCCGCTCCGTCCTCGTCGAGGCCTTCGTCGTCGGCGTCATCGGCGCGACCGTCGGCCTCGGCGTCGGGGTCCTGCTCGCTCTCGGCATCCAGCGGCTCTTCGCGCAGTTCGGGCTGGACCTCAGCGGCAGCGACCTCGTCTTCGCCCCGCGCACCGTGATCGCGGTCTACGCGGTCGGGATCCTCGTGACGATGCTCGCCGCCTGGCTCCCGGCTCGCCGGGCCGGACGGGTGGCCCCGGTCGCCGCCATGCGCGACACCGTCGAGACGGGCTCCGGGCACCACCACCCGGTGCGCACCGGGGTCGAGGTCGCCGTGCTCCTGGCCGGCGCGCTCGCCTTCCTCGTGGGCATCTTCGTCGTCGACTCCCGCGAGATCTGGTGGATCGGTGGGGGCATCGTCGGGCTCGTGCTCGGCACGGCCTTCCTCGCCCCCTTCGTCGGGAGGCCGCTCATCGCCGGGCTCGGGGCGATCTACCGGCGGCTCTTCGGCAGCGTCGGGCGGATGGCCGAGCAGAACACCGTGCGCAGCCCCGGGCGGACCGCGGCGACCGCGTCGGCGCTGATGATCGGCATGACGCTCGTCGCCCTCATGGGAGTGGTCGCCTCGAGCGCGAAGGCGAGCATCGACCAGCAGATCGACGAGACCTTCCGCGCCGACTTCATCCTCAGCAACGCGACGGGCCAGCCCTTCTCCTCCACCGTGGCGAAGCAGGCGGCCCAGGTCGAGGGGGTGCGTGAGGTGTCCCCCGTGCGTTTCGTCTCGGCGCAGGTCGACGACGAGCAGCCCTTCACGGTCGCGATCGACCCGAAGACCTTCCGTGACGTCGAGAAGATCACGACCACGCAGGGCAGCGCGGACCTCGACGAGGACTCGGTGCTGCTGTCCTCCTCGCAGGAGGACACCAAGGACGTCGGCGACACCGTGGAGGTGACGATGGGCTCGACGACCCGCGAGCTGACCGTCGCCGGCTTCTACGAGGACATCCAGAGCATCGGGAACCCCGACGTGCTCATGTCGGTCGACACGGTCTCGGCGATGGGCGGCGCGGCCGCGGACAACTGGGACTTCATCTTCCTCGAGGAGGGGGCCCACAAGGCCGCGGTGCAGAAGGACATCGAGCAGCTCGTCGCCGACCAGCCGCTCGTCACGGTCAAGGACCAGGCCGGGTACGCCGCGGAGCAGAGCGGCTTCGTCGACCAGCTGCTCTACCTGATCTACGCCCTGCTCGGGCTCGCGATCATCATCGCGGTGCTGGGGATCGTCAACACCCTCGGGCTCTCGGTCATGGAGCGCACCCGGGAGATCGGGCTGCTGCGCGCGGTCGGTCTCTCCCGGGGGCAGCTGCGACGGATGGTCCGGCTGGAGTCGATCGCGATCGCCCTGCTCGGGGCACTGCTCGGCATCGTCCTCGGCGTGGTCTCCGGGGTGGCCATCCAGCGCTCGCTCGTCGAGGACGGCATCACCGAGCTGGCCATCCCGTGGCTCTCTCTCGGGGTCTTCGTGGTCCTCGCCGGCGTCGTCGGGGTCCTCGCGGCGCTGCTGCCGGCCCGTCGGGCGGCGCGCATGGACATCCTCTCGGCGATCGCCACCGAGTAGGCCCGTCAGGCGGCGAAGGGGGGCGGCCACCGGCCGCCCCCCTTCGTGCCGTCCGGGCCGGGACTCAGCGTCCGCCGAGCATGCTGGCCCGCACCCCCGACTCGGTGCTCGCGTAGGTCTCGCCGGCCTCGCCGAGCACCCGGGCGATGTCGTCGAGGCTGTCCTTGACCTGACGCTGCGTGGCTCGCCACTCGGTGACGAGGTCCTGGAAGGAGCCGGAGGCGCTGCCGGTCCACTCGCTCTGCAGGGCGACGAGCCGTGACATCATCGCGGCGACCGTGCTCTCGACCTCCTCGGAGATCCGCCCGACGTCGGCCGAGCTGGTGGCGATGCTCTCGGTGCTCACGGAAAAACTGCTCATGGTGCCTCCCCTTCGTGGTCGCCGGACCGAGGTGGCCCGGCTCCCTCAGACGGTAGGAGGTGCCGGCAGCGTCGGCCCCGAGTTGTCCACAGGCGGCCCCGGGCGGCCCCGCCGAGCCCGCTCCGCGGCCTGGGCGTAGACCGCGCCCATCGCGAGCACGAGCAGCCCGCCGAGGATGAAGCTGAGCACCCGCGCGAGCCCGTCGAGGAAGGCCAGGTCGAAGAAGAGCAGCTTGGCCACGCTGACGGCGACGAGGACCAGGCCGGCCGGCAGCGCCACGTCCGAGCGGCGCAGGCCGCGCAGGACGAGCGCCGCAGCGATGGTCAACCAGAGGACGGTCGCCCCTGCCTGACCGGTGATGAACCCGGCCCCCGCGTCGTCGACGAGCTGCCCCAGGAGTGCACCGACGAGCACGACGCCCGCACCCGCCCACAGGACGGCGGTGCCTCCGCAGACCCGGGCGACCACCTCGCCCCCCGGGAGGTCGGAGGCGGTGACGGCGCGGGCGAGGACGAGCGCGACGACGACGACGCCGAGGGAGGTCAGCAGGTGGGCCGGAAGCACCTCGCCCGCCCAGCCGCGCACGAGCACGAAGGGCAGCAGCGCGAGCGAGCCGAACGTGCACAGGCCGGCGACCCCGAGGGCGACCAGGGTGGCCGTGCGGTCGCGAACGGCGAGCGCGGCGAGCGCCCAGACCACGGAGACGAGCAGGGCGAGGGGGCCGCTCCAGGCGCTGTCCTCGGCGAGCACGGCGGTCGTGAGCAGCGAGGTGAGCCCGGCCGTCGGGAGCGACACCTCGCGGTGACGCAGGTGTGCCGGCATCCCCGACGGTTGCTCGGCGAGCGCGGCGAGGAGCACGAGCACGAGGGTCACGGCGGCGAGCAGCAGGGTGGCCATCGCCCGGCTGTCGAGGGCGAGGGCCGCGACCACCACCGGCGCGGCCGCGACCGGCACGAGCAGCCCGAGCTGCTGGGGCATGGCGGGCAGCGAGGTGGCGGCGAGGCTGGTGCCGACGACGAAGCCGACGAGGAGCAGACCGATGACGGCCGCGCCGGCCGTGTCCTGGCTGAAGGCCGCGACGCCGATCAGGTACAGGGAGGTCGGGGTGACCCGCGCGAGCTCCAGGACGTGCCACCTGCGGCCCACCTGGGCGCCCCAGGAGGCGACGACGAGCATGAGGAGGAAGGCGGAGGTGAGGATCCACCGGTCGCCGCCGACGACGGGGCCGAGCAGCGAGACGCCGAGCACCGTGACGACCCCGAGCAGCTGGCTGTCCCACGCGCGGGCCAGCAGCAGCCCACCGGCGGCGATGGCTCCTGCGAGGACCAGTCCGACGGCCGGGGGGACCCACTCGTAGATCCGGGTCACCGCGAGCACGTCGAGGTAGCCGGCCGCGAAACCGGTGGCGGCCAGCCCCACGGCACCGGCGGTGCCGGCCGGGCGGCGCCGGACCCGGTCGGCGGCGACGACGAGCGCGACCGCGAGGAGGGCCCCGCTGATGACGCGCGGCAGCGGCCCGAAGATGCCGATCGAGATGGCGATGGCGAGCAGGAAGGCGACACCGATGAGGGTGATCGCCGCACCGACGACCGCGAGCACCCGCTGCACGACCCCCTCTCGCTGCCACAGCGGGACGTGCGGTGCCGTCGGGGTGGCGACGGGCGCGGGGGGCTGCGTCATGGCCGGCCGGAGCGGGCCAGGAGGCGGAGGCGGCGTCACCGACCCGGCCGGTGCGGGGGCGACGAAGGGCGGGGCCGCGGGCTCCGGCGCGGGCGACGCGGCCGGTGCCGTGGGCGACGGCGCGGCGGGTGCGGCGTGGCTCGCCTCGGTGGCCAGCCGTGCGCGCAGCCGGGCGAGGTCGTTCCCGAAGGCGTGCATGCGGGTCATGGCGGCCGCGAAGTCGTCCTCGAGACGGCGCACCTCGTCGAGGGTCGGACCACCGGGAATGCTCATGCCCCCAGCGTGCTCGTCGAGCACACCGGGGGCATGAGTCCTGCTACTCAGCGCCGCCTTCGAACGCCACACCCGAAGGCGGGGGTAGCACCCCTGTCGGAGCCGAAGGAAGGCGGTCAGCGTCGGGGGAGGGAAACGACGAGTCGAACCGTTGCTTCCTTGTCCTCGGCTCCGCACACGAGTCTGCGACACGGTCCTTGGACGAGTCTGCTATCGACCTGTGAATCCGCTGAGTCAGCCGTCCTGGCCGTCGGGGGCGGTCGCGAGGGTGACCTCGACCTGCTCCTTGGCGCCGTCGCTGACGTAGGTCACCGGCACGGTGGACCCGATCTTGCGGGCGTGCACGAGACCGACGAGCGACTCGGCCGACTTCACCGGGACCCCGTCGACGGAGGTGATCAGGTCCCCGCGCTCGAGCCCGGCCTTGTCGGCCGGACTGCCCTCGACGACGTCGACGATCTTCGCGCCGTTACGGGTGGCCGACCCCTGCTCGGCGGTGCCGGTCGTCGGCCGCACCCCGAGGAAGGCGTGCTCGGCGTGGCCGTCCTCGATGAGCTGGTCGGCGATCCACGACGCCTCGTCCACCGGGATGGCGAAACCGATGCCGATGTTGCCGGAGGAGCCCGAGGACCCGCCCACCGAGGCGATCGAGGAGTTGATGCCGATGAGCCGTCCGGAGGCGTCCACGAGGGCGCCGCCGGAGTTGCCGGGGTTGATCGCCGCCGACGTCTGGATGGCGGAGGTGACGACCGTCTGGGAGCCCTGCTCCATCCCGAACGGGTCCTGCCGGCCCTCGCTCGTGCTCGTGCTCACCGGACGGTTGAGCGCGCTGACCACGCCGGTCGTCACGGTGCCGGCCAGCCCGAGGGGGTTGCCAACGGCCATGACCGGGTCGCCGACCTCGAGCTTCTGGCTCGACCCGATGTCGATCGGCTGGAGGTCCTTCGGCGGGTCCTGGATGGTGACGACCGCCAGGTCGGTGGACGGGTCGCTGCCGGCGACCTCCGCCTGGTAGGTGGACCCGTCGGAGAGGGAGACGGTGATCCGGCCGCCCTGCCGGGCGCTCGCGACGACGTGGTGGTTGGTGAGGACGTGACCCTGGTCGTCGATGATGACGCCGGAGCCCTGGGCCCCGGAGCTCCCGCTGCGCACGGTGATGCTCACGACGCTCGGCGTGACCGCGTCGGCCACCGCGTTCCAGTCCGGCGAGCCGGAGGGGCTGCTCGCGGGGACCGCGTCCGAGGTGCCGGACCCGCTCGTGGACGGCGAGGGGGAGGCCCCGGCCGACGCGGCGGTGGCGGGCCCCCCGTCGTCGAGGGCGAGGACCCCCCAAGTGCCGCCGGAGGCCAGGGCCGCGGAGAGCACGGCGACGGTGGCCAGCTCGCCCAGCCTCCGGCCGCGGCCCCGCCGGGGTCCGGTCGGCTGCTCCGCCGGCGGGGTGCTGCTTGCTGGTGTCTGGTCCATGGCTGACTCCTTCTGCTCTGCTCTCCCCCTACCGTGCTCCTCGCACATCGGATCGGCCTGTGGGTCGACTGGGCGCCTCCTGTGCGCCCGCAGATCAGACGCTGCGAGGTCGTTCGGGGCTCACCGCGGGCAGCTCGACCCGGAAGGTCGCGCCGCCGCCGGGCGTGCGGTGCACCGAGACCGCTCCGTCGTGCTGCTCGACGATGGCCGCGACGATGGCCAGCCCGAGACCGCTGCCTCCCCGGGCGCGGGAGCGGGCCTTGTCCGCCCGGTAGAAGCGCTCGAAGACGCGCTCGGCGATCCGCGGGTCCACCCCCGGTCCGTGGTCACGCACCTCGACGACCGCGAGCTCGCCGACCGCCCCCGTGGCGACCTCGATGGGCACGTCCTCCGAGGTGTGCATGAGCGCGTTGCCCAGGATGTTGTTGAGCACCTGACGCAGCCGGGCGTCGTCGCCGCGCACGAGCGCCGGCGAGAGATCCCCCTCCAGCCCGAGCAGGTGGATGCTGCGGTCGGGCACACGCACCCGGGCGTCGTGCACCGCGTCCGCGGCGAGGACCACGAGGTCGAGGGTCGTGATCTCGGGAGGTCGCTCGTCGTCGAGGCGGGCGAGCATGAGCAGGTCCTCGACGAGGCCGCTCATCCTGGCCGCCTCCCCTTCGATCCGGCCCATGATCTGGGTGACCTGCTCCGGCTCGGCAGCGGCACCCTGGCGGTACAGCTCGGCGTACCCGCGCACGGTCGCCAGCGGGGTGCGCAGCTCGTGGCTGGCATCGGCGACGAACTGGCGCATCTTGATCTCGGAGGTCTCCTGCATGCGGAAGCTGCGCTCGACCTGCCCGAGCATGACGTTGATCGAGTCGCTGAGACTGGCCACCTCGTCCCGGCTGTGCCGGACCGGGACACGGCGGGAGAGGTCGCCGGCGGCGATCGCGGAGGCGGTGTCCTCGATGCGGCGAAGGGGGCGGAAGGCCCGGCGGGTCGCGAACCACCCGAGGACCCCGCAGGCGCCCACGGCGACCAGGCCCATGCCGGTCGCGGCGATGGCCATGCGTCGCACCGTGCTCTGCACGCCGCGCAGCGGCATCCCGACCGCCACCGTGGCCGACCCGTCGTCGACGGCACCGGCGACGAAGCGCCACTTCATGTCGCCGTTGGCCGAGGAGACGGTGAAGGGGCGGCCGCTGAGCACCCGGGGGTCGTCGGGCATGAGCCGGGGCAGGTTCGGCTGCATCGGCTCGCCCGTGGGGTTACGTGTCCAGCCGTGGTCGGAGCCCACCGGCATGTAGACGAATGCGTAGTTGCTCGGCAGCTCCGAGCCGTTCTCGGCGGTGAAGCCCTCCTCGAGGGTGCTCTGCGCCACCGGCTCGGCCACCGCGCTCAGCTGGTCGTCGATGTTGGCCATGAGGTCGCGGTGCAGCAGGTACGCGGTGACCGCCGAGGTCGCGGTGAGGGCGGCCAGGAGCAGGCTGAGGAGGATGACGATCAGACGCCAGGTGAGGGGGATCCCCTCCAGACGCCTGACGATCGACTCGGAGAGTCGGTGCACTCCTCACCCCTCCGGGGGCAGCCGTAGCACGTACCCGAACCCGCGCTTGGTGTGGATCAGCGGGGTGCGCCCGTCGGTGTCGATCTTCCGCCGCAGGTAGCTGATGTAGGACTCGACGATCCCCATCTCGCCCCGGAAGTCGTAGTCCCACACGTGATCGAGGATCTGGGCCTTGGACAGCACGCGGTTGGGGTTGAGCATGAGATAGCGCAGCAGCTTGAACTCGGTGGGGGAGACGTCGATGACCCGCCCGTCGCGGCGGACCTCGTGGGCGTCGTCGTCGAGCTCGAGGTCGGCGAAGCGCAGCACGGCCTCGGCCGATGGGGTGTGCAGGCTGCGGCGCAGGATGACCCGGATCCGGGCGATGACCTCCTCGAGGGAGAAGGGCTTGGTGACGTAGTCGTCCCCGCCGACCGTCAGCCCCTTGAGCTTGTCGTCGAGGGAGTCGCGGGCGGTGAGGAAGAGGATCGGCTGGTGGCGTTCCGCGGCGCGCAGCTGGGAGGCGACCTCGAACCCGTCGATGTCGGGGAGCATGACATCGAGGACGATGAGGTCCGGCTCCAGGCGGTGGACGACGTCCAGCGCCGTGGCGCCGTCCGCGGCCACCTCGACCTGGAAGCCCGCGAACCGCAACGACGTCGCGAGGAGCTCGCGGATGTTCGGTTCGTCCTCCACGACGAGCAGGCAGGGGGCCATCTCGTCGGTCGTCTGATGAGTACTCACCCATCGAGTGTGCTCCCGCCACCTGAACGTCTCCTGGACACGTGCTGTGTCCTGTGGCGAATGAGGCGCATGTTTCGATGGGGTAACGAAGGGGGCGGGGTCGCCCCCGAACCTTGTCAGAGGGGTCCCTACCTGTTGGAGTCTGGTGGAACCACGGGGGCGGGTGACCCACAAGGCACCGGGCCTTGGGCGAGTGCTCACGTCGATGTGACGAAGGACGTCACGTCGACGCGGGCCGTAACGGGTCTCGCCATCCTCCCCTGGGACGGAGGGAGCGAAGATGCGGAAGACGCGAGTGCTGGCCGGTGTGGCCGCAGGCGCCCTGGCGCTGACGATGGCGGCGTGTGGCGACTCCGGGGGCGACTCCGGTGGATCCGGTGGTGGTGACACCCTGTCCAAGATCAAGGAGGACGGTGTCGTCAAGGTCGGGATCGCCGGCGAGAAGCCCTACTCCTTCAAGGAGGACGGCGAGCTCAAGGGCGCCACGATCGCGATCCACAAGAAGGTCTTCAAGGAGCTGGGCGTCGACAAGGTCGAGGCCGTCCAGACCGAGTGGGGCTCGCTGATCCCCGGCCTGAACGCGAAGCGCTACGACGTCGTCTCCGCAGGCATGTCCATCCTCCCCGACCGGTGCAAGCAGGCCGACTTCGGGCACCCGGAGATCCTCTACACGACGGCCCTGATGACGAAGAAGGGCAACCCGGACAACGTCCAGGACCTCCAGGACGTCGCGGACAAGGACATCAAGCTCGCGGTGATGAGCGGGGCCATCGAGTCCGGCTACGCCGACAAGCTCGGCATCGAGAAGATGGAGGTCGGCAGCCCGCAGGACGGCATGGAGGCGGTCACGCGTGGTCGCGCCGACGCCTTCGCGCTCACCGCCATCTCGCTGCGCACCTTCGCCAAGGACAACCCGGACGCGAAGATCTCGGTCACCAAGCCCTTCGTCGCCGTCGTCGACGGCAAGAAGCAGGTCGGTGCCGGCGCCACCGTCTTCCGCAAGGGCGACGACAAGCTGCGCGAGGCCTACAACAAGGAGGTCGACAAGATCACCGGTGACAAGCAGGCCTTCCTGGACACCATCGGCAAGTACGGCTTCACGGACGCGGAGCGCCCGAAGGGCGATCTGACGACCGAGCAGCTCTGCAAGGGTGAGCTGCCCGACGCCGACTCCTCCGAGTGAGCGAGAACCTCCAGACACTCCGGGACGCCCTGCCGCAGCTGGCGGACGGCGTCCTCGTCACCCTCCAGCTGACCATCGGCGGGGCGGTCCTGGCGTTCCTGGTCTCCGTGCTCCTCGGGCTGCTGAGCATCAGCCCGATCCCTCCGCTGCGGTGGGCCTCCACGATCGTCGTGGAGCTCTTCCGTGGGACCTCGCTGGTGGTCCAGCTCTTCTGGTTCTACTACGTGATGCCCCTTTTCGGGGTCAGCTGGGACGCCGTGCTCACCGGCGTCGTGGCCCTCGGACTGAACTACGGGGCCTACGGTGCCGAGGTCGTGCGCGGCTCGATCAACGCGGTGGACAAGGGCCAGTGGGAGGGCGCGACAGCGCTGAACATGTCACCGCTCACACGGATGCGTCGGATCATCTGGCCGCAGGCGTGGGCTCTCATGCTCTCGGGGTACAACAACCTGCTCGTCATGCTCGTCAAGGGCACCGCGGTCGCGCTCTTCATCGGGCTGCAGGACCTGACGTACCAGATCGACGAGCTGCGTGTGGACACCGAGACCATCTTCGCCTTCTCCATCGGGCTGGTCATCTACTTCATCATCGCGTGGGTCTTCTCCAAGGCGCTGCGTCTGCTGGAGAACCGGGCCCGCAAGCGGCTCGGCATGCCCACCGGTAGTGCCCACTCCGGGACGGGGGCGACGATCTGATGCAGCCCTCGATGCAACCGTCCATCACCTTCGACCAGTTCTGGAGCTGGGACGCGGCCGCCGAGGTCCTGCCGGACCTGCTGTCCACCTTCGTCGAGACGACCCTGCTCATCACCGTCGTCGGCACGCTCATCGCCGTGCTGCTCGGTCTGCTCCTCTCGGTGCTCGTGCAGGCGTTGCCCTCGGTGGTGGGCCGGCCGCTGCGGTTCGTCATGGACTTCATCCGGATGACGCCGCTCATCGTCCAGCTGGTCTTCATCAGCTACATGGTTCCGGTCTCCTGGCCGCTGCTGTGGGTCGGGACCGTCGTCATCGGCGTGCACTACTCGACGTACATGGCCGAGTCCTACATCGCCGGCATCGCCTCGGTGGACAAGGGCCAGTGGGAGGCGTCCACGGCGCTGAGCCTGCCGCGCGGGCGGACCTGGCGTGACGTGGTGCTGCCGCAGGCCATCCGGGCCACGCTCCCGTCACTCGGCAACTGGGCCATCGCGATGTTCAAGGACACCCCGTTCCTCTTCGCGATCGGGGTCATCGAGATGGTCACCGCCGCGCAGCAGTACGGCGCCGGCACCTTCCGCTACAACGAGGCCTTCACCATCGCCGGCCTCATCTTCCTCGTGGCGAGCCTCGTGACCGCCTTCGCCGTCCGGAAACTGGAGAAAGCACTTGTCTACTGAGCCCCAGACCAGCCCGTCCGCCCCGGCGTCGGAGGCGCGCCCCGTCATCACCTTCGAGGACGTGGAGAAGAAGTTCGGCGACACCACGGTGCTCTCCGGGCTGAACTTCGACGTCGCCCACGGCGAGCGGGTCACGCTCATCGGCCCGAGCGGGTCCGGCAAGACGACGATCCTGCGCCTGGTCATGACCCTCGAGGAGCTGACCGGCGGCTACATCTGGATCGATGGTCAGCCACTGACCCACGCCAAGCGGGACGGCAAGCGGGTCAAGCTGCGCTCCAAGGAGATCGCCCAGACCCGCAAGAAGATCGGCATGGTCTTCCAGCACTTCAACCTCTTCCCGAACATGTCGGTCATCGAGAACCTCATGGAGGCCCCGGTGCACGTGCTCGGTCGGGACAAGGCGTCCGCGAAGGACCGGGGTATGCAGCTGCTGGAGCAGGTCGGTCTCGGTGACCGGGCCGAGGCGCACCCGACCCAGCTCTCCGGCGGGCAGAAGCAGCGCGTCGCGATCGCCCGTGCCCTGGCCATGGACCCGGAGATCCTGCTGCTGGACGAGGTCACCTCGGCGCTCGACCCCGAGCTCGTCGGGGACGTCCTCGGTGTGCTGCGCGAGGTCGCCGAGAACACCGACATCTCGATGCTCATCGTCACCCACGAGATGCAGTTCGCCCGCGACGTCTCGCACAAGGTGATGATGTTCGACGGCGGCCAGATCATCGAGCAGGGCAAGCCGAACGACATCCTGAGCAACCCCCAGCACGAGCGCACCCAGCGCTTCCTCACCTCGATCCTCTGAGGGGCGTCCTCGGGCACGCATCCCCTGCAGGGGAAGTCCTCCTGCGGGTCGCATCCGCCCAGGGGGAGTTCCTCTGC
>CAYSGN010000062.1:0-15194 GCA_964430615.1 uncultured Janibacter sp. | reverse complement strand
CCTAGGGGGATGTGCACCTGGCTGGGACTTCCCCGCGGGGGATACCGGTCAGCCGGCGGCGACGTGCTCCTGCTCGCGCCGGCGGGCACGCTCCAGAGCCCGCTTGCGGTCATCCTCGGACTGCGCGGCGATCTCGGCGGCCTTCTCGTCGTCCCGGGTGAGGCAGTCCCCGCTCTCGGGGTCGAAGACGTGCATGACATCCGGGTCGAAGACGAAGTGGGCCTCGTCCCCTTCGCGGATCCGCGAGCGCGGGTCGAGGTTGACGACCATCTGCGTGCGCATGCCCTCGCCGTCGAGCTCGCGGTCGAGCTCGTCGAGCTTGGCCGCGACGTCGCCCTCGACCGAGAAGGGCACGTACGCGTACTGCTCGTTGCCGAGCCACTCGGTGACGTCCACGACGGCGGAGAACTCCGCCGCGCTCCTCGGGCGGTCCCCGAGGTCGGCGTCCTTGATGTGCTCGGGCCGGATGCCGACGATGAGCAGGTCCTTCTCCGGCGCGCGCTCCTTGACGACGGGCGGCACCGGCACCGTCGTGAAGGGCAGGACGAGGTCGTCACCGCGGACCTCGGCGGGCAGGAAGTTCATCGGCGGGGTGCCGATGAAGCCGGCGACGAAGAGGTTGACCGGCTGGTCGTAGAGCTCCCGGGGGCTGGCGCACTGCTGGAGGACGCCCTTCTTGAGCACCGAGACCCGGTCTCCGAGGGTCAGCGCCTCGGTCTGGTCGTGGGTGACGTAGATCGTCGTCGTGCCGAGGCGGCGCTGCATCCGGGCGATCTCGGTGCGCATCTGACCGCGCAGCTTGGCGTCGAGGTTCGACAGCGGCTCGTCGAAGAGGAAGGCGTCGGCGTCCCGCACGATCGCCCGCCCCATCGCCACCCGCTGGCGCTGACCACCGGAGAGGTTGCCCGGCTTGCGCTCCAGGTGCTCGCGCAGCTCGAGCATGTCCGCGGCCGTCTCCACCTTCGAGCGGACCTCGTCCTCGCTGTGCTTGCCCTTGGCCAGGCGAAGGGGGAAGGCGATGTTCTCGAAGACGCTCAGGTGCGGGTAGAGCGCGTAGTTCTGGAAGACCATCGAGAGGTTGCGGTCCTTCGGTGAGAGGTCGTTGACCTTCTCACCGTCGATGAGCAGGTCGCCGCTCGTGATGTCCTCGAGGCCGACGACCATCCGCAGCAGCGTCGACTTCCCGCAGCCGGAGGGACCGACGAAGATCATGAACTCGCCGTCCTTGATGTCCAGGCTCACGTCGTTGACCGCCGGGAAGCCGTCGCCGTACTTCTTGACGATGTTGTTGAGGGTGATCTCAGCCATGGTTTGCTCCTGGTTGTGCGGGCCGGGTCAGCCCTTGACGGCGCCCGAGGTCAGACCGGCGACGATCCGGCGCTGGAAGAAGAGGACGAGGATGACGACGGGGATGGTGACGACGACCGCGGCCGCCATGATGGCGCCGGTCGGCTGCTCGAACTGGCTGGCACCGGTGAAGAAGGCCAGCGCCGCGGGCACCGTGCGGGCCCGCTCCGAGGTGAGGGAGATCGCGAAGACGAAGTCGTTCCACGCGACGAAGAAGGTGATGATCGCCGTGGTGAAGACACCGGGGGCGGCGAGCGGGACGATCACCTTGCGGAAGGCCTGCCAGCTCGTCGCGCCGTCGACCTGCGCCGCCTGCTCCATCTCCCACGGGATCTGCTGGAAGAAGGCGGACAGGGTCCAGATCGACAGCGGCAGGGTCAACGCGAGGTAGGGGATGATCAGACCGGGGATCGTGTCGAAGAGCCCGATCTTGCTCCACACCTCGAACAGCGGCGTGACCATGGCGACGACCGGGAAGAAGCTCACCGCGAGCGCGGTGACGAGGATGAGCCGCTTGCCCTTGAACTCCAGCCGGGCGATCGCGTAGGCGCAGAACATCGCGAGCACCACGGAGATGACCGTCGCGATGACGCACACGATGATCGAGTTGCGCAGCGCCGGGAGGAAGAGGTCCTTGGCCCCGCCGGTGAAGATCAGCTCGTAGTTCTCCAGCGTCGGGTCCTTGGGCCAGAAGTTGCCCAGGATGCTCTGCTCCGGGTCCGCGAGGCTGTCCGCGCTCTTGAGCGACAGGGAGAGCATCCACAGGAGCGGCAGCGCCGTCCAGAGCATGATCGGGACGGCCAGTGCGGTCCACAGCCCACTGCCCTTGCCGTTGGTACCCATCTTCAGTTCCTCCCCTGGGCCAGGTCGACCTTGAAGCCCTTGACGAAGATCGCTGCGATGACGAGCACGCAGATGAACAGGATGACCGAGAGCGCCGACCCGAGGCCGATCTCCGTACGGTCGATGGTCTGCCGGTAGATGAGCATCGACAACGAGCTCGTGTCGTTGGCCCCACCGGTCATGATGAAGATGTTGTCGAAGATCCGGAAGGCGTCCAGGGTCCGGAAGAGCAGGGCGACCATGATCGCCGGCTTCATGTTCGGCAGGACGACCTTCATGAGCACCTGCAGCCAGCTGGCGCCGTCGACCTTCGCGGCCTCCTCCATCGAGGTGTCCACCTGGGCCAGACCGGCGAGCAGCAGCAGCGACATGAACGGTGTCGTCTTCCAGATCTCCGAGAGGGAGATGACGACGATCGAGGACCAGAAGCCGCCGAACCAGTCGTAGCTGGGATCGATGCCCGGGAGGAAGGACAGCCACCGGTTGACGAAGCCCGGCCCGGTCTGGAAGGCGAAGAGCCAGGTGAATCCGGAGACGACCGTGATGATCGAGTACGGGATGAGCACCAGCGTGCGCAGCGTCTTGCGCGGGATGACGATGCGGTGCATCACCAGGGCGATGATGAAGCCGAAGATCAGCTCGAAGACCACGGTGATGACGGTGATGAGCACCGTGGCCCACATCGCCTTCCAGAAGACGGTGTCGGAGAAGGAGACGATGTAGTTGTCGAGGAAGACGAAGCGCCTGTTCTCGGGGTCCGTGAGGCGGTAGACGAAGAAGCTGTTCCACACCGCCTGGAGGATCGGGTAGCCGGTGACGAGCACCATGACGACGAAGGCGGGCATCGCCAGCTTCCACCCGAGCCGCTGCTCCGCACGGGAGCGCTCGGACATCTTCGGTGTCGCCTCGGGCTCGGCCTTCGGGGACCGGGTCATGGTGCTCACAGCAACGCATCTCCCTTCAGCACGTCCTGGAGCAGGCGCTCGGCCCGCCGCGGCGTCGTGTCCGGGTCGACGGCGCCCGGCGGGCTGTAGACCCGCTGGATGCCGGAGGAGACGTCGCCGTAGTACTGGGTCTGCGGTCGCGGACCGCCGGCCTCGAGGGACTCCCGGATGAGGGCGGCCATCGGGAAGACCTTCTTGATCTCCGGGTCGTCGTAGACCGCCGTGTCGGCGGCGGGGTTGCCGGTGCCGAGCATGTAGGTCTTCTGGCTCTCCTCGGAGGTGATGCAGGAGATGGCGTCCCAGGAGAGGTCCTGGTGCTTGGAGGCCTGGTTGACGCCGAGCTCGATGCCACCGAGCGGAGGCGCCGACTCCTTCCCCTTGATCGTCTGGGGGTACCGGGTCCAGGCGAGGTCGTCCATCCACTCGACCTCGGCCCCGCTCAGCGCGGCGTAGACGTAGGGCCAGTTGACCATGAAGGCCGACCGCTCGGTCTGGAACATGTCCAAGGAGGTGGTCTCGTCCGTCGAACCCAGGGCGGGCCCGCCGACCTTCTCCTCGGCGACCCGCTCGATGATCCCGGCCGCCTTCTTGCCACCGGGCGAGTTCAGCCCGAACTTCAGGTCCGGCCCGTCCGCCCCGGGGTTCTCGACGATGTGGTCACCCGTGCCCTCGATGAGCGCGTTGATCCAGACCATGTAGCCCTCGTAGCGGGAGGCCTGCACGCTGATCTCGCTGTCGGTCTTCTTCGCGGCGTCGATGAGCTGGTCCCAGGTCACCGGCTTGGTCATGTCCAGGCCGGCCTCCTTGGCCACCGACTTGCGGTACCAGAGCAGCTGGGTGTTGGCCCAGAAGGGGGCCGCGTAGAGGGTGTCCTTCCACTTGGCGGTCGTGACGATCGGGTCGACCATGCCCTCGGTGAAGTCCGCCTTGCGGTCCGCGGGCACCTTCGCGAGGAAGCCGGCCTCGGCGAACTCGGCGACGAAGACGGGGTCGATGGACATCAGGTCCACGCCCGTGTCGTTCGAGGCGAGCCGCCGCAGCAGCTGCTGACGCTGGTCGCTGGCGCTGTTCGGCAGCTGCTCGATCTGGATCTTGTACTCGCCGCCGGACTTCTTCGTGCACTCCTTGGCCAGCTGGGCCTGCCCCCCGCCCTCGGGGTCCGAGCCGCCACCGTCGGGGTTGATGTACCAGTGCAGCGTCACCGGGCCGCTGCCCGATCCGTCGCTGCTCCCACAGGCCGCGAGGCCCATGGACCCGATCAGCGCGGCCGCGGCCACGCCGGCGATGCGGCGCCGTCGTCGTATGTCCACGTCGCTCGTCCTTTCGTCACCAAACAAGCGGCGGCGTGAACCACGTCACGCACGTCTTAGCCCGATGTCTACACCCCTTCAGGTCAGAAGTGGTGCGAAACGCGCTGACGATCTCCGAAAGGCGCCCAGCGGGCGGGTGCCGCCCACGTCCGGCGCCCGCGGACACGACGACGGGGAGGCCTCCCCTTCGTCGTATCGTCGAGGAGGGGGCGGCGCAACGCCTCCTTCTCGACGAAAGGACAACCCCTCATGCCAGGTGCACTCCACAGCGAGGACTTCACCGACCTCGTCGCCGCCAACGCCCGCTTCGCGGAGGACTTCGACCTCGCCGGATTCGACGGCATCGCCCACGCGGGCGTCGCCATCGTCACCTGCATGGACAGCCGGATCGACCCGCTCGGGATGCTCGGGCTCAAGCCGGGCGACGCGAAGATCTTCCGCAACCCCGGTGGCCGGGTCACCGCCGCGGCACTGGAGGCGATCGTCCTCGGCGTGCACCTCCTCCGGGTCGAGCGCGTCCTGATCATCCCGCACACCAGGTGCGCCATGGGCAAGATGAGCGAGGAGGAGCTGCGTCGGGCCGTCGGCGAGTCCGCCGGGCAGGACGCCTCGTGGCAGGGCTTCCACGTCGTGGCCGACCAGATCGACGCGCTGCGCCAGGACGTGGCCGCGCTGCGCACCCACCCGCTCATCGCCGACCGGGCCAAGATCGGCGGCTTCCGCTACGACGTGGACACGGGGCTGATCACCCAGCACTTCTGAGTCGGCCACTTCCCTCAGGACGCAGGTCCGTGGCACCACCCGGGTGCCACGGACCTGCGTCGTGGTGCCACCATGAGGGCATGACCCACGTCACACTCACCGACTCCCACGAGGTCGTCGGCGAGCCCTGGGCGTGCGAGCAGACCATCCTCTGCCGCGACGACCGGGTCGGCCTGCGGGCCGTCATCGCCATCGACGACACCACCCTCGGACCCGGCTTCGGAGGGGTGCGCTTCCGCGACTACCCCTCCACCGAGGCCGCCGCCCGCGAGGCCCAGCGCCTGGCCGCGGCGATGACCCTCAAGCACGCGCTGGCCGAGCTGCCGTACGGCGGCGCGAAGTCCGTGCTCGTGCTCGACGGCACGCCACCAGCCGTCGGGACGCCCGAGCGCCGGGCCCTCTTCACCCGCTTCGGGGAGATGATCGCCCGCACCTCCGGGACATACCTGCCCGGCGTCGACATGGGGACGACGCTCACCGACATGCAGACGATCCGCGACGACGGCGGCGCGCGCGCCTTCTGCGACAACGTCAGCCCCTCCCCCTACACCGCTCGCGGTGTGTACGCGGCGATGCGGGCCGCGGCCCGCCACCGGCTGGGCGAAGGGGGCGTCTCCGGCGCCCGCGTCGTCGTCCAGGGGGTCGGCAGCGTCGGGTCCGAGGTCGCCCGGCTCGCCCACCGCGACGGGGCGCAGGTGATCGTCGCCGACATCGACACCGCGCGGGCCGAGGCCCTCGCGCAGGAGCTCGACGGGCAGGCCGTCACGACGCAGGAGGCGCCCTTCGTCGACGCGGAGGTCTTCGCCCCGTGCGCGGTCGCCCGCGTCATCTCCGAGGAGAACGTCCCGCGCATCCGTGCCCGCATCGTCGCCGGGGCGGCCAACGACACGCTGGACACCCCGGCGGCCGGCGAGGCCCTGCGTGCCGCGGGGGTCGACTACGTGCCGGACTTCGTCGCCAACGCCGGCGGCGTCATCCAGGTGCACGGCGAGGTCAGCGGCTGGTCGACGGAGGAGACCCTCGCCGCCATCGACCGGATCGGCGAGCGGGTGGTCGACCTGCTGCGGCACGCCGACGAGGACGGCATCACCCCGCTCGACGCGGCGCTGCACCGCGCCGACGTCCGGCTCGGCAGGAAGGTCGCGGCATGAGCGAGAGCACCGAGGCGCGCGTGCGCCGCTACTACGACCGGGTCGACGCGAACGACGTCGAGGGCGTGCTGGACTGCTTCGCCGATGACGGCGTCTACCACCGTCCGGGCTACGAGCCGATGCGGGGACGGGACGCGCTGGCCGCCTTCTACGGTGGCGAGCGGGTCATCGCCGCCGGCCGGCACGAGCTGGACGAGGTCGTCGTCGACGGCGCCCGGGCGGCCGTGCGAGGCCGCTTCGTCGGCACCCTCAAGGACGGCAGCGAGGCCCGCGTCGGGTTCGCCGACTTCATGGTGCTCGACGCCGAGGGCCGCTTCGTGACCCGGCACTCCTACTTCGACCGACCGGCGGTGTGACGGGGGTGGCCGGGCCGGGCCCGGCCGCCCTCAGATCGAGAGACGCTCGCGCACGACGCCGGCGAGGCGCTCGGCGGAGGCCTGGGCGCGCTCGTGGCTGTCCGCCTCGACCATGACCCGCACCACCGGCTCCGTGCCGGACTTGCGCAGCAGGACACGGCCGGCGCTGGCCAGGCCGCCCTCCTCGCGGGCGACGGCGGCGAGCACGCCCTCGTCGCCGTCGACGCGGTTCTTGTCGACGTCCTTGACGTTGATGAGCACCTGCGGCATGCGGGTCATCACGCCGGTGAGCTCGGCGAGCGGTCGACCGGTCTCGGCCATCCGCCCCACGAGCATGAGGCCGGTGAGGACACCGTCACCGGTCGTCGCGTGCTCCTGGAGGATCACGTGGCCGGACTGCTCGCCGCCGAGCGAGTACCCGCCACCGCGCATCGCCTCGAGGACGTAGCGGTCGCCCACCCCGGCCTGGACGACGGTGATACCGGCACGCTCCATGCTCCGGATGAGGCCGAGGTTGCTCATGACCGTGGCGACGAGGACGTCGTCGACGAGCCGGCCGCGCTCCTTGAGGGCGGTGGCGAGGACGGCCATGATCTGGTCGCCGTCGACGATCTGCCCGGCGGCGTCGACCGCCAGGCACCGGTCGGCGTCCCCGTCGTGGGCGATGCCGACGTCGGCACCGTGCTCGAGGACGGCCGCCTGGAGGTCCTCCGGGTGGGTGGACCCGCACCCGTCGTTGATGTTCAGCCCGTCCGGCCGGGCACCGATGACGTGGACCGTGGCCCCGGCCAGCCGGAAGGCCTCCGGGGAGACCTCGCTGGCGGCGCCGTGGGCGGCGTCGATGACGACGGTGAGCCCGTCGAGCCGCTGCTCGACCGCGTCGAGCAGGTGACGCACGTACCGCGAGCCGCCGTCCTCCATGGCGGTGACCCGACCCACGTCGGCCCCGGTGGGCCGCAGTGGCTCCTGGGCCATGGCCGCCTCGATCTCGTCCTCGACGGTGTCGGGGAGCTTGTGCCCACCGCGGGCGAAGAACTTGATGCCGTTGTCCGGCATCGCGTTGTGCGACGCCGAGAGCATGACCCCGAAGTCGGCGCTCAGGTCGGCGGTGAGGAAGGCGACGGCCGGCGTCGGCACCACACCGGCGTCGAAGACGTCGATACCGCTGCTGGCCAGACCGGCCACCACGGCCGCGGAGAGGAACTCCCCCGAGGCCCGGGGGTCGCGCCCCACGACCGCCACGGGCCGTTCCCCGTCGTCCGTCACCGGTGTCGGCAGGACGCGGGCGGCGGCCTGAGCCAGCCGCAGCGCGGAGTCCGCCGTCATGTTGGTGTCGTTGGCGAGGCCGCGGACACCGTCGGTGCCGAAGAGTCGGGTCATCGTGGTTCATACCTTCCGTGGGGGTTCCCCCCGCCCTCGCGCGCGGGCAGGACGCGCCCGACGATACCCGTGGTTACCCTGGGGTCGGGACATTCCCCCACCGAGAGGGCTCCGTGATGATCGAGTTCCACGCATCGACCGGTCCCACCCTCGGGGTCGAGTGGGAGATGGCCCTCCTCGACGGCCAGACCCTCGACCTGGCTCCCTTCGCGCCCGAGGTCGTGGAGCGACTCAGCGCCGAGCCCGGTCTGGACGCGCGGGTCCATCGGGAGCTGCTGACCAACACGGTCGAGCTCGTCACGGGTGTCTGCCAGGACGTGCCCGAGGTCGTCGCGGACCTCACCGAGAGCCTGCGCCACCTGCACGCCCTCACCGCCGAGCTCGGGCTGGAGACCTTCTCGGCCGGCACCCATCCCTTCGCCACGTGGCAGACCCAGCAGGTCAGCGAAGGGGAGCGGTACGCGACACTCATCGACCGCACCCGGTGGTGGGGGCGCCAGATGCTCATCTTCGGGGTGCACACCCACATCGGCGTCACCCACTGCGACAAGGTGCTGCCGCTCCTCAACGGCATGCTCACCTACTGGCCGCACCTCCAGGCGCTCTCGGCGTCCTCGCCGTGGTGGCAGGGCGTCCCGACGGACTACGCGAGCAACCGGGCCCCGATGTTCCAGCAGCTGCCGACGGCGGGGCTGCCCTTCCAGTTCGACACCTGGCCCGAGTACGAGGGCTACGTGGACGACCTGATGGTCACCGGCGTCGTCGAGGAGATCAAGGAGATCCGCTGGGACCTGCGTCCCTCCCCGCACCTGGGCACGCTCGAGGTGCGGGTCTGCGACGGGGTCCCCACGCTGCAGGAGGTCGCGGCGCTCACCGCGCTCACCCAGTGCCTCGTCGTCCACCTCGACGACCGGCTCACCGACGGCGGGACCATCCCGGTCCTGCCCCCGTGGCACGTGCAGGAGAACAAGTGGCGTGCCGCCCGCTACGGCATGGACGCGATCATCATCCTCGACTCGAGGAACCGCGAGCGCCTCGTCACCGACGAGCTGATGGACCTGCTCGAGCGGCTCACCCCCACGGCGCGACGGCTGGGCTGCGAGGAGGAGCTCCGCGGGGTCGAGGCGATCATCACCGGCGGCGCGAGCTACCAGCGCCAGCTGGCGGTCGCCAAGGAGCACGACGGCGACCTCGTCGCGGTCACCCGATCGGTCGTCGAGGAGATGAAGGCCGAGCACCCGCTGTGAGCACGACGAAGGGGGTGCCCGACGGGCACCCCCTTCGCTCTCGTGACGCCCGGTCAGCGCTTGCTGTACTGCGGCGCCTTGCGGGCCTTCTTGAGACCGGCCTTCTTGCGCTCCGGGACGCGGGCGTCACGGGTGAGGTAGCCGGCCTTCTTCAGGGTCGGGCGGTTGGCCTCCGGGTCGACGCCGTTCAGCGAACGGGCGACGCCGAGGCGCACGGCACCGGCCTGGCCGGAGGGGCCACCGCCGTGGACGCGCACGAGCACGTCGTAGGCGCCGTCGAGCTCGAGCGCGACGAGCGGCTCGGCGACGATCTGCTGGTGGACCTTGTTCGGGAAGTACTCCTCGAGCGGGCGCCCGTTGATCTTCCACTCACCGCTGCCCGGGACGATCCGGACGCGGGCGACCGCCTGCTTGCGCCGGCCGGTGCCGGAGCCCGGGGCGGAGGCGGAGGGGCGGGCCACGGGCTCGGTCTCCCCGACCGGACCCTGGGACTCGGAGGTGTAGGAGGACATCTGGGGCTCGTCGCCCTCGAGGACCTCGGTGTTGTCGGTGTCAGCCACGGTGTTTCCTCAAATTCCTTCTCGGCGGCGCTTACTGCGCGACCTGCGAGATCGTGTAGGGGGTGGGCTGCTGGGCGCCGTGCGGGTGCTCGGCACCGCGGTAGACCTTCAGCTTGCCCAGCTGCTGGCGCCCCAGGCTGGTGCGCGGGAGCATGCCGCGGACGGCCTTCTCGATGGCCTTCTCCGGGCTCTTCTCGAGGAGCTCGGCGTAGGAGGAGGACTTCAGTCCACCCGGGTGGCCGGAGTGCCGGTAGGCGCGCTTCTGCTCGGCCTTGGAGCCGGTCAGCGCGACCTTGTCGGCGTTGATGATGATGACGAAGTCGCCCGTGTCGACGTACGGCGCGAAGTTCGTCTTGTGCTTGCCGCGCAGCAGCGTGGCTGCCTGCGTGGCGAGGCGACCGAGCACGACGTCGGTGGCGTCGATGACGTGCCACTGACGGGTGATCTCACCGCCCTTGGTGGTGTGGGTGCGCATGTTGATGCCTCTGCTCGTCGTGGTGCGGGTCCCCCTTCGCGGGCGAAGGGAGGCGCCGTGCACATGGCGTGGACGGCGCTGCTGCACTCCATTCTACGGAGGCGTCGAGGCCGAGGTGAAATCGCCGGAGGGGTGCCCGGAGGCCCGGGATATCAACGATCTGAGCGATCGGGCGCGGGTCCCCGCCAGCGACCGCACCATGATTGCACAATCTCTGTGCAATCATCGGGGGGTGACCGAGACCCCGACCCCCGCGCCCCCGCAGGCCTGGCGCCTGCTCTCCCACCCCCTGCGCTCCCGGATCCTGGCCCACCTCCGCCTGCACGGCGCCGCCACCGCCTCCGAGCTGGCCCGCGCCCTCTCGAGCAACACGGGGGCGACGAGCTACCACGCCCGTGTCCTCGAGGATGCGGGGTTGATCGCCGACACCGGCCTCGGGGACGGGCGCAGCCGGGTGTGGGCGGCCGCGGACGACGCGGGGGACGAGGGGCCCGACACCACGGTCGCCGTGAGCACCATCGACGACGCGGACGAGCTCGCGGACGCGCTGTGGCTGGCCCACGACCACGCGGACCACCACGCCGGACGGCTGCACTCCTGGATCGACCAGCAGGTCTCCTGGTCGACGGTCTGGCAGGAGGAGTGCGGCCTCGACGAGCGCGAGGTGCTCGTCGACGAGACCCAGCTGGCGGCGCTGCGGGCGGAGCTGGACGCGGTCCTGGACCGCTACCGGCGACGTGGCGCGGGCACCCCGGGGGCCCGTCGGGTCACCGCGGCCGTCGGGCTCATCCCGCTCCCCAGGCGGCCGTAGTCTGGCGCCGTGGCCACGATCGAGGAGCAGGGGCAGGGTCAGCGACCGCTGTACGTCGACGTGCTCCTGCGCCTCGTCATCGGCCTCGTCGTCCTCGGGGTCCTCTGCCACGTCGTCGCCCGGCCCTTCGTCATCCCGAGCGGGTCGATGGAGTCGACCCTCCTCCCCGGTGACCGGGTCATGGTGCGCGTCCTCGGGGTCGACGCCCAGGACCTCGAGCGCGGCTCGGTCATCGCCTTCGGCCACGGCCGCACGTGGGAGGAGGAGACCCTCGAGGAGCCGGACCCCGTCAAGGACCTGGCCCGCTACGGCGGCGACCTCCTCGGCGTCGGGCCCAGCCACCGCTCGTACACCGTCAAGAGGGTCATCGGCCTCCCGGGAGAGACGGTCTCCTGCTGCGGCTTCGACGGGATGATCCGGGTGGACGGCGAGCCGCTGGACGAGGACTACGTCGGTGAGGCCATCCCCTTCGAGCGGGGCACCGCCTGCGACCGGCCGGTCGACGGGCATGCCGCCTCGCTGCGCTGCTTCCCCGAGGTCACCGTGCCGGAGGACTCCTACCTCGTCCTCGGCGACAACCGCGCGAACAGCGCGGACTCGGTCGCGGCCTGCCGCGGCAAGCTCCCGGAGGAGGGCTGCGCGGCCCGCTTCGTCAGGGCCGACCAGGTGGTCGGGACGCTCGCCTGGCGGTGGTGGCCCCTCCCGCCCGGAGACGCCCTGCGCGAGTCCTGAGGCTCACTCCTCACGTCGGGCGCGGGTGGCCCGGGCCCGACCGGCCAGCTCCTCGGGCCCCGGGTAGACGACCTCGACGAGCGAGAGGCCGTGCGCGGGCATCACCTTGACCCGGGGGTCACGAACCCTGGCGCCGAGGACCTCCGCGGGCCACTCCTCGCCCCGCTGCCCCGTCCCGACGGGGACGAGGGCACCGATGAGCGCCCGCACCATCGAGTGGCAGAAGGCGTCCGCGACGACGGTCGCCTCGGCGAGCCCGTCGTCGGTGCGGCGCCAGTCGTAGCGCAGCAGCGTCCGCGTCGTCGTGGCCCCCTCGCGCTTCTTGCAGAAGGCGGCGAAGTTGCGCAGCCCGAGCAGGTGCGCGCCCGCGCGGGTCATGGCGTCGGTGTCCAGCGGGGTGCGCAGGGCGACCACCTCCCGGCGGCGAAGGGGGTCGAAGCCCGCCGGGTCGTCGCTGATGAGGTAGCGGTAGCGCCGCTCCAGCGGGGAGAAGCGGGCGTCGAAACCGGTCGGGGCCTCGCGGGCCCGGTGCACGACGACGTCGGGCGGCAGCACCCCGCGCAGGCGGGCGACGAGGGCCTCGCTCGGAGTGCGCCCCGATCGCCCGGCCACGCCGGCGAGGACGTCACCGGGCAGGTCGAGGTGGACCACCTGACCGGCTGCGTGCACGCCGGCGTCCGTGCGCCCCGCGACCGTGACCGAGGGTGGCTCGGGCAGGCGGAGGACCCTCGCCAGCGCACCGGTCAGCTCGCCCTCGACCGTGCGCAGCCCCGGCTGGAGGGCCCAGCCGTGGAAGTCGGTCCCGTCGTAGGCCAGGTCCAGGCGCAGCCGGACCGCCGCCGGGGTGCTCGCCACGTCCATGGCCCCGCACGATAGTCGGCGCGGGCCTCCCCTTCGCCCTCGGGCCGGGGCGGCGCCCTCCCCCGGGACGGCGCAGGGCGCCGCCCCCACGGTGGGGAGCGGCGCCCTGCGCGTGCAGCGGAGAGGTCAGGCCTCGTCGGTCTCCTCGACCTGCTGCTTGGCCTCGCCACCGGCCGGCTCGAAGCCGGCCGCCTTGGCGTCCTCGGCGGTCTTGAACCAGACCTCGGCCACCGTGGTGTCGAACCACTGCGAGCCAGGGACGTGGTACTTGTTCGAGTCGAGGTTGCCCTTGACCGTGTACTCCTCGCTCGGAGCGGCACCGTCCTCGAGCGGCGCGGCGCCGCCCTCGGGCAGGTCTGCGGCGGGTGCCGCCTCCGTGGCCTCCTCGGCCGGGGCCGCTGCGGCCTCCTCGTCCTTGGCGGAGCGCTTGGCAGCGGCCTCCGCCTCGGCGACGACGGCGCGCTTCGGCTTGGCGTCCAGCGGCTCGCGGACGAGCTCGATGACGCACATCGGCGCGTTGTCGCCCTTGCGCGGGGCGATCTTCGTGATCCGGGTGTAGCCACCGGGACGGTCGGCCACATCCGGCGCGATCTCGACGAAGAGGCGGTGGACGACGCCCTTGTCCTTGACGACCGTCATCACCTTGCGGCGGGCAGAGAGGTCACCGCGCTTGGCGAAGGTGATGAGCCGCTCGGCCAGCGGGCGCAGGCGCTTGGCCTTGGCCTGCGTCGTGGTGATCTGGTCGTGCTCGAAAAGGGCCGTGGCCAGGTTCGCGAGGATCAGTCGCTCGTGGGCCGGACCGCCTCCGATACGAGGGCCCTTGGTGGGGGTGGGCATGGTTGTCTCCTTGGAGTTTGTCCTGACCTCACCGCGTCAGCGGCCAGGTCACGTCACGGTGGATCAGAGCTGCTCGTCCTCGGCGAACGAGGCGTCCTCGTCGCCGGACTCGTCGTACTCGTCGTCGTAGCCGGGGACGGCGGTCGGGTCGAACCCGGGCGGGCTGTCCTTGAGGGCCAGGCCCATGTCGTGCAGCTTGGCCTTGACCTCGTCGATCGACTTCGCGCCGAAGTTGCGGATGTCGAGCAGGTCCGCCTCGCTGCGCCCGACGAGCTCACCCACGCTGTGGATGCCCTCGCGCTTGAGGCAGTTGTAGGAGCGGACGGTCAGGTCCAGGTCCTCGATCGGCAGCGCCATGTCGGCGGCCATCGCGGCGTCCGTCGGGGACGGGCCCATGTCGATGCCCTCGGCCTCGATGTTCAGCTCGCGGGCCAGACCGAAGAGCTCGACCAGGGTCTTGCCGGCGGAGGCCAGCGCGTCCCGGGGAACCATGGAGTTCTTCGTCTCGACGTCCACGATCAGCTTGTCGAAGTCGGTGCGCTGCTCGACTCGGGTGGCCTCGACCTTGTAGGTCACGGCGAGCACCGGCGAGTAGATCGAGTCGACCGGGATGCGGCCGATCTCCTGGTCCCCGCTCTTGTTCTGCTGGGCGGAGACGTAGCCACGGCCGCGCTCGACGGTCAGCTCCATCTCGATGGAGCCCTTGTCGTTGAGCGTCGCGATGTGCAGGTCGGGGTTGTGGACCTCGACACCGGCCGGCGGGTTGATGTCCGCGGCGGTGACGGCACCGGCGCCGGACTTGCGCAGGTACATCACGACCGGCTCGTCGTTCTCGCTGGAGACGACCAGACCCTTGAGGTTGAGGATGATCTCGGTGACGTCCTCCTTGACCCCGGGGATCGTGGAGAACTCGTGGAGGACACCGTCGATGCGGATCGAGGTGAGCGAGGCACCCGGGATGCTCGAGAGCAGGGTGCGACGCAGCGAGTTGCCGATCGTGTAGCCGAAGCCGGGCTCGAGGGGCTCGATGACGAACCGCGAACGGTTGTCGGCGAGGACCTCCTCGCTGAGGACGGGGCGCTGTGCGATGAGCACGGTGTTCTTCCTTCCCACGGGCGACCGCTATATGACGCCACGTGAAGGTGCCCGGGCGCGACCCGGGCGGTGGCCCCCGCATCGGTCCGCGGGGGCCACCCTGGGTGAGCTGGGCTCAGTTCTTGGAGTAGAGCTCGACGATCAGCTGCTCGGTGAGCGGGATGTCGATCTGCTCGCGGGTCGGCAGCTGGTGCACGAGGATCTTCAGGCTGCCCGGGACGACGTGCAGCCACGCCGGGACGGGACGCTCGCCGAAGGTCTCACGGGCCAGCTGGAAGGGGAAGGCCTCGACCGACTGCTTGCGGATCGTGATGATGTCGTACTGCTCCACGCGCTGGCTGGGCACGTCGGTGCGCCGCCCGTTGACCTCGAAGTGGCCGTGGGTGACCAGCTGACGGGCCTGCCGGCGGGTGCGGGCCAGGCCCGCACGGTAGACGACGTTGTCCAGGCGGGACTCGAGGATGGTCAGCAGGTTGTGACCGG
>CAYSGN010000061.1:10125-15392 GCA_964430615.1 uncultured Janibacter sp. | reverse complement strand
CGCACGATGACGGTGCTCGTGATCTCCCAGGTCATCGGCACCGTCGGCGTCGGCGTGGCCCCCTCGATCGGTGTCCTCGTCGCCGGCGCGGTCACCGACAGCGAGGCGTGGGCGGGTCTGGCCCGCACGGCCAGCACGCTCGGCGCCGCGCTCGTGGGCCTCCCGCTGGGAACCCTGGCGGCCCGCCGGGGACGACGGGTGGCGCTGTCCACGGGGTGGTGGACCGCCGCCGTGGGTGGGGCACTGCTGGTACCGGCCGCCCAGTGGAGCCTGGTGGTCCCCCTCTTCATCGGCCTCCTGCTCATCGGTGTCGGCAGCGCCGTCAGCCTCCAGGCCCGCTTCGCCGCCACCGACCTCGCCGAGCCCCGGCATCGGGCGCGTTCGCTCGCGCTCCTCGTCTGGGTGGGGACCCTCGGCTCCGTGCTCGGCCCCAACTTGGGTGTCCCCGGCGAGGTCGTCAGCCGGGCCACGGGGCTGACCGTCTTCGCCGGCGCCTTCCTCATCACGGCGGTCTGCCTCGCGATCGCCGGTACCGTCGCCTTTGCCTTCATGCGCCCCGACCCACTGATCACCCTCGGCCGGATCGCGGGGACACCGACGGTGACGGGCGGCGCACGTCCCGGTCGGTTCGAGCAGATCATCGCCGAGCTGCGCACCAACCGCCCGGCCCGTTACGCCCTCGTCGCCGTGCTGACGGCGCAGATCATCATGGTCTCGGTCATGACCATGACGCCGGTGCACATCGTCCACCAGGGCGGGTCGGTGACGATCGTCGGCATCACCATCAGCCTGCACATCGTCGGCATGTACGGCTTCTCGCCGGTCGTCGGCATCATCGCCGACCGGTGCGGTCACCGGCTGACGATCGCCGCCGGCATCGGCGTCTTCCTCGCCTCGCTGCTCGCCGGGGCCCTCGTACCGGACGACATGACGTGGATCGTCGCCTCGCTGATCCTGCTCGGTCTCGGGTGGTCCTTCGTCAACGTCGGCGGGTCCGCCCTCTTCTCCGCCGTGGTGTCCGACGAGACCCGTGCCTCCTCCCAGGGCGGGGTCGACGCGCTGGCCAACCTCCTCGGCGCGACGGCCGCCTTCGCCGCGGGTCCGCTGCTGGCCGTCTCGAGCTTCACGACGCTCAACGTCGTGGCGATCGTCTTCCTCGTGCCGCTCGCCGTCATGACCGCGAGGCGGCGCCTCGCAACGTGACCGGCCCGGTGGTCAGAGCAGTGCCGACGTTCAGGCCGACTGGGAGGACAGCAGGGGGCACGCAAGGTTCCTGGCGGGGCCGTCGGGAGCGGGGCCCCGGCGAGTCAGCCGCGACCGAAGAGGCGGGCGAGCGGGTTGCGGACGGCTGTGCTCCCCTTCGTCGGGGTGGCGTGGCCGGGGCAGCGCTCGCTGCTCGGCACCCCCCTCATGACCTCGTCGACGTGCTGGCCGCATCCGGCCCAGGTGGTCCTGCCGCACCGGCGGCAGGTGGTCTGACGGCACACGGGATCTCCTCGGTGTGGACGAAGGGGGTCAGGCTGCGGTGACCATGGGCAGGCCGGCAGCAGCAGCGTTGTCGAAGGCGTCGTCGACGAGGACGACCGCGTGGTCGCGCGATGCGAGGACGGAAGCGGCGATCGAGGCTCGGTAACCGCTGCCGCAGTGGACCCACAACTCGCGCCGTGGGATCTCGTCGAGGCGCTCCAGCAGCCCGCCGAGAGGGACGTTCTGGGCGCCCTCGACGTGGCTTGCCCCGTACTCCCCCGAGAGGCGTACGTCGAGGACGTGCACCGGGCGGTGGTGGCGCACCTGGGACAGGTCGGCGAAGGTCGCGGTCTCGAGGGTCGCCGGCTGCGTGTCCGTCCAGTCGCGGGGACCACCCGTGGCGGCCCCGGCGATCCGGTCCAGGCCGATGCGCGCCATCTCCCGCTGGGCCTGATCGACCTGCTCGGCACTCTCACCGAGGAGGGTGACCGCGGCGTCCCACGGGATGAGCCACCCCAGATAGGTGGAGAACTGGCCGTCGAGGCCGAAGTTCAGGGTGCCGGTGACGTGCCCGGCGGCGAAGGCGGTGCGGGTGCGCAGGTCGACGACCCACTCGCCGGCGGCGATGCGCCCGGCCAGGGTCTGCTTGTCGGCACGCTCCGGCGGGCTCAGGTCCGGCCGTCCGGGCCCCGCTGCATTGGCCGGCTGCATGTGCACGTAGTAGGCGGGGTAGGCGTCCAGCCCGGCGAGGGTGTCCGCGACCCACTGCTCCTCGGTCTGGGTGAGGGCGGGGTTGATGCGCTTCTCCTGCCCGATCGTCGACGCGGTGGAGCCACCGGTCGATCCGGCCGAGCAGAAGGACCCGAAACCGTGGGTCGGCATCACCTCGGCGGCCTCGGGCAGCTCGTCGGCGAGCCGGTGGATCGAGGAGAACTGGTGGTGCACGAGGTCGCTCGTGTGCTCCTCGCCGAGCAGGTCCGGTCGTCCGGTCGCCCCGAAGAGCAGCGAGCCGCCGGTGAAGACCGCCGTGGCGGTGGCGCCGGAGTCGGTGAGCGACTCGAGCGCGTAGGACAGGTGGGTGAACGTGTGCCCCGGGGTCGCGATGGCCCGCACGCGCATCCTCGGGGAGACCTCGACGACGTCGCCGTCGCGGATCGGCTGGCGCTCGAAGGAGACCTCGTCCTCGCCGTTCACGTGGTACCGGGCATCCAGGTGCCGGGCCAGGGCGAGCCCACCGGTGAGGTAGTCGTTGTGCAGATGGGTCTCGAAGACGTCGGTGATCCGCACGCCAGCTTCGCCTGCCGCCGCGAGCACCCGGTCGATGTCGCGCTGCGGGTCGATGACGAGGGCGACCTCGCCGTCGTGGGCGAGGTAGGAACGATCGCCCAGGGACGGGGTCTCGATGGTGATGATCGTGGGTTCCATGACCATCAAACTAATACCCCCTGGGGTATACTGTCAATACGGTGCCGCACCCGACAG
The DNA here is from genome assembly GCA_964430615.1 of uncultured Janibacter sp. Classification (GTDB taxonomy): domain Bacteria; phylum Actinomycetota; class Actinomycetes; order Actinomycetales; family Dermatophilaceae; genus Janibacter. Next base: position 12,443 of record CAYSGN010000061.1, on the reverse strand, counting down.
GGACCGTGACCGAGAATGGGCGAAGTGCCCTGACGACGAAGGAGAAGGCACATGGTCACCCTGGACATGGACGACATGGGTCCCGTCATCAACCGACTGCGTCGCGCGCAGGGGCAGATCGGCGGTGTCATCCGCCTCATCGAGGAGGAGCGCGACTGCAAGGACGTCGTGACCCAGCTCGCGGCGGCCAGCCGGGCGCTCGACCGGGCCGGCTTCGCCATCGTCTCCTCGGGCCTGCAGGAGTGCCTCTCCTCGCCGGAGGGGGTCGACGAGGACGATCGGGCCGCGATGGAGAAGCTCTTCCTCACCCTCGCCTGACCAGGGCGACCACCCGACGAACCCCTGTTGCCCGTGCCCACCGTTGGATACGCTCGAGGCATCTGATCGAGGGGGCGGTACCCATGGGTGCGACGGACGAGACCGAGCAGCTCTCTGCTGACACGTGCTGGGCATTGCTGCGCACGACGACGGTCGGTCGGCTGGCCGTGATCGTCGGGGACCATCCGGACATCTTCCCCATCAACTACGCGGTCGATCGCGGTACCGCCGTCTTCCGGACGGGCGAAGGGAGCAAGGTCGCTGGCGCCCTGTCCGACACCGCCGTCGCTCTCGAGGCCGATGGCCACGACCCGGAGTCCGGCCGGGCGTGGAGCGTGGTGCTCAAGGGGCGGGCGCGCACCATCACCGAGGTCAACGACCTGATGGACACCGTCGACCTGCCGCTCTTCCCCTGGCAGGGCGGCAGGAAGGACCGGTTCGTCCGCATCACGCCGGGCGAGGTGACGGGCCGGCGTTTCGCCGTCGTCGACCCGAGCACGTGGACGACCCCGCCTGCGGCTACCCCTCGCCGCCCCGTGGAGTAGTCACCCCCGGTGACCCGGTGGCTGCCGCGCGATCGGGTGACTGGCGCGCCGGGACCGTCAGCGGGCGCCGAGTGCGAGGAGGGCGGCCAGAGCGGCGATGAGCGTGACCACGGCGAGGTGGGGCCACGGGTGGCGCACCAGGACGCCGATGAACTCGCGCAGGATCGCGCTGGGCAGGAAGTAGCGAGCCGTGGGTGCTCCGACGACCTGGGCCACGAGGCCCTGCTCGCGGGTGATGATCGCCGCGCGGAAGGCGTGGTAGTCGTTGGTGGCGACCACGACCCGCTCGCCCCGGCCCTCCGCACGCAGCAGCCGCAGGCTCAGCAGCACGTTCTCGTCGGTGGTGGTCGAGGCGGTCTCGCGGCGCAGCACCGTGGGGCGGGTACCGGCCGCCAGCAGGTGGTCGGCCATGGCGACCGCCTCGGGCACGTCCTCCCCGGGTCCCTGCCCACCGGAGCAGACGAGGACGGCGTCGCCGCCCCGGGCGAGCTCGTCCTCGAGCACCTCACGTCCTCGTGCGAGCCGGGCGGCCAGGAGCGGTGGGACCCGGGTGCCGAAGATGCCCGAGCCGAGCACGATGACGGCATCGGCGCCGGGCGCGGGGTCACGTCGGGCGTAGAGCAGTCCGAAGAGGACGAAGGACCAGAAGAGCAGCCCGAAGTAGGCCAGGAGCACCCACACGGCGCCGACGAGGACGGCGACGCTCGGTGGGCCGAGGATGATCGCCGCCACGGTCAGCACCGTCAGGGTGACGACGGCGAGCCCGAGCAGCAGCGTCAGCATGTTGCCGAGGGTGCGACCCTCGCGGCGCGTCATCGCGAGACCGTTGAGCACGAGGAAGGCGACCTGGGCGACAGCCCCCACGAGGAGCACGACGAGCACGGCACCCGCAGCCAGGACGCTGGTCTGCATGACGTCCAGCAGCGCCACGACGAGCAGGTGGAGCACCGCGGCGCCGGCGGCCACGGCGAACCCGAGCCGACGCACCTCGGGCATGGCCGCCCAGCGCTCGGCGTCGGTGAGTGCGGCCCGGGGGACCCGGGAGTCGACGACCCTGATGCGCGCCACGATGCCGGAGAGCCCACGGTGGTCACCCAGCGTTGCGACGACGAGACTGGCGACGCCGAGCGCCACCGCGGCCCCGTCGAGGAGCGAGGACCCGGTGACGGAGCCGAGCACGCCGAGCAGCACGTAGCCGCCGGCACCGGTCACCGAGCGCACCAGACGCTGCGCGGGCGAAGGGGGTTCGCCGGCTTCGCCCTGCGGGCGGAGCATGACCAGCTGCTGGCCGATGGTCGCGCCACGGCCGGCCAGGGGCACCACGACGAGCAGGGCGACGGCGACAGCGAGTCGCAGTCCGCCGCGGAGGAGGTCAGCGTCGGCGACCTCCGTCCTGGTCATCGCGCCGGTCGACAGCAGCAACGACCCGGTCGGCAGCCACAGCAGCGCCCCACC
>CAYSGN010000061.1:0-10025 GCA_964430615.1 uncultured Janibacter sp. | reverse complement strand
CAGACCCGAGACACCGAGCCCGATGAGCACGGTGCTGACCACGCCGCGACGGAAGAGGTGGCGCAGCACCATGCCGAGCGGCACGAAGAGCAGCACGTTGAAGGCGACCTGCAGCACGACCGTGGTGCCGCTGCCGCCGGTGCGACGCTCACGGGCCAGGTCGGCGAGGAACTGGAAAGGGCGCAGCTGCGCGGCGGCCGGGTCCGCGCACACCATGGCCGGGTCCGGTAGCGGGAGGATCGTGTACGTCCACAGCGCCAGCGCGTACACCGCCGTACCAGCCACGAGCAGTGCGTGCCCGGGACCGAAACGGCCCCGACGGCGGTAGGACCAGCCCAGGTACGGCGCGAAGCCGCAAGACGATCACGACCAGTCCGCCGGCCACCGCGAGCACGGCCGACGCGGAGAAACCGCTCACGCTCCAACCTCCGTCACTCGTTCGGGTACGGCGGTCAGTCTCCCCGATCTTGCGGACGAGGATGATCGGTGCGCTCGGGACACTGGCTTGCCACGTGGGCCGACCTCACCCCGCCGGCGCATGTCAGCGCAGCGGGTTCAGCGCCGAAGCCCACGCCGGGACGGGCGCTCCGGTGATGAGGTCCGCCGAGAGCCGCCCCGTGACCGGGCCCAGGACCATCCCCCACATCCCGTGCCCTCCGGTGATGTGCACCCGAGGGGATGTGGTCGGACCGACGAGTGGCAGCCCGTCCGGGGTACACGGTCGTGACCCGACCCACTCCTCGCGCCTGGCTTCCCAGTCCACGGTGGTGAACATGGGCCGGGCGGCCGCGACCATCGCTTCGATTCGGCGCGGCTCGGCGGGCGAGTCGGGATCGCGCAGCTCCATCGTTCCGGTGATGCGGAAGCGATCGTGCAGGGGGTTGCACGCCAGGTGCTGGGCCGGGAGGTGGACCGGGTGTCGCGGCATGGGGTCGGGGCGCACGGTGAAGCTGTATCCCCGGCCGGCCTGGACGACCTGCCGCACTCCGTATGGCCGCGCCAGCCTGTTGAGCCACGCTCCGGTGGCGATCACTGCGGCGTCGGCGTGCAACTCGTGCCCCGCGGGAGAGGGCAGCACGACGCCAGCCTCGCCCACGTCGCGGACCCGGGAGACGTCGAAGTCCTCGACGATGCGGGCGCCCCGGGCACGGACAGCGTCAGCGAGGGCGGCGATGTAGTCGGGCGGGTCGATGTAGCCCTGGTCGTGCAGCAGCAGTCCGGCCTCGACGCGGTCGCTGAGGGCGGGCTCCATGGCGTGGAGCTCATCGGACCCGATCTGTTCGTACCGGGCGCTGCCGCCGACTGCGACGACCTCCTCGATCTCGCGGACCAGCGGAGCCAGACCAGCGGGTGAGGTGGCCGCGGAGATCAACGGGCGGTGCTTGACGGGTGCCGTGACCCCGGACTCGGTGAGATGGGCGTAGGCGTCCAGGCTGCGTCGGTTGAGTTCGTTGAAGATCTGCATGGACCGCCGCCACCGGCTCCTGCGGGAGTGTCGGGCGAACTGCAGCAGGAACCGCCAGAGCCGCATGTCGGCCTGCGGAGGGACCGTGATCGACGACGACGGGTCCAGCACCCCCTGCAGGCCGGCCCGTAACGTTCCCGGCTCTGCCAGTGGAACCGTCAGTGTCGGGTTGAGCATGCCGGCGTTCCCCCACGACGCACCAGCGGCCACTCCGGCACGGTCCAGCACCGTCGTGCGCACTCCTCGCTCCTGGAGGAACCATGCGGTCGCCAAGCCGGCCATTCCTGCACCCACGACGGCCACGTGGTCCGGGCCCGCTGCCAGAGTCAACCTCGACCCCCTTCGGCCTGCTTGATCTCGCGGACCAGGGTGCGCAGGATGTCGGCGCCACGTGGGTCGGCGGAGTGCAGATACTCCTCCCGCGCCTTCATCGACATCTTGCGGTACACCTCGCGCTGGGAGTCGGTGAGCTCGACCACGGAGATGTCCGAGGCCTTCATCTTCGTGAGGGCGTCCTCGTTCATCTGCTCCTGCACGTCGAAGACCCAGTCATCAAGATCATCCACTGTGGACTCGATGACCTTCTGATCCCGAGCGGACAGCCCGTGCAGGAAGTCGGCGTTGATGATCGTGGAGGTCACGTAGATGTGGTGTCTGCCGAGGGTGAGGTAGTCCTGTACCTCGTGGGTGTTGCCGCTGTAGATGAAGAACAGCGGATTCACGGTGGCATCGATCATGTTCGTCTGCAGAGCCGTGTAGATCTCACCGGCGTCCATCGGCATCGGGCTCGCGCCCAACGCCTCATAGGTGGTCAGGAGCATCGGTGACGTCATGGTGCGAATCCGCAGCCCCTTCATCCCTTCGGGCTCTGCTATCGGTCGGTTCGACGTCCACGCCATGAAGCCCTCGGTCCAGTAGTCGAGGACCTCCACACCCCGGTCGGAGTAGATCCCGGCAAGGTCCTCGTTGAGCGCCTTGCTGGAGTCGAGGACCTTGCGATTGACCTGCATGTCGTCGGAGAAGACGAACGGGATGGACAGCGCCTGGTTCTCCTTGACGACGGGGGCAGTGATGCTCGGTGTCGAGATCGCCGCCTGGACGGCGTTGTCCTCCACCATCTTCAAGGAGTCATCGTTCGTGCCGAGCTGCCCCGCCGAATAGGTCACCACGTCAACTCGGTGGTCGGTGCGGCTCTCGACCAGCTTCTCGAACCTCTCTGCGTACTGCCCCTGCACGTCGCCCGCCCCCTCCTCGTGGACCAGCCTGAGCGTGACCGGCTCGCTCTCGGCCGCGTCCTGGGCGTCACCGGCACAACCCCCGAGGACGCCCAGGATGATCGCGAGGGACGCGGGAACCGTCAGGTGCTTCTGCATCGTGATCTCCTGAACGTCACGGGGAGGGGAGCACGTACTCGTAGGCGAGGACGATGTCGGGCACGAGGATGATCAGCACGTTCGCTGCCAGCAGGATCGCGATGTAGGGCGCGACGCCCTTGGCCACGGTCAGGTACGGAACCCTGAAGATGGCGCTGGCGGTGAAGATGTTGACCCCGAAGGGTGGGGTGACCACGCCGATGGCTGCCTGCAGGGTGATGATGATGCCGACGTACACGGGGTCCGCCCCCACCTCGAGGGCGATGGGGAAGAAGATCGGGGTGAGGATCGCGATGGCCACGAGGGCGTCGACGAACATGCACGCGACGATGAAGAAGGCGGACATGATCAGCAGCACGACCACCTGCGAGGGGTCGCCGGCCAGGACGACACCGGCCAGGGCCTGAGGGATCTGCGCGTAGGAGATGACCCACGAGATGGCCCCTCCCGCAGCCAGCAGGATGAAGATCACGCTGGTGATGGTCGCCGTGGATGCGGCCATCTCTGCCAGGTCACGAACCCGGATGGAGCGGTACACCCCCAACTCCACGATGGCGGCGTAGACCACCGACAGGGCGGCGGCCTCCGTCGGGGTGGCGATGCCGATGTAGATGCTGCCCAGGATGAGGACCGGCAGGCCTAGGGTGAGCGCCGCCCGGCGAAGTGCCGCCAACTTCTCCCGGGCCGTCGACTTGTCCGAGGTCGGTATCCCCCTCACCCGTGCCACGACGTGCTCGTACCCCGCGAAGAGGACGAAGATCAATACCCCGGGGATGATCCCGGCCAGGAAGAGGTTGCCCACCGATGTGCTGGTCAGGGTCCCGTAGTAGATCATCACGGTGCTCGGCGGGATCAACAGCGCGAGAGAACTCGCGTTGACCAGCAGCGCGAGAATGTGCGAGTCGCTGTACCCGACCCGCAGCGCTTCGGTGCGCATCGGTGGACCGATCGCGGCGACGGTCGCCTGTGAGGAGCCCGAGACGGCACCGAAACCGGTCGCGGCTGCTGCCGTGGCTATGCCGGTGCCGCCACGCATGCGTCCGATGGTCTTCTGGACCAGGTCGAGCAGGTACTTCGAGGTGCGGCCGGCGGACATGATGTCGGCGGCGAAGATGAACAGCGGGATCGCCATGAGCACGTAGGGCTCCACACTGCTGACGAGCTGCTGGACGACGATGCTGGGCTCGGTGGTTGGCAGGTAGGTCATCCACAGGGCCAGCGCGGCGACCAGCATCACGACCATCATCGGGAAGCCGAGCAGCAGCATGGCCAGGGTGATGGCGAGTATGACCCATTCCATCGGTCAGTCCTCCCAGGACGTCTCGACGTCCGCTCCGGAGGACGTCCCATGACCCGGTAGTGGCCACAGGTCGGTGACGAACCGCACCGCGGCGAGCAGAAAGCCGACCGGGATGACGCTCAACGGCAGGAACATCGGGATGCCCAGCACATTCGAGGTATCGCCACTGGCGTATATCTGGATGGCGTATCGGGCACCGAGGTAGGCCATGACCAGCATGGTGGCGGCCGAGACCGCCGAGACGACCCAACCGAGTTTCTCCCGGCCCCCGTCAGCCAGCAGGTCGTACAGAGCGGACATCGCGATGTGTCGCCGGTGCCGGGCGGCATAGCCCAGTCCACCGAAGGTGACGACGATGAGCAGCAGGCTGCCGATCTCCTCGGTGAAGGCCCAGCTGACGCCGAAGAGGTTGCGCGAGATCACGTTTCCCACGACGAGGACGCTCATCACGATGATCGAGAGCCCGAGCAGCGTGCGTTCGATGACCCCGAGGAGTCCGTCGCTGGGGCCGTGCTCTTCCTCAGGGGGCCTCTCGTGTGCCATTCGGTGTGCACCTGCCTCGTTGCAGTGGGTGATGTCTCGCGGTGGGCGTGCGCCGTGGTCGCAGGGTTCGAAGGGGGACGTGGCCGGGACGACTGCCGCCCCGGCCTGGTCAGGTGGCCAGGTGGATCAGATCGGCTGGTCCGTGCGTGAGTACACGGGTCTGCTCCTCCTCCACGACGAACGTCTGGCTGAGGCCGACTCCCTGCCGGCCGAAAGCGCGGAAGGAGGCCGGGATGTGGAAGACCATGTTGGCCTGGAGCGGCTCGTGGTTGTCCTCGGTCAGGAAGAAGGGCGCCCCGTCCATCCAGTGCGGCTTGTGGGCCAAGCCGATCGGGTAGCCGAACATCCCGTGGAACATCACGTCCGCTGGAAGTGGTCCGAGCGCGTTCGCCGCCGCCGCGGCAACCTGTGATGCGGGCACTCCTGCACGCGCGGTCTCGAGCACGGCCGCCACCATGGCTCTGGCGAGGTCGGCGAGCCTCGCGTCGGTGGCCGCGGGGTCGCCGCGAACGAGTGTCCTCATCACGGGAGCGTGGTACCGGCGACAGGTTCCTGAGAACTCCAGGAATGTCGGCCCTGGGGCCAGCGTGCTGCCCTCCCAGCTGGAGTGCGGGATGCCCGAGCGCGGTCCGGTGACGACGACGGGACCCCAGGCCGAGATCGAGTCGGATGCTCGATGAAGCGCAGCTGCAATTGCTGCCCCGACGGATGCGTCGTTCGCGCCCGCGGCCGCCGCGGCGGTGGTGGCAGCGCTCACCCCGGCCGCCGTCACCTCGGCCGCCCGCTGGACGCACCGCAGCTCCGCGGGCGAGAGGACCAGCCTCTCGCGTTCGACCATGTGGTCGGAGTCCACGACGACGACATCCTGGGCGGTCCAGAGCGCAACGGCCCTCGGGGGTGTCGGCGCGCTCATCTCCACGCCCACCCGGGCACCGGAGGTGAGGCTGGATGCCGCATGTGCGATGAAGCGCTCGAGACTGGTCAACGCGTCGGAGTATCCGCAGAAGCGGATCTGGTCCACGCACGAGCTGGCCAGCGCCCGCCCCACCTCCAGGTCAGGGACGTACAGGACGGTTTCCGACTCGGTGATCAGCAGTGGTTGGGCCGCTGTCTCAGCGGTGTGGAACCCGCACAGGTACTCGATGCTGGAGGGACGGAAGACCATCAGTGCGTCCAGTTCCGCGGCATGCATGCGTGCGCGCACCCTGCTCAACCGCGCAGCGTGCTCCTCCACGTCGAAAGGTGGCCCCTCCAACGCTCGGAGGGTTTCCGCAGCCTGCGAGTCCAACCATCTGGGCGCCGCAGCTGCGTGCATACCGATGACCTCAGGGGGCTCGTACGTCCGCGCCATCACCGAATGCCTCCCGGCTGGTGGTGTCGTTGTCCACAGACAAATCCCATCCGGTTGGTGGGTTCCGTCACGTAGCAGTCTCCGACACGGCGACACTCACGTCTATTGACAGTGTCTGCACCGAAACGTTTTAGTTCTTCTACATGAACCTGTCGCTACGACGGATGCGTGCGCTTCATGAGTTCGCCTCCCGAGGCACGATCACGCGTGCAGCCGAGGCGCTGCACTACACCCCCTCAGCGGTCTCCCAACAACTGACGGCCTTGGAACGCGACGTGGGGATCCCGTTGTTCGAGCAGGTCGGACGCCGGCTCCGTCTGACGCCCAACGGACGGATGCTGGCCCTGCACGCGGGTCAGATGCTGGCCGCTGAGGAACGGGCCCGTGCAGATGTGGAGCGTGCACAGACCTCATTGACCGCGTCCTTGACAGTGGGGGTCGTGGCCACCTTTGCCGCCTCGCTCCTGCCGATAACCCTACGAATCCTCGGCGAGCAGGAACCGGGCATCGACGTGAGCACCCGCGAGGTGAGCCCCGAGGTCGCCTTGGAAGCAGTCCATGACGGCGACTTCGACATGACGTTCGTCCTGGACTACCCGGAGACCCCGGTCGGCCTGGAACTGGGACTGCGATCCACAGTCGCCGCCATCGAACGCCTGTATGTCGTGGTCGCCGATGACCAGCACGAGTCGGACGACCCCATCGACCTGTCCGAGCTCGCCGACTGGGAATGGATCGCCTCGGGCGCCGGAACGGACTTCGGGCGCGCCTTCCTGGCCACGTGTCGGCGAGCAGGCTTCGAACCTCATGTGCGTCACGAGATCGACAGTCAGGCCACGGCACTGTCCATGGCCGCCGCGGGTCTCGGCGCCACGCTCATCGCCGACCTCGGCCTGACACCCCTTCCGGAGCACGCCCGGGTCCTCCAGATCCGCAATCCCCCGCTGCGAAGGCTGCTCCTGGTCCGGCGCAGCTCAACGGTCGAGCGACCGCCCGAGAACGCGTTCCTGCGAGCCACGCTGGATGCGGCGAGCGAGATGGGGATTCACCCGTAGCGGATCCTTCCCGTCGCAAGTGAAGCGCCCCGAGCTCTGATACCGCATCCTTGCGTGCTGGGAGGACGCAGATCCCGCCGAAGCGAGCACACCCTCGTCATCGCGGGCGTCACACCCCGGTAGAGGACCCTGCGAGATCTGGCCTGCCAGCTGAGTGGGGAGGTGGTCCGGTTCCATATCCGTCAGGTAGATGCGTAGCCGGGTTTCGGCGGTGCCGAGGAGTTGCTGCCACTGCGCCATCTCATCCGGGCTGGCCAAGGTGTATGGAGACAAGCTGTGCTGGAAGAGGCGTCCGCGGATCTGTGGGTCGCTCAGGGCGGGTCCGTCGGTGAGGTTGGCGCCGACGAGAACGAGGGTTCCGCCAAGTTCACCAAGCTCGGTGTTGATCTGTTTGAGGGCATCGAGGGTCTCTCGTCCGGTGATGCTCGAGGTGTGGAGCATGTGGGCGTCGTCGACGATGACCAGACGAACGCGATGGTCGCGCAGGGCGTTGGTGGTGCGCATCGCGACTTCGCTGACTGAGCCTCGGCTCGAGCAGCCCAGAAACGTCAGGATCACCCCGTGCACGCCCCGGGCCTTGCTGCGGGACGTGAGGGTGACGTAAACGATGGGGACGATGTCGAACCGTGTCCCCGAGCTGTCTTTGTAATCGGGGAGGTGCGGCGTGTCCGGGTCCGGGACCCAGTTGCGATAGTGCTCTTGCGCCCAAGACTTCATGAGGCTGCTCTTGCCCACGGCGAACGGCGCGCTAAGGCCGATGATGGTGCGCGCTCCCTCGGGCTCGTCCTCGACTTCGGCGAGGGACTCGCCCAGTAGTTGCGTGACGGCGGTGTGCTTGGGCGATGACAACCGTTGCCTTCGCAGGTACCGCCGAACAGCGGCGGCATAGCGCTCTCGGTCTCCGACGCTGCTGGCCTGCAGTTGCGTTGGAGTCCACGCCGATGGCGCCTCAGGACATCCTGATCGGGCCTGACGGTGCCAGTGGTGGGAGTCCACGACTAGCTCATGCCCCGGTAGTCAGGCCAGGGAGCTTCCCAGTCGAAGCCTGCCTGGTTCTGTCCTTCGGTCTGGGGGAAGGACAGCACCGCTCCCGACTGGGGACCTGGATCAGGTGTCTCCGCAGCAGGGCGAGTACGGCCTTGGACGACCTCCCTAGCGGCATCGGCTTCGGCGTGGTCGAAGAGGGCTTGTTCGTGCCGCAGTCGGGCGCTGGCCAGCTGGGCACGCCATTCATCGGCATTCGGCGGGGTGGTCAGCTCTGTGAGGGCATCGACGATCTCGAGCATGGTGCCGCGCTTGCTGATGGCGTTGTTGCCACCTCGCTCCCTGATGAGTTGGCGCGCCCGCGTGACGACGGTGTCGGTCAAGGGAGCGTTGACCAAGTGGGCCTGTCGCCACCGCAGCTCGTAGACGCGTCCATCGTGGCGCGAGCGGTGCCACAACCGGCTGCGATCGTGCGGGTCGTAAAAGAAGGGCACCTTGTCGTCCCGTGACCGGAATGTTCGCGGGGCCAGTCCATACAGCTCGTCCATGATGGGGCCGTCATAGGTCAGGCCCCGGTAGGTCACTCCCGCATTGCCGGGCGTGAGCCACCGGATGGGCAGGAACTGGTAGATCAAGTCAGGGTGCTGGGGGACCAAGATGCGGCCGGTTGCCTCGGAGAGCATGTCGAACCGCTCCAGAGGCGTGAACCGGCCGCTCTCCAGGGCGGGTAGGTGGATCCCGTCGTGGGGGCTGCGGTGGTAGTCCAAGGCAATGAATCGGTGTAGGTGCTGCTGGACCTCCCGAGCGGTCAGCAGCGGTTCGAAGGCCTCGTGACCGACAAACCGCCCTCGTTCTTGGACGTTGCGGCCCTTCGAGCCGGGCACCTGCTGGTAGGCCCGCTGGAGGGTCTCGTGCCATCGCTCCACGTGCGCGTTGTCCGTGGGGTGTCCCACGCGAGAGGTCAGCAGGTCCACGCCCAGGTCAGCGAGCACAGCTCGCAGATGAGTGCCGACGAAGATCGACCCGTTGTCCGCTCGGATCGACTTCGGGGTCAGGCCCGGCTTGATGTGCTCCCCCTCCATCGATCGGTCAGTCTTTAGACGCGGGCGGTAGGCCACGAGCGGATGTGGCGTGAAGTCCAGCGACGCGGGAATCCCGCACCAGCGGAAGTCATCGATCGTGGTTCCGTCGACGACCATCGAGAACGGTCGCATCGCGTCATAGAGCGCCATGCCTACTTCGATCGCGTTGGCCGAGCGGGGCACGACGCGGCAGGCGGCAATCACGCGAGTGGGCACCGAGATGAACGTGATGATCTCCACCGAGTACGGACGACCATGAAGCTCGTCCCACACCAGCCCATCAGCCCTCGTGACATCCACCGCCAGGTGCCCGGGGTGAGTGTCTGGATAGCTGGCATGTCCTCGCTGCCGGCGCATCTTCGCGCTCTTGTGCTGACGAGCTGTCGACCCCAGCGCTGCGTACCGCGAGGAGAGGTACTGCTGGGTGAAGCGTTGGGGCAAGCGCACGTCGGTAAGGCCCTCCTGCTTCAGGCGCACGTGCACCCGACGCTCAAGCTCCTTGAGATTCACCTTGCTGACCGATCCATCGAACCGGCCGAATTCCTCATCGACGATCCGGACCAAGGCGGGGTCGACAGCCTCAAAGCCCTTCCTTCCCCGAGACCGTCGTCCGTCGACAAGACCGCGAAGGCCTTCCTTGCGCCAGTTTTCGAGCCACGTCGAGACGGCGCGCTCCGACACTTCCGTCCTTCGCAGGGCGCCAGCCAAGACTCGTTCACCCAATGCTCGGTCTCGCTCACGGTCAAGCGACAGCTGCCGTGCCATGGCTTGGACTCGTTGACGCTCGCTCGCACCGAACCCAGGGCCGAAAGGAGGAATGAACCGCACTGGGTTGGTTGGAGTCTCCATCGTTTGGAAACGAGGATGTACTC
>CAYSGN010000060.1:2072-15915 GCA_964430615.1 uncultured Janibacter sp. | reverse complement strand
CATCGACGAGGTCGCCCACGACCTGACGCCGCTGCTGGAGTGGGCCGACCGGGACGAGGCCGAGGGGCACGAGCCGCCCGCGGACCCGGACGACGACGCCTGACCGGGGGCCTAGAGTCCGACCATGAGCACCTCGTCCCACCCTGCCGTGGAGCGGGTCGTGGCCGCCCTCGCCGAGCACGGCCTCTCCCCCGAGGTCGTCTGGCTCGACGACGCCGTCACGACGGCTCCCCTGGCTGCCGCGGCGCTCGGCGTCGAGGTCGGCCAGATCGCCAACTCCCTCGTCTTCACCCTCGACGACGCACCCTTGCTCGTCCTCACCTCCGGTGCGCACCGGGTGGACACCGAGTGGCTCGGGCAGCAGCTCGGGGGCCGCATCGCCCGTGCCCCCAAGGAGACCGTCCGCGCCGCGACCGGACAGGTCATCGGTGGCGTCGCGCCGCTCGGGCACCCGGCACCGGTGCGGACCATCGTCGACACCGACCTCGGTCGGTACGAGCGGGTGTGGGCCGCGGCGGGGCACGCCAGGACGGTCTTCCCCACGAGCTTCGAGGAGCTCGTCCGGATCACCGCCGGCGAGCCCGGCCCCGTCACGCCGTCGCGGAGCGACTCCGAGCGGGCCTGACGCTCAGCGGCGCAACGCCGCGGCCACCCAGTGCTCCAGGCCGGCGTCGTCCTCGACGGCGTCGGGAGAGACGTCGAGCCAGCTCGGGCCCATGTCCTTCTCCCCCATCAGCGCGACCTGTGCGTACCACGGTCCCGCTGCGCGCAGCAGCGCCTCGCTCTCGTCCGGATCGACCCGCACGAGCAGCCCGCCGCCGCCCCGTACCCCCAGGACGATCGCCCCGCCGACCATGAAGATCAGCGAGCCGAACATCCGCTTCTCCTCCCAGTCGATGCCGCGGTCGGACAGGGCCTCGCGCACCCGGTCCGCCAGATCCTCGTCGATGGCCATGGAGCCAGACTGCCAAAGCCGCCCACCCGACGGCGTCCTATCGTGAGGCTGTGCCCGAGACCGTCCTCCTCCCCCACCCGGTGACGGGTGCCCCCTTCGCCTCCCCGGTGCAGCCGGGGACCGGCTGGCCGGACGACCCGGCCACGCCCGAGACCCCCGTGGCCCGCAGCGCCGCCCAGGTGCAGCGGCTGGCGAAGGGAGCCGTCGGCGCCACCGACCTCGGCGCGCGCATCTCCGTCTGCCACGCGTGCCCGCGCCTCGTCGAGTGGCGGGAGGAGGTGGCGATGACCAAGCGGGCCGCCTACGCCGACCAGCCCTACTGGGGCCGCCCCGTCCCCGCCGTCGGACCGGTCGATGCGCCCGTGCTCGTCGTGGGCCTGGCTCCCGCCGCCCACGGGGCCAACCGCACCGGGCGCAACTTCACCGGTGACCGCTCCGGCGACTGGCTCTACGCCGCACTCCACCGGGCCGGGTACGCGAACCAGCCCGAGTCGTGGGCCGCCGGCGACGGGCTGACCCTCGACGGTGTGCGGATCATCGCCCCCGTGCGCTGCGCACCGCCGCTGAACAAGCCCACCACGCAGGAGAAGCGCACCTGCGCCCCGTGGCTCGATGCCGACCTCGCCCTGTCCGCGCCCCACGTCCGATCGATCCTCTGCCTCGGCTCGATCGGGTGGGACACGACGATCTCCGGGGTGCGCCACGCCGGCTGGCAGGTGCCGCGCCCGAAGCCGAAGTTCGGCCACGGCGCCCGCGCCACGCTGGCGACCCCCGAGGGACGGGAGGTCGCCCTCGTCGGCTGCTACCACGTCAGCCAGCAGAACACCTTCACCGGCAAGCTCACCCAGACCATGCTCGACGAGGTCATCGCCTCGCTCTGAGCCCTATCGTGGGCGGCATGACCACCACGCCCGCACTCGTCGTCACCCACCACGGAGGCACGGACGTGCTCGCCGTCCAGGAGCGCGAGGTCGCCCCGCCGGGTCCCGGGGAGGCACTCGTCGAGGTCGCCGCGAGCGGTGTGAACTTCATCGACGTCTACCAGCGCAGCGGGGTCTACCCGACCGAGCCGCCCTTCGTCCTCGGGGTGGAGGCGGCCGGCATCGTCCGAGAGGTCGGCGACGCCGACGATGTGGCCGTGGGTGACCGGGTCGCCTGGGCGCTCCACCCGGGGACCCACGCCGGGCTCGTCACCGTGCCGGTGAGCGCGCTCGTGCCCGTGCCGGACGAGGTCGACCTGGAGACCGCGTGCGCCGCGACGCTCCAGGGGATGACCGCCCACTTCCTCGTCACCGACACCTTCCCCGTGAGGGAGGGGACGGTCGCGCTGGTGCACGCGGCGGCCGGGGGCGTCGGGCAGCTGCTCACCCAGATGATCACCCAGCGGGGCGGGCACGTCATCGCCACCGCCGGCTCCCCCGCCAAGCTCGAGATCGCCCGCTCCCGCGGCGCCGCCGAGACCATCGACTACACCCAGGTCGAGGACCTCACCACCGCCGTGCGTGACGCCGCCGACCGGCTCGGGGCGAGCGCGGGCGTCGACGTCGCCTACGACGGGGTCGGCAAGGCGACCTTCGACCACTCGCTCGGCTCGCTGCGGCCCCGCGGGATGGTCGTGCTCTTCGGTGGCGCGTCGGGCCAGGTCCCGCCGGTCGACCTCCAGCGGCTCAACAGGGCCGGCTCGGTCTTCGCGACCCGGCCGCACCTGGCCCACTACGTCGAGGAGCGGGAGGAGCTGCTGCGTCGCGGGCGCGAGGTCTTCGGCGACATCGCCGCGGGCCGCCTGGACATCACCGTCGACACGAGCTACCCGCTCGACCAGGCCGGCGAGGCCTACCGGCGGCTGGAGTCGCGCGACACCGCCGGGAAGCTGCTGCTCGTCCCCTGACCGAGCAGACGGACTGCAGCTCGCCCCCGGGCCCCGCGGGTGATGCGGTCGGCCTGACGGGTCCACGGGCCGTGGCTGCTTGCCGGTGGGCGACCTGCCGTCGCAGTGCTCACCGGCGACGTGTGATCACCAGAGGAAGGCGACGAGCACGTTGACCACGGCCAGCCCGGCGGCGGCGAGGGCGAGCGGCTTGCCGTTCTCCCCACGCTTGCTGCGGGCGTTGCCGATCTCCGCGCAGGCGACGACGGCGAGGGCCACGAGCAGCTTCACGGACACCCATGCGTAGTCGAGGGTCCACTGCTGGGCCTCCGCGACGCCGACGAGTCCGAGGCCGATGAGCAGCTGGAGCCGGGCGGACCACGCCTGCACCAGGTGTCCCCGGCCCGGGATGAACGGGCCGACGACGATGCCGATGAGCGCGATCATGTGGGCGATGTAGAGCACGAGGCGCAGGGTCTCCATGGGCCCGCAGCCTACGTCGCCCGCTCACCTCGCCACGAATTGCACTGCCGGAGCGAGCATCCCGGTCTGCGGCAGTCCGAGCACCTCGGGCTGCGGCACCCACGCGGACGCACCGGTCGAGCCGTCGACCTCCACGACCCGCGCCTCCGTCGGGTGCGGGCAGCGCGCCAGGTACACGAGCCGGACCGCGTGGAAGTCCTCCAGCGGCCCGACCCGGTGCGCGGTCTGCACCTGGACCAGGTCGTCGACGAGCACCTGCTGACCGGTCTCCTCCCAGACCTCACGGACCGCCGCGGCGACCGGCTCCTCCCCCGGCTCGATGCCGCCTCCCGGCAGTGTCCACAGTCCTCCGGCACCGGGCACGCGGTCCGACAGGCGCGAGAGCAGCATCCGTCCCTCGTCGACGACGACCGCGTAGGCCGCGACCCGCTGCACCCTCCTGACCGCGGGCTCCGGCGCGGGGACGAGGACCCGCTCCGCCGGCCGTACCGCGTACTCCACCTCGATGACACCGTGGTCGTCGCGCACCGCCCGCACGGGCTCGCCGGTGAGCCCGTGCCCGGCCAGCACCTCCAGCGGGTCCAGGCCGTGCGGGAGGGGCCAGCGGTGCACGGTGTCGGTGATGACGACCTGGCTCACGCGCCGGCCCTCCGGTAGAGGTCGTGCACCTGCTCGACGACCCGGCCCCAGGCCTGGACGGGCGCGGTGCCCGCATTGTGCTCGGCGAGGCGGCGGCGCAGCGTGGTGTCGGCGACGAGGCGGACGAGGGCGTCGGTCAGCCCGGCGTCGTCCTCGGCCAGCAGCCCCGAGACCCCGTCCGTGACGACGTCGGCGACCCCCGAGTCGGCGCGCGCGATGACCGGCAGGCCGGCGGTGCGGGCCTCGAGAGCGGCGATCCCGAAGGCCTCCAACCGGGTCGGCGAGAGGTACCCGTCGGCGGCCGCGTGCTCCCGGGCGAGCTCCTCGCGCCCGACCCGACCCCGCAGGCGCAGCACGCCCTCCAGGCCGCGCGAGGCGATGCGCGAGCGCAGCAGCGGACGCAGCGGCCCCTCCCCGAAGACGTCCACCGTGAAGGCCCCCTCTCCCAGCCGTCGGCGAGCCTCTGCGGCGATGCCCGGCAGCGCCCCGGCCCGTTTGCGAGGAGCGAGGCGGGTGGCGGTGACGATCCGCACGGGGCGAGCCGACGGGCGCGACGGTCCCGGTCGCCACCGGTCGGGGTCGATCCCGTTCGGCAGCACCGCGACGTCGCCGTCGAGCCCCTGCGCCGCGAGCCGGGAGACCGCCGAGAGCACCGCGCCGCGCCGGGACCAGGTGCGCACCGCGGCGCGGTGGGCCGGGGCGGTGCGGTGCAGCAGGCAGTGCCAGGTGAGGACGGTCGGCATCCCCGCGCGCGTGGCCACCCCGGCCATGTCCCACGCGAAGGGCGAGACGACCCCCAGGTGCACGTGAGCGACGTCGAAGCCCTCCAGCCTCCGGGCCACCTCGCGGACGGCCAGCGGGTTGACCGGGACCCCGCCCGCGAGGCGAAGGGCCATGCGGTGCACCGGGATGCCCTCGACCATCTCGACGACGCCGCCGTGCTCCCCCTTCGCCCCGGGGGTCGCGGTGAAGACCTCCACCTCGTCCCCCGCCTCCCGCAGGTGCCGAGCGAGATCACTCACCTGGGACTCGATCCCACCCGTGCGCGGCGGGTAGCAGTCGGAGAGGAGGGCCACCTTCACGGCACCCAGGGTGCCATGAGGACCGTGTGCCATCCTGTGCGCCGTGGACCGCAGCCTGCAGACCCTCGTGGTCTTCCACGCCCATCCCGACGACGAAGCGCTGCTCACCGCCGGGACCATGGCCCGCGCTGCCGCAGAAGGACACCGGGTCGTCCTCGTCGTCGCGACCGACGGGTCCCTCGGCCTGACCGACGAGTCCCGTCACGGCACGACGGGGGACGCCCTCGCCGCCACCCGCGGCCGGGAGCTGGCGGCCAGCGCCCGCGCGCTCGGGGTCGCCCGCACCGTGCAGCTGGGGTACGCCGACAGCGGGTCCGGGCCCGAGGTCCTCCCCGACCCGCCGGGCGGACGCCGGTTCGTGCGGGTCCCGCTCGAGGAGGCCGCGGAGGCGCTCGCCGCCGTCCTGATCGAGGAGGGCGCCGACGTCCTGACCACCTACGACCCCGCCGGTGGCTACGGCCACCGCGACCACGTGCGCGTGCACGATGTCGGCGAGCGCGCTGCCGTGCTGGTCCGCGAGCATGGTCTCGCGGTGCGCCTCCTCTGGGCGACCGTCCCCCGCGAGCTCATCTGCGGCGCGATCGACCTCGTCGCGCGGGTCCACCGCTTCCCGCCCGAGTTCGACCGGGCCTCCTTCGACCGCGCCTACAGCCCGCGGTCCGGCATCACCCACCGGGTCCGGGTCGCTCGGCACGCCACCGCGAAGCGGGCCGCGATGCGGGCGCACGCGAGCCAGGCCTCCGGCGGGGACCGCACGCTCGCCTGGCTGCTGCGCATCCCCCGACCGCTCTACGACGTCGTCTTCGGTCGGGAGTGGTTCGTCGAGCCCGGCGCCACCGCCGGGGGCCGGGTGCGTACGGACCTCTTCGAGGCGGCGTCGTGACGGGACCCGCCGGCACGACGTCGCCCGTCACCCCGCTGCGCGTCCTCCAGGTCGTCGTCGGCCTCGGGCTCGCCACGGCCATGCTCGTCTGGGGGCTGCCGCTGCTGGCGAAGACGACGTGGTCGGAGGTCTTCGACGCGCTCGCCATGGTCTCCTGGTGGACCTCGCTCGGCTGCCTGGGTCTCGTCCTCGCCGGCCTGTACTGCTACACCTTCGTCATGACCGGCGCGATGCCCGGCCTGGGTCACACCCGTGCGCTCATCCTCAACGTCTGCGGGTCCGCGGTCTCCAACCTCCTGCCCGGCGGCGGGGCCGTGGGGCTGGCAGCGACGTACTCGATCGCCCGGTCCTGGGGCTTCACCACCGCCAGCGTCACGACGATGGCCGTGGTGACCGGGGTGTGGAACGTCCTGGCACGCATCGCGCTGCCCGTCATCGCCGTCGTCGGGCTCTTCTGGGGGGCCAGCGACCTCCCGGCCGCGATGCGCGAGGCGGCGTGGGCGGCCGTCCTCTCCGGGACGGCCATCGTCCTCGTCTCCGTCCTCGCCATCGCCAGCGACCGGGGCGCCCGCACCGCCGGGCGGGCGATCGACCGGGTGATCCGTCGCTTCCGGCGGGGGCACACCGACCGGGTCGAGCGCGCGCTGCTCGACCTGCGCGGCCGGACCGCCGAGACCATCCGCACGGGGTGGCTCTCGATGTCCCTCGGCATGGTCGGCTTCTTCGGGCTGTACTACGTCCTCTTCCTCGTCTGCACCGCCTCGACGGGCGTGCACCTCCCCTTCGGGCAGCTCTTCGCCGCCTACGCCATCGGTCGGCTGCTCACCGCCGTCGGGGTCACCCCTGGGGGGATCGGCGTCACCGAGGCCGGCGCGGCGGCGGCCCTCGTGGCCTGGGGTGCGGACCCGACCCACGCGATGGCCGGGGTGGTCCTCTTCTCGATCTTCAGCCACCTCATGGAGGTGCCCCTGGGCGCCATCGGCTGGCTCGCGTGGAGCGTGATGCCCCGGGCCAGCGCCGACGAGGTCGCCCAGATCGAGGAGGCCGGGACCCCCTGAGTCAGCCGAGCAGCCGGGCGATCTGCCGGGTGCGGGCCTGGCGGGCCACCTCGTCGTCGAGCGGCTCCGGCTCGAAGTCCCGCCCCGTCGCCACCTCGGCCGCCCAGCCGATGAGCGCGTCGGCGAGCGCGGGGTTGGCCGGCAGGATCGGCCCGTGCAGGTAGGAGCCGACGACGTGCCCGCTCACCGCCCCCTCGGTGCCGTCGCTGCCGTTGTTGCCCTGCCCGTGCCGGACCCGGCCGAAGGGAGCCTGGCCGGCCCCCGGGGTCGTCGCGCCGGAGTGGTTCTCGTACCCGACGACGTCACCGAAGTCCGTGGAGAGCACGACCGGGCCGATCATCCGCTGCTCGTTGCCCTGGGTCGTCACGTCGAGGATGCCGAGCCCCGGCAGTTGCCGGCCGCCGACGGTGGTGAAGGTCTGCCCGAAGAGCTGGTACATCCCGCAGATCATGAGCATCGCGGCCCCGTCCGCGGCGAGGGAGCGGATCCGGTCGGCATGCCGCTCGAGGTCCTCCTCGACGGTGACCTGCCCGGAGTCCTGCCCACCGCCGCCGACGAGCAGGTGCACCTGCTCGGGCAGGTCCTGTCCGGGGTGGTGCTGGTGGACGACCGGGACGTAGCCGTGGCGGCGGATGCGCGCGGCGAGGCAGCGGGTGTTGCCGAGGTCACCGTAGATGCTCATCTCTCGGGGGTACAGGTGGACCAGGTGGATCTCGCCCTTGCCCTCCCGGCCGGGGGTCGCCGGCCGGCCGGAGCCGTCGGGCTCACCGAGGATGGTCACGTCACGGGAGTCGCTCACGCGTCCGCCCCCTTCGTCTCGGGGGCGTCGGTGCCCATCTCCGGCAGGTCGTAGCGCTCGCCGAGGAGGCGGCGCAGCGCGAGCATCGCCGTGTAGCTGGTGAAGATCCGCTTCGGCTGCCCGTGGTGCTCGGCGAGGAAGCGCTCGAGCGCGGCGGACAGGTCGACCTCCGTGCCACCGACGGGGACGTCGTCGTAGTCCAGGCGCAGCGCCATGTCCCACCCGCGGACACCCGTCGTGAGCGCCACGCCCCGCTCCCGGAGGGACTCGAAGCTGACGTCGTAGAGCCAGGAGACGTCCCGCCCGTCGGCATAGTCGTCGTTGATGGCGATCATCGTCGCCGCGGGCGTCGACGCGTAGGTGCCGAGCGCGACGGTGAAGCCGGCGGGGTTCTTCACGAGCACCAGCTCCAGCGGGGTGCCGTCGACGTCGATGACCTCGCCCCGGCCGAAGGGGGGCGCCACCGTGCGCAGCGCCTGCTCGACGGCGTCGGTGGAGAAGGAGTCGCCGAGGAGCATCCGGGCGGTCGTCGTGGCGGCCGTCGCGTTGATCATCGCGGCGAGCCCCCGCTGGCGCAGGGTGACCGGGCCGACGACCTCCTCGCCGAGGCGGACGGTCAGCTGCTGCTCGTCGAGCGGGTCCAGCAGCCCGTCGGTGGCGCCGGGAGCCGGGGGGCTCCACTCCTCCTGGGCGCGCGCGTCGTGCTCGGAGAGCTCGCCGAGCCGGTGGGCGATCGACGCCCCGAGCCCGAACCAGCCGACCTCGACGCCGGGCGCGAGGGTGGGCGCGATCCGGTTGACGTAGGGGTCGTCGCGGTTGAGCACGACCCCGCCCGTCGTCATCGACGCGAGCGTCGTGAGCAGCCCGGCGGTGTGGTCGATCTCCGCGAAGCGGTCCAGCTGGTCACGGGCGACGTTGAGCAGCAGCGCGTGCGTCGGCGCGACCGCCCGGGCGAAGTGCAGCGCGTGCGCCTCGTCGAGCTCGAGCACCGCGATGTCGGCGTCGAGGCGCCCGCCCGCGCGCAGCGGGATCTCGGGGAGCATCGCGGAGATGACGCCGCGGGTGAAGTTGGAGCCGGTGGAGTTGGTGAAGACGCGCTTGCCGTGGGCCCGCATGAGGGCCACGAGCATCTTGGTCGTCGTCGTCTTGCCGTTGGTCCCGGAGACGACGACGATCCCGTCGGGGATCTCCCGCAGCGCGTGCGCGAGGAAGCCGGGGTCGATCCTCTCCGCGACGAGCCCGGGGAGCGCCGACCCCCCGGCGCCGCCGCCGCGCAGTCGGGCGGCACGTCGGGCGGCCTTGCCGGCCAGGGCGGCGATGGTCGTTCTCAGCACGGGGTCACCCTAACCGCGTCGGCAGGGTGCCCGGTCCGTACTCCGTGCTGCGCTCCTGATCGGTGCGCGCGGCGATCTCGTCCATGACGGCGTCGGTGACGGCGCGGTAGAGCCGTGCCTTGACGTGCTGCTCGCGAAGGGGGGCGACGTCCACCGGCGGGCCGAAGCGCACCGTGACCCGGTGCGGGCGCCACCCCTTGGCCCCGACGGGCTGGACCCGCTCGGTCCCGAGGACCGCGCACGGCACCACGGGGGCGCCGGTGGCGGCGACGAGCCGGCCGACGCCGGTCCGGCCGCGGTGCAGCATCCCGTCACGGGAGCGGGTCCCCTCCGGGTAGATGCCGAAGGCCCCACCGGCGCGCACGTGCTCCTCGGCAAGCTCCAGGGAGCGGGCGGCCGCGCGGGCGTCGTCCCGGTCGACGGGGATCATCCCGCCGAACTCGGCGAACCACAGCCGCTTCGCCCAGCCGATCAGCCCGTCGCCCTCCACGTACTCGGCCTTGCCGAGGAAGCCGACCTTGCGACCCGCGGCGAGCGGGATGACCATCGAGTCGACGAAGCTGCGGTGGTTGCTCGCGATGATGAGCGGACCGGTCGCGGGCAGGTGCTCGCGGCCCTCGACCCGCAGCCGCAGGTAGGCGCGCAGCGGTGGCCCGACGAGGACCCTGCGCAGGAGCTGCTCGCCGATCCTGGTCGCTGCGCTGCTTGGCACGGGGCCAGCGTATCGGGCGGTACGGTCACCTCCGTGACCACGCCAGTCCCCGGGCCCCCGGGCCCCACCGCGCACCACGGCGCCCTCCTGCTGACCATCCAGGGCAACCGCCTCGTCTCCGGCATCACGACACCGACCGTCCTCGTCGACGGGTACCGGGTGCCGGCCACGTTCGGGCCGAACCACTACCCCCTCGTGCCCGGCCGGCACCGCGTCGACGTGCACACCTGGTGGATGCTGCGCTACGGGGAGGCCACGCTCGAGGTGGACATCGCCCCGGGACAGGCCGTGCCGGTCTTCTACGCCGTGCCGTGGCACCAGTTCACGACCGGCTCGATCGGCCACGTGCCGCAGCAGCGCAAGGGCGGCCGCGTGGTCGCCGTCTACTTCGCCTGCGTCCTCGCGCTCATGCTCGCCGTCGTCTGCGGCCTCGGCGCGATGCTGGTCGCGCTGAGCTGATCACTCCCACTCGATGGTGCCCGGAGGCTTGCTCGTCACGTCGAGGACCACCCGGTTGACCTCCTCGACCTCGTTGGTGATCCGGGTCGAGATCTGGGCCAGCACGTCGTAGGGCACCCGGGTCCAGTCCGCGGTCATCGCGTCCTCCGAGGAGACCGGCCGCAGCACGACCGGGTGGCCGTAGGTGCGCCCGTCGCCCTGCACCCCGACGGAGCGCACGTCGGCCAGCAGCACGACCGGGCACTGCCAGATGTCCTTGTCCAGGCCGGCGGCGGTCAGCTCCTCGCGGGCGATGGCGTCGGCGCGCCGCAGGATCGCGAGGTTGTCCTCGGTCACCTCGCCGATGACGCGGATGCCCAGGCCGGGGCCGGGGAAGGGCTGGCGGTCGACGATCGGGTCGGGCACCCCGAGCTCGCGGCCGACCTGGCGCACCTCGTCCTTGAAGAGGGCCCGCAGCGGCTCGACGAGCTTGAACTGGAGGTCGTCCGGGAGGCCGCCGACGTTGTGGTGGGACTTGATGTTCGCCGCGCCGCTGCCGCCGCCGGACTCGACGACGTCGGGGTAGAGGGTGCCCTGGACGAGCCACTTGACAGGGTGGCCGCGCTCCTCCCCTTCGCCCACGACGTCACGGGCCGCCTGCTCGAAGACGCGGATGAACTCGCGTCCGATGATCTTGCGCTTCTCCTCCGGGTCGCTGACGCCCGCGAGCGCGCCGAGGAAGCGCTCCTTGGCGTCGACGACGACGAGGTTGACGCCCGTCGCGTCGACGAACTCGCGCTCGACCTGCTCGGCCTCCCCCTCGCGCAGCAGCCCGTGGTCGACGAAGACGCAGGTCAGCTGGTCGCCGACGGCGCGCTGGACGAGGGCCGCCGCGACCGAGGAGTCCACCCCACCGGAGAGCGCGCACAGGACGCGGTCCTCGCCGACGGTCTCGCGGATGAGCGCGACCTGGTCCTCGATGACGTTGTCCGGGGTCCAGTCGGGTGTCAGCCCCGCGCCGCGGAGCAGGAAGTTCTCCAGCACCGGCTGCCCGAAGGTCGAGTGCATGACCTCGGGGTGCCACTGCACGCCGTAGAGGCGGCGCTCGTCGTCCTCGAAGGCCGCGACCGGCGCGCCGGTGGTCGTCGCGGTGACCCGCATGCCCTCAGGTGCCTCGCTCACGGAGTCCCCGTGGCTCATCCACACCGACTGCTCGGCCGGCTGCCCGTTGAAGAGGGTGGACTCGCGGTCGCTGATCTCCGCGTGGGTGGAGCCGTACTCGCGCAGGCCGGTGCGCTCGACGGTGCCGCCGAGGGCCCGCACCATCGACTGGAAGCCGTAGCACATGCCGAAGACCGGCACGCCCGCCTCGAGGAGTGCCGGGTCGAGCTCCGGGGCGTCCTCAGCGTAGACCGAGCTCGGCCCGCCGGAGAGGATGATCGCCGCGGGCCGGCGGGCGAGGATCTCCTCGGCGGGCAGGTCGTGCGGGACGACCTCGCTGTAGATCTTCGCCTCGCGCACGCGACGGGCGATGAGCTGGGCGTACTGGGCGCCGTAGTCGACGACGAGGACCGGTGCGGTCTGGAGGGATGCGCTCACGCGCCCCAGGCTAATCGGTGCCCCGGACGAAGGGCGGGTCGCCTCAGCGGGTGAGCGGGCCCACCTCGCGCACGACGCGCCGCTCCTCGACGAACGCGACGAAGGGGATGCACGCGAGCAGCAGCGTGAGGATCATCCGGCCCATCGACCAGCCGACCTTGAAACCGAGGTTGGCGGTCGCGACGGCGAAGACCATGAAGATCAGCCCGTGCACCGGCGACCACCACGACAACGCCTCGTTGCCCATCCCGTACTTGAGGACCATCTCGAGGATGAGGACGAACATCGCCAGACCGGCGACGATCGCGCTCACCCGGAAGAACCCCAGCGCGCCGGCGACCGCCTTCGGGTCGACGCTGCTGCTCGTCTGCTGCTCGGTGCTCACGGCACGCTCTCCTTCTCCTCGGCGGCCCGCGCCGCCTCGTCTTCGTCCCGGTGCGCCGCCTGGCGCACCATCTTCTGCCACATCCACAGCGCGAACGCCGAGAACATCAGCCACTGGACCGCGTACATCGCGTTGCGGAACTTCAGCGAGGTGTCCGGCAGCGGTGGCGGGATCCGCTCCAGCCCGCGTGCCGCGGTCTTCCCGTCCTCGCTCATCGCGAAGGCGAAGCCGGTGTACATCCGGCCGGGCCACTCGTTGACGAGCTTCGAGACGTCGACGGAGGTCATCTGCCCCTCGGGCAGGCCGACGCCCTCGTCGGGGGCCTCCGGTGGGGCCAACGAGCCGACGAGCTCGATGGTGCCCGACGGCGGCTCCGCTGCGGTCTCCCCCTTCGGGACCCAGCCGCGCACGACCGGCAGGTTCGTCCCGGTCTCCTCGACGACGAAGCGGTCGACGACCCAGGTGACCGGCTCGCCCTCGTAGACCCGCCCGATGACGAGGCGCTGGTCCTGCTCGTAGTGACCCGTCGCCCGCACGCGCTGCCCCGAGCCCTCGCTGGGGAAGGGGTCGTGCGGCTGCATGACCTCGGTGAGCGGGCGCACCGGCCGGTCCTGGATCTCCTTGACCATGTCGGCGCGGGCCTGGTCGTGGGCGACCGACCACTGCCAGCGCGCGGCGACGAGGCCGAGCGCGGCCACGAGCAGGGCCACGACGAGCAGCCCCAGCCAGCGCGGTCGAAGGGCGGTCCTGAGCACCCGCTCAGGCTACGTGCTGCGCCTGGGTGGACATCCGGCCCCACCCGGGTCGAGGCGTCCCGGCGCGACCGTGCGCGCCGGGAGGCCCCGGCCCCCGTCTAGCCGACCCGCTCGGGCAGCGCCGGCAGACCGAGGTCGACGAGCGCGCTCGGGTGGGTGAAGGAGCGCACCGCGTGCACCCGCGGCTCGACCGGGTCCAGGCGCTCGTAGGCCTCCCCCTGCGCGGGGCGAGGGTCCGCCTCGCCGGCGTTCGGCCACAGCGAGAAGGCCCGCTCCGCCTGGGCGGTGATCGTCAGCGAGGGGTTGACCCCGAGGTTCGCCGAGACCGCGGCACCGTCGACGACCGAGACCCCGGGGTGACCCCACAGACGGTGGTAGGGGTCGATGACCCCGGAGGCCGGGGAGTCACCGATCGGGGCGCCCCCGAGGAAGTGCGCGGTCATCGAGATGTCGAAGGCCTCGGGCCAGGTCCCACCGGCGATGAAGGGGATCCGCAGCTTCTCGGAGAGCCGCCGGGCGAGCACCTTGATGCCCTCGTGGCCGACCTCGATGTAGGTGGGGTTCTGCTCGCCGTGCCCCTGCTTCGAGGTCATCCGGCGACCGGTGGGGCCATCGGTGAGGAAGGTCGTCAGCGAGTTGTCCAGGCTCTGCATGACGAGGCCGATGACGGTCCGGTCCGCGAAGTGCACCCCCGGCGGGAACCAGATGCGCAGCGCCTCCAGCTCGAAGGGGAGGCGGGCGAGCACCTTGAGGAAGCGAGGCATCCGGCCGGTCCTCGGCGGCGCGAGCAGGGTCGTCAGCAGACCCATGGCGTCCGAGCCCTGGCCGTAGCGCACGTTCTCGATGTGCGTGGA
>CAYSGN010000060.1:0-1972 GCA_964430615.1 uncultured Janibacter sp. | reverse complement strand
CGGTCCCGGAAGAAGACCTCCGGCGGGACGTAGAGGGTGTTGGCGTAGTTGAGCGAGCCCCCACCGACGCCCGCGCCGGCGAGGATGAGCACGTCCTTGAGCAGGTGGATGCGCTGCACGCCGTAGCAGCCGGCCTTCGGGGCCCACAGGAAGTTCTTCAGGTCCCAGCTGGTCTCGGCGAAGTCCTCGTCCGCGAAGCGACGGCCGGCCTCGAGGACCATGACCCGGTAGCCCTTCTCGGAGAGGCGCAGGGCGGCGACGGAGCCGCCGAAGCCGGAGCCGATGACGAGGACGTCGGTGTCGACGGGGGTCTGCGCGGGGGTCGGCTCGCTCACTTCATCCCCACCACCTTCATGGCGCGCAGCGCGGTCGAGAGGACCGAGGCGTAGGCCTTGTCGCTCAGCCCGTGCGAGGCCGCGATCGGCAGGATGTGCTGGGCGGCGACGGTCTGGGCCTCGGTGTAGCGCAGGATGCCCTCGCTGCCGTGGCGCCGGCCCATCCCGGAGTCCTTCATCCCGCCCATCGGGGCGCCCATCGACGCCCAGGCCGCGGCGTAGCCCTCGTTGATGTTCACCGTCCCCGTCCGGATCCGGGCGGCCACCCGGCGACCGCGGGCGACGTCCCCGGTCCAGATCGAGGAGTTGAGCCCGTACTGGGTGTCGTTGGCCAGGGCGATCGCCGCCTCGTCGTCGGGCACGCGGTAGACCGAGACGAGCGGACCGAAGGTCTCCTCGTCACGCACCCGCATCTCGGGGGTGACCCCCTCGAGCACGGTGGGCTCGAAGACGTACGGCCCCAGCTCGGGGCGGTGCCGGCCGCCGGCGAGGACGGTGGCCCCCTTCGCCACCGCGTCCTCGAGGTGGCCACGGACGGTCTCCAGCTGCCCCTCGCCGACGAGCGAGCCCATGTCGTAGCCGTACTCGAGGGCGGTGCCGAGGCGCAGCTCACGGACCGCGTCGACGAAGCGGGGCACGAAGCGCTCGGCGACCCCCTCGTGGACGATGAGCCGCTCGGTGGAGATGCACAGCTGCCCGGCGCTGGAGAAGCAGGCGCGCACGACGCCGTCCACCGCCTTCTCGACGTCGACGTCGTCGGCGACGTACACCGAGTTCTTGCCGCCGAGCTCCATGCTGAAGGGCACGAGCCGCTCGGCCGCCGAGCGCGCGACGCCACGCCCGGTCGGGGTCGAGCCGGTGTAGGCGACGTAGTCGGCGGTGTCGACGACCGCCTGGCCGGCCTCGGAGCCCCGGCCGAGGACGACCTGGAGCACGCCCTCCGGCAGCCCGGCGCGGTGGAGGAGGTCGATGGCGGTCAGGGCCGTGACCGAGCCCTGCTCGTCGGGCCGCAGCACGACGGCGTTGCCGGCCATGAGGGCCGGCAGCCCGTCGGTGACGGAGAGGCTCAGCGGGTAGTTCCACGGCGAGACGATGCCGACCACACCGATCGGGTGGTGCAGCACGGTCGTCCGGGTGAGCACCGGGTAGGCCCCGCGGACCGTGCGGGGGCGCAGGTGCCGGGCGCTCGTGCGGGCGTAGTAGCGCGCGCACATCGCCGTGTCGGCCACCTCCTCGAAGGCCTGCGCCCGGGTCTTGCCGGCCTCGATCTGGACGAGGTCGAGCAGCTCGGCCTGGTGGGCGAGGACGAGGTCGTGGAAGCGCAGCAGGATCCGGGCGCGCTCCTCGACGGAGGTCGCCGCCCACCGCGGCTGCGCGGCTCGTGCGGTGGCGACCGCGCGGGCGACGTCGTCGGCGTCCGAGCGCGGCAGCGTCGCGATCGGGCCACCGGTCATCGGCGAGGTCCGGGTGAAGCTCTCGGCCCGCGGCGAGGCGACGACGCGCGTGGCCAGGCGGCGGGAACGGCTCGGCGCCACCGCGTAGGTGGCGCTCGGGTCCAGCTCGGGGTCGGCGATGGTCTCCGAAGTCATTACCCCAGAGTAATGTCGACGGCCGGCCTCGGCCAGGGGCCGGCCTCG
>CAYSGN010000059.1:0-16284 GCA_964430615.1 uncultured Janibacter sp. | reverse complement strand
GGTCCTCGAGGGTCAGCTTCTTCATCTGGTGGGTCGCGTTGCGCCCGGCGAAGTGCGAGCCCAGGCCGTAGCCCTTGATCGTCTTCGCGAGGATGACCGTCGGCTGGCCGGCGTGCTCCACCGCGGCGCGGTAGGCGGCGTAGACCTTGTGGTAGTCGTGTCCACCGCGCTTGAGCTTCCACCACACGTCGGCGTCGGACCAGTCGGCCACGAGCTTGCGGGTACGCGGGTCACGGTCGAAGAAGTGCTCGCGCACGTACGCGCCGTCGTTGGCCCGGAAGGTCTGGTAGTCCCCGTCCGGCGTCTGGTTCATGAGGTTGACCAGTGCCCCGTCCCGGTCGGCCTGGAGCAGCGGGTCCCAGCCGCGTCCCCAGACCACCTTGATGACGTTCCACCCGGCGCCCCGGAAGAAGGCCTCCAGCTCCTGGATGATCTTGCCGTTGCCGCGCACGGGCCCGTCGAGCCGCTGCAGGTTGCAGTTGATGACGAAGGTGAGGTTGTCCAGCTCCTCGAAGGCGGCCATGTGCAGCAGACCGCGGCTCTCCGCCTCGTCCATCTCCCCGTCGCCGAGGAAGGCCCACACGTGCTGGTCCGAGGTGTCCTTGATGCCCCGGTTGTGCAGGTACTTGTTGAACTGCGCCTGGTAGATCGCGTTCATCGGGCCCAGGCCCATGGAGACCGTCGGGAACTCCCAGAAGTCCGGCATGAGCCGCGGGTGCGGGTAGGAGGGCATGCCCGTCTCGGACTGCCCGGCCAGGGTCGCGGCCTCCTGACGGAACCCGTCCATCTGCGCCTCGGTGAGCCGGCCCTCGAGGAAGGCGCGGGCGTACATGCCGGGGGAGGCGTGGCCCTGGAAGAAGACCTGGTCGCCGCGGTCCTCGGCGTCCTTGCCCCGCCAGAAGTGGTTGAAGCCGACCTCGTACAGCGTCGCCGCCGAGGCGTAGGTGGAGATGTGCCCGCCGACGCTGATGTCGGGCCGCTGGGCGCGGTGGACCTGGACGGCGGCGTTCCACCGGATCCAGGCCCGGTAACGACGCTCGACCTCCTCGTCGCCGGGGTACCAGGGCTCCTTGTCCGGGGCGATGGTGTTGATGTAGTCGGTCGTCGTCAGCGAGGGGACGCCGACGCTCTTGGCCCGTGCGCGCTCCAGCAGCCGCAGCATCACGTACCTGGCTCGCTCACGCCCCGAGGCGTCGATGAGGCCGTCGAGGGAATCCAGCCACTCATGGGTCTCCTCGACATCGATGTCCGGCAGATGTGTCGGGATGCCGTTGAGGATGGGGCCGTCGCTCAGGTGATCCGCGCTTCCGGGCACGTCGTCGTCCTTTCGTCAGCAGTCCGCCCCAAGGTGTCGGGCGGACACCCACCATCATCCCAGCGACGTGGGCGAGGTCACAAACGGGGGTCAGTCTGTGATCCGGTCGGGGTGGCTGAGCACGGTGGCGCGCTCACCACGCACGAAGGCGGCGAGGGTCACCCCCGCCTCCTCGGCCACCTCCACCGCGAGGGTGGTCGCCGCCGAGACGCAGGCGAGGACGGGGACCCCGGCCACCGCCGCCTTCTGGGCGATCTCGAAGCCCGCCCGGGAGGAGGCCAGCAGGACGTGCCCGCGAAGGGGGAGGCGCCCTTCGCGCGCCGCCCACCCGATGATCTTGTCCACCGCGTTGTGCCGGCCCACGTCCTCGCGGACCGCGAGGAGACGTCCATCGGGTGCGAGGAGGGCGGCGGCGTGCACGCCGCCGGTGTCGTCGAAGACCCGCTGGCGTGCGCGCATCGCCGCCATCCCCTCGTGGAGACGGGCGAGCGGGACCCGCGCCGGGTCCTCGGCCAGCGCGTGGGGCAGACCGGCGACGAGGTCCTCGACGACCGTCGAGCCGCACACCCCGCACGCGCTCGTGGCCACCTCGGTGCGCTCGGTCACCGGGCGCCGCAGCCGGACGCCGGCCGCGAGCGTCACCTCGACGACGTTGAAGGTCGGTGAGCCGTCCGCGCCGGTGTCCGTGCAGTGCATCATCGTCGCGACGTCGTCACGCTCACCGATGAGCCCCTGCGCGATGAGGTGACCCAGAGCGAGGTCGAAGTCGTCCCCCGGCAGGCGCATGGTCGTCGTCACCGTCGTCGACGCGGGGCGCATCCCCGCAGGCGCGCTCCCGGCGGGGATGCCGGCCGGCGGCAGCGCGGCGACGCGGATCTCGAGCGGCTCCTCGACCGCGAGGGTCTCCACGCGCCGGCTGGGCTGCGGGCTGCGGCGCAGCACCCGGCGGCGGGCCGTCATCCGTCCCACGGGGGCCTCCTCGAGCGCGTCACCATGGCCCCAGCCTAGGAGGCGCACCTGATTGGATGGCCTCGTGGCCGAGCCCGCGAAGCGACCCGAGACCAGCCCCGCCGCGCTGCCCCTGTGGGGGCCCGCCGGGGCCAGGTGGCACGGCGTGAGCCGCCGGCTCATCACCGCGCGCAGCGCCGCGCTCGCCGCGATCCTCGGCCCCGTGCTCGTGGCGGTGTGCGTGACCGCGGCACTCGTGACCCCGTGGGTGTGGATCGGTGCCGGGGTGCTCGTCGTGGCCTGGCTGTGGGCCCAGTGGGTCATCGTGCGCCAGGTCCCTGCGATCACCTGGGCGGAGCTGCCCGAGGAGCTGGCGATCCGACGGGGGCGGGTGTGGCGCTCCCTCGTCACCGTGCCGTACGGCCGGATCCAGTACGTCGACCTCGAGTCCGGGCCGTTGCTGCGCTGGCAGGGCCTGGCCCAGATCACCGTCAACACCGCCTCGCCGGCCAGCAGCGGCGTCATCCCCGGCCTGCCCACGGAGGTCGCCGAGGACCTGCGCACCCGCCTGGCCGCCCGCGGCGAGGCGCAGCGAGCCGGGCTGTGACGTCCTCCCAGGTCTCCGACGACGAGGGCTTCCGCCGGGTCCACCCGCTCTCCCCCTTCGTCCGGGGAGGGCTCATCGCGGTGGCGGTCCTCGGCTACCTCGTCTCCCAGCAGGTGGACCGCCTCACCCAGCCGGACGCCGCCCCCGGCGGGGGCGAGCTGCCCTTCTCGGTGCTCGTCCAGGCCGGGGCGATCGGTCTGACGATCCTCGGCGCGATCGGGCTGGCCTTCCTCTCCTGGTGGTTCACCCGCTACAAGCTGGGGGAGGACAGCCTGGAGATCCGCAGCGGCGCCATCAGCCGCCAGCACCGGCAGGTCCGCTACGACCGGATCCAGGCCGTCGACCTCGTCAGGCCCCTCCTGGCCAGGATCACCGGACTCTCCGAGGTCCGGGTCGAGTCCGCCGGTGGCTCCGACTCGCACGTCTCCATCGCCTACCTGCGCCATCACGAGGCCGACGCCGTGCGCTCCCAGCTCCTCGGTCTGGCCGCCCGGGCCCGCGAGCTGCCCTCGTCGGAGGCGGTGGCCGGAGGGCCGGGCCGGCCCGACACGTGGGCCGAGCCCGGAGGGCCCGAGTCCGTCGACGCGCCGACCGTGCCGTTGCTGCGGGTGCCGGCCGAGCGACTCGTCGGGTCGGTCCTGCTGGCGCCGGACGCGCTCGCCTTCGTCCTCTTCGTGCTCGGCTCGCTCGTGCTGCTGGCCTTCGGGCTGGCCCCTGCCGTCGGGGGCTTCCTGCCGGTCGTCCTGGTCACCGGCGGTCGCAGCCTGATGCGCCTGACCCGGTGGTACGACGCCACCGTCGGTCGGCGCGGCCCGACGGTGACGGTGCAGCGGGGCCTGACCGACACGCGCAGCTCGACCATCCCGCTGCACCGGGTGCAGGCGGTCGAGATCAGCCAGCCCTTCCTCTGGCGGGCCCGGGGCTGGTGGCAGCTCAAGGTCAACGTGGCCGGAGCGCACTTCGGCTCCGCGTCCGCGGAGGCGGGGGAGGACGTGCTCGTGCCGGTCGCCACCACGGACGAGGTGCTCTCCGTCGTCGAGGTCGTGCTCGGCGACCCGGCGACGACCCAGGAGCTGCGGGCCCTCGTCGAGGGCACGCCCGAGGGCTTCCTCGGACAGCCCCCCTCGGCCAAGCTGCTCGACCCGCTCGCGCACCGGCGCATCGGGGCGCTGCTCGGGGGGCGGGCGCTCTTCTCACGCGGCGGCTGGGTCGGCCGCTGGCTCCAGGTCGTGCCCTACGGCCGGGTGCAGTCCATCACCGTGCAGCAGGGACCGCTCGAGCGTCGGCTGGGGCTCGCGGACGTGAACTTCATCAGTACCGTGGGCCCGGTCAGCCCCCGGGTGCGCCACCTCGCGACGACGGACGCGGAGCGTCTGGGGGTCGTCCTCGCGCGCCAGGCGAGCCAGGCGCGGCGCGGGTCCGGCGGTGTCGTTGGTTGCGATCCAGCGCCGGACAGGGTGGACTGGACCCGATGAACACGCAGACGAGCGAAAGGACCACGGTGAGCAGCGCGGAGTCGACCTCCGAAACCGATCGTGCGGAGGCGGCAGTCGAGAAGCTGGGCTTCAGCAACGACCAGATCGTGCAGGAGTACGGCTGGGACGAGGATGTCGATGCGCAGCTGCGCTCGGTGATCGAGGACGTCGTCGGCGGGGAGCTCGAGGACGAGGACTACACCGGGGTCGTGGACGCGGTCCTGATGTGGTGGCGCGAGGGCGACGGTGACCTCACCGACGCCCTGGTCGACACCCTCGGCACGCTGGCCGACGGCTCGTCCATCGTGCTCGTGACCCCGCGACCCGGCCAGCCCGGCGAGGTCGACCCGAGCGAGGTCGACGAGGCGGCCACCACCGCCGGCCTGCACACGTCCGGCTCGGTGATGTGCTCCGCGGAGTGGGTCGCCACGCGCCTGGCCGCCCGCAAGGGGCCACGCTGACCCACGCGTCACCCTCCCTGGCAGACTGCGGTGGATGGACGAGCAGCTGACCCCGGCCCTCGGTGACCGGGCACCGGACTTCACCCTCCGCGACCAGAACGGTCAGGACACCACCCTGAGCTCCTTCGCGGGCGAGCGGGCGGTGCTGCTCGTCTTCTTCCCCTTCGCCTTCTCCGGGATCTGCACGGGGGAGCTCTCCGAGATCCGCGACGACCTCGGTCGCTTCTCCTCGGACGAGGTCACCACCCTGGCGATCTCCTGCGACCCGATGTTCGGCCTGCGCGCCTGGGCCGACCGCGAGGGCTACTTCTTCCCGC
The DNA here is from genome assembly GCA_964430615.1 of uncultured Janibacter sp. GTDB lineage: Bacteria > Actinomycetota > Actinomycetes > Actinomycetales > Dermatophilaceae > Janibacter. Next base: position 11,161 of record CAYSGN010000059.1, on the reverse strand, counting down.
TGCTCTCGGACTTCTGGCCGCACGGTGCGGTCGCGCGCAGCTACGGCGTCCTCGACGAGCAGCTCGGGGCGGCGCGCCGCGGGACCTTCCTCGTCGGCCGCGACGGTCGCATCGTCTGGTCGCTCGTGGGCCCCATGGGCGAGCCCCGTGACTTCGCCGGGTACCACGAGACCCTCGACCGGCTGGCCACCCCGGCGCCCTGACACCGCGGACCTGCGTCGAGAGGGACGCGTGCCGTTGGCCGGTCGCACGCCCGTGGGCTGACACAATGACGCTCGGCGCGCCCGACGAGCGCGCCGAGGGCCCGTAGCTCAGCTGGTAGAGCACCGCGTTTACACCGCGGGTGTCGTCGGTTCGAGGCCGGCCGGGCCCACATGGAGATCCGCCTGCGCGACGTGCTCACCGCCCTCGAGGCGATGTTCCCCGCCGAGACCGCCCAGTCCTGGGACCAGGTGGGCCTGGTGTCGGGAGACCCCGAGCAGCCCGTGCGCCGGGTGCACGCCGCCGTCGACCCCACCCTCGAGGTCATCGAGGAGGCCCGCTCCGCCGGGGCCGACCTGCTCCTCACCCACCACCCCCTGCTGCTGCGAGGGGTCCACTCCGTCGCGACGACGAGCGCGAAGGGGGCGAGCGTCACCTCCCTCGTCGTCGGCGACGTGGCCCTCTACGTGGCGCACACCAACGCCGACGTCGCCGAGCCCGGGGTCAACACCGCCCTGGCGGCTGCGTGCGGCCTCACGGCTGCCGAACCGCTGACCGTCGAGGAGGGAGCGCCGATGGGCCGGGTCGGCGACCTGGCCGAGCCGGTGACCCTCTCCGCCTTCGCGGAACGCCTCGCCAGGGCCCTGCCGCCGGCCCCGGGCGGGCTCCGGGTCGCGGGGCCGCCGGACGGCCTCGTGCGCCGGGTCGCCCTGCTCGGTGGAGCCGGCGACGGGCTCCTGGAGGTCGCGCGGAGCGCGGGGGCGGACGTCTACGTCACGGCGGACCTGCGCCACCACCCGGCCCTGGAGGCCAGGGAGGAGGCGGCGCTCACCGGGGGCACCCCCTTCCTCATCGACGCGGGTCACTGGGCGAGCGAGTCGCTGTGGCTGGCTCGGATGCTCGAGCGGCTCGGGATGTCACTCGCGGAGGCGGGCCACGACATGGTGGACTGGGAGACCCACGTGAGCCAGATCTGCACCGACCCGTGGAGCTTCACCGTCGGGGCGCGCAACCATCAAGGAGAACTTCTGTGAAGGCCGACCCCGAGGTCCAGCGACGACTGCTCGAGCTTCAGGCGGTCGACACCCGCGTGCAGCAGATCGATCACGCTCGCCGGACGCTGCCGCAGCACGCCGCCCTGGAGGAGGCGAGCGCACGTCTGAGGCAGGCGAGCGACGAGGTCGTCCGCTACGAGACCACCCTCTCCGACATCGGCCGGGAGGTGCAGCGCGCCGAGGGCGATGTGCAGCAGGTGAGGGACCGGGCCGCCCGCGACCAGCAGCGTCTCGACGCCGGTGTCGGCATGACCTCACGGGACCTGACCGCCCTGCAGAGCGAGCTGGCGGCCCTCGCCCGGCGCCAGTCCGAGCTGGAGGACGTCGAGCTGGAGGTCATGGAGCGCCAGGAGGCGGCCGAGGGGCGCCTGACCGAGGCCGCGGCCGCCAAGGCGGAGGCCCAGGCCGAGGTCGAGCGGATCACCGCGGAGCGGGACAGCGCGCTCGCGGACCTGGACCGGGAGCGCGCCGAGGTCCTGGCGCCGCGGGCCGACCTCACCGGCGGTATCGACGACCCGCTGCTCGCGCTCTACGACCGTCTGCGGGAGAGCTCCGGCGGGCTGGCGGCGGCGGAGCTGCGGCACGGTCGCTGCGGCGGGTGCCGGCTCGAGCTCAACCCCGTGGACCTCGCCGCCATCGAGAAGGCGGCGCCGGACGAGGTCGTGCGGTGCGAGGAGTGCGGGCGCATCCTCGTGCGGTCCGAGACCGCGGCGGCCTGATGGTGCGGTCCCTGCGCGTCGAGGCCGACGGCGGGTCCCGCGGCAACCCCGGAGTCGCCGGCTACGGCGCGCTCGTACGCGATGCGGAGACCGGCGACCTGCTCGTGGAGCTCGCCGCACCGCTCGGGACGCAGAGCAACAACGTCGCCGAGTACCGGGGCATGCTCGCCGGGCTCGAGGCGGCGCGGCAGATCGACCCGGCCGCACGGATCGAGGTCGCGATGGACTCCAAGCTCGTCGTCGAGCAGATGTCCGGCCGGTGGAAGATCAAGCATCCCGACATGCGCGAGCTGGCCCTCCAGGGGCGGGACCTCGTCGCCTCCGTCACGCGGGCCGGTGGTGAGGTGACCTTCACGTGGGTCCCGCGGGAGCGCAACGCCGCCGCGGACGCCCTCTCCAACCGCGGCATGGACGGGGACGAGGTCGAGGACTGGCACGGGTCGGAGCAGCACCGGGACGACCTCGCGCCCACGCGGGACGCCGAGCAGGTGCCCGTGCAGCCGCACCCGGGCCGGGGCGAGCCGACGCGGGTGGTGCTCGTGCGACACGGCGCCACCGCCTTCACCGAGGCCGGGCGACTGGACGGCCGCGGAGGGCACGACCCCGGGCTGACCGCCGCGGGGCAGGAGCAGGCCGAGCGGGCTGCCGGCCAGGTGGCCGCCCTCGTCGGGGACGCCCCGGTGCAGGTGGTCACCTCCGAGCTCGCCCGGGCGGTCCAGACCGGCGCCGTCATCGCCGACCGGCTCGGGGTGCGGCCCCGGGCCGAGGCGGACTGGGACGAGCAGGGCTTCGGCGACTGGGACGGCGAGCTCGTGCAGGACCTGCTCTCCGACCGCCGGACGGAGTTCACCCGGCTGCGGGACGACACCGGTTACGCCCGACCGGGGGGCGAGTCGCACGAGGAGCTCGTGGAGCGCGTGCTCGGGGCCTGGCAGCGGGTCGTCCACGGCGGCGGCACCGTCGTCGTGGTCTGCCACCGCAAGCCGATCCTCGTCGTCCTCACCCACGTCCTGGGCCTGCCGCACGAGAGCTTCTGGCGGCTGGCCGGCGCCCCCGGCTCGCTCACCGCCGTCGAGGCATGGCCCGACGGGCGGGCCGTCGTCGCCTTCACCAACCGCACCTGAGGGGGTCGCGATCTCTGACCTGCCTTCGTGGCTCATCGCCTCCGGGCTGATCGGCGCCGTCGTCTTCGGCCTCCTCTCGGCGTTCTTCCCGCCGCTGAACGCCGAGATCTACGCCGTGGCCGCGCCGGTGATCTTCCCCGACATGTGGGTGCTGCACGTCTCGGCCATGACCGGGGGTCTCGTCCTCGGCAAGTTCACCCACTTCGTGGCCGCGGCGAAGGGGGCGGAGGTCTTCACCAAGCGCCGCCAGGAGAAGGAGGCGCAGCAGGAAGGGCGGACCGGTCGCGGTGGCAGCAGGGTGGGGCAGCGGCTGGCGGCGTGGAGCAAGGCGATGATCGACGTCCTCGACCGGCCCCGGCTCGGGCCCCTGGTCATGCTCGCCAGCTCCGGCGTGGGCTTCCCGCCGCTGGCCGTGGTGACCGTCGCTGCCGGCGTCAAGCGGGTCTCGGCCCTCGTCTTCCTCGGCGTGACGATCCTCGGGTGCCTCGCGCGCTTCCTCGCGACCGCATGGCTGGTCGAGCAGGGGATCCACCTGGGCTTCTGACCCGTCCGGCACGTGGTCCCCCTCGCATCGGCCGCGGGAGGTCCACCTACTCTGTGGGCATGGATCACGCCGGAGACCTCACTCCACCCGAGGCGTGGGAGCGCCTGACCGACGACCCGGAGGCCGTGCTCGTCGACGTGCGGACCCGGGCCGAGTGGTCCTTCGTCGGCATGGCCGACCTGGGGTCCATCGGCAAGCGGGTCGTGCCCATCGAGTGGACGACCTTCCCGGACGGCGCGCAGAACCCGGCCTTCCCCGAGCAGCTGCGGGCCAGCGTCCCGGAGGATGCCACCGTGCTCTTCCTGTGCCGCTCCGGCGCCCGGTCCCTGGCGGCTGCGGAGACCGCCGCCCGCATGGGCTACGACCAGGCGTGGAACGTCCTGGGCGGCTTCGAGGGCGAGCACGACGCGGAGGGCCACCGGACCGTCGGCGGCTGGAAGAACTCGAGCCTGCCGTGGCGGCAGGGGTGAGCCCGGGGCCCGCGGACGCCGGCATGCCGCGACCCCATCTCGACCCCGCCGGGCTGGCCCGGGAGACGCTCGCGGTACGGGGCGGCCAGGCCCGCACCGGATTCAGCGAGACCTCCGAGGCGCTGCTGCTGACGTCGGGCTTCGTCTACCGCAGCGCGGAGGAGGCCGAGGCCGCCTTCGCCGGTGACGTCGACACCTTCATCTACTCGCGCTACGGCAACCCCACCGTCGCGATGCTCGAGGAGCGTCTGGCCCTGCTCGAGGGGGCCGAGGCCGCCTACGCGACCGCCTCCGGGATGTCCGCCGTCTTCACCGCCCTCGCGGCGCTGCTCGGCGAGGGCGACCGGGTCGTCTCCTCCCGGGGCCTCTTCGGCAGCTGCTACGTCATCCTCGACGAGATCCTGCCCCGCTGGGGGGTCGAGACGGTCTTCGTCGACGGCCCGGACCTGGACCAGTGGCGGGAGGCCCTCGCCGAGCCCACGGCCGCCGTCTTCTTCGAGACGCCGAGCAACCCGATGCAGGAGATCGTCGACATCGCCACGGTGAGCGATCTCGCGCACGCTGCCGGGGCGCAGGTCGTCGTCGACAACGTCTTCGGCACCCCCGTCTTCTCACGACCGCTCGAGCACGGGGCGGACATCGTCGTCTACTCCGCCACGAAGCACATCGACGGTCAGGGGCGGGTGCTCGGCGGTGCCGTCCTCGGGCCGCGGGACTACATCCAGGGGCCGGTGAAGAACCTCATCCGGCACACCGGGCCGTCGCTCTCGCCGTTCAACGCCTGGGTGCTGCTCAAGGGCCTGGAGACGATGGACCTGCGGGTGCGACGGATGGCCGAGAGCTCGCTCGCGCTCGCCCGGGCCCTCCTGGTGCACCCGCGGGTCACCTCCGTCGTCCACCCGTGGCTGCCGGACCACCCCCAGCACGAGCTGGCTCGTCGGCAGATGAGCGGCGGAGGCACCGTCATCACCTTCACGATCGACGGCGGCAAGGACGAAGCCTTCGCGTTCATGAACGCCTTGCGGATCGTGGACATCTCGAACAACCTCGGCGATGCCAAGTCGCTCATCACGCACCCCGCGACGACCACCCACCGGCGGATGGGGGCCGAGGGGCGGGCCGCCATCGGGATCACGGACGCGACCCTGCGGATCTCCGTGGGCCTCGAGTCGCCCGAGGACCTCGTCGCGGACGTCGAGCGCGCCCTCGGCTGAGGCCCTGCCGGTCCGCGGCGGTCCCACGCCGGCACGGCGGTGTCCTACGCCACGAGGGCCAGGAGGGCCCCGGCGCCGGCCACGACGGCCACCGCGAGACCCTGCGCCGCCAAGGAGGCCGGGGGGATCCGGAGACCGGCCGCGCGGGTGCGGTGCAGCCACAGGAGGGTCGCCAGCGACCCCCACGGCGTGACCACCGGCGCGACGTTCGTGCCGATGAGCAGCGCCAGCAGCCGCTCCGGCGAGGTCGCGCAGACCTCCTCGAGGGCGAGGTAGGCGGGCAGGTTGTTCACGAGGTTGCCGGAGACCGCCCCTGCCGCGGCGACCCGCGCGAGGTCCCACGGCGCCCCGCCGGCCCCGACGAGTCGGGTGAGCAGCTGCCCGACCCCGAGGCCGAGCACGACCTGGACGAGCACGAAGAGCACCCCCACGACGAGCGCCATCACCCACGGCGGGCGGATGCGCCGCAGCAGGAAGGGCGCCCGCCACCACACCGCGGCGACCAGGGCGAGCGCCGCGGCTCCGGCGACCGCCCACGGGGCCGTGCCGAGGGCGAAGAGCGGGGCGATCGTCAGGCAGGTGGCGGCCCCGGCGAGGAGGAGGATGCGGTCGTGCGGCTCCGGCGGAGGCGCGGTCACGAAGCGCCCGCGCAGCCCGCGCCGGTGCACCACACCGACGACGACGAGGGTGCCCACGACCGCGGCCAGGCCGGGCAGGAGGGCCAGCCGCACCACGTCGTCGTGGTCCGCGCCGAGCCCGGCGAACCGGTCCGCCGCCAGGAGGTTCGTCAGGTTCGAGACCGGGAGGAAGAGCGAGGCGGTGTTGGCGAGGAAGAGGGGCGTGAGGGCGAAGGGGGCGGCGCCCACCCCGATCTGACGCGCCACGGTCAGCGCCACCGGCGTGAGCAGCACGGCCGTCGTGTCGAGCCCGAGGAAGACCGTGACGAGCACCGCGAGGGCCGAGAGCAGCAGCCACAGCAGCAGGACCCGGCCCGCGGCCAGGCGGGCGGTGGCGTGGCCGCTCACGTCGAAGACGCCGGCCAGGTCGCAGATCTCGGCGACGACCGTGATCGCCACGAGGAAGAGCATGACCGGCACGGTCCGGGCGAGGACCTCGCCCAGCTCGACCGGGCTCATCTCGCCGTGGCGTCCAGCACCCAGGGTCGGCCGGGGCGGGAGGGCTCCGTCAGGGAGACCTCGAAGGCGGGGGAGAGGGCCCGGGCGAGGGACGCGACGGTCTTCGGCTCACGGCTGACGCCGAGCAGGTGCCGGGTGACCAGGCCGCGGGTGTGCTTGGCCATGTGCGTGGCGCCGGGCACGCGCACCTGCACCCACCGGTCGGCGGTCTCGCCGGTCGGTGTCCAGGCGGCCGCGTAGGTGCTCGAGCGGCAGTCGACGACGAGCCCCGTCCCCGCGGCGTCGGTGAGGACCTCGTCCAGCGGCTCCCGCCAGTGACCCGCCAGGGGGCCGACGCCGGGGAGGTTGACGGCCATGGAGAGGCGGTACGGAGGGATCCGGTCGTTCGGGCGGACCGCCCCGAAGAGCGCCGAGACGACGACGAGCCAGCGGTTCGCCCGACGCCGCTCCCCGACGGTGAGGTCGTCGAGGCCGAGCGCGTCGTAGAGGACACCGGAGTAGACCTGCGCGGCCGGGGGAGCCGGCGCCGTCGTCAGCCGGGTGTTGCGGGCGACCTCGTCCACGAGGTTGGGGCTGACCCCGAGGACGTCGTGGGCATCGGGACGGGCGCTCACGCCGGAGAGCTCGTCGACGACCTGACGACGCGCGGACGTCAGGGCCGGGAAGGAGAGGGTGTCCAGCTCCATGGGCTTGCCGCGGCGGCGTCCGGTCTTGGTCTCCGAAGGGGGCAGCAGAACGAGCACGCGAGCACCATACGTGCATCTAGGGTGGCGGGATGACCGACCAGCAGCTGGACAGGGTCCCCCTTCGTGCACCGACCTCGAGGGCGGGCGAGTTCATCGACGCGGCCGGTCTCGGCCCACGCCTGGAGGCGATCCTCGCCGAGAGCGGGATCGACCGGGAGTTCCCCGCCGCGGTCCTCGCGGAGGCGGAGCAGGTGGCGGCGCAGCCCCTCTCCCTGCCCGAGCGCGACGCGACGGACCTGCCCTTCGTCACCATCGACCCGCCGGGCTCGATGGACCTCGACCAGGCCCTGCACCTCGCCCGGGAGGCGGGTGGCTACCGGGTCCGCTACGCGATCGCCCACCTCGGCTGCTTCGTCGCGCCGGGCGGCGCCATCGACGAGGAGGCGCGCCGCCGGGGGCAGACGCTGTACGTGCCCGGCGACCGGGTGCCGCTGCACCCTCCGGTGCTCAGCGAGGGTGCGGCCAGCCTGCTGCCGGAGCAGACCCGTCCGGCCTATGTGTGGGACATCCGGCTGGACGCCGACGGGGAGGTCACGGGCGCCGAACTGTACCCCGCCATGGTGCGCAGCACGGCCCGCCTCGACTACGAGGAGGTGCAGCGCAGGATGCAGGCCGACACCGCCGGCGAGATGCTCGACCTGCTCGAGGAGATCGGTGAGAAGCGGATCGCGCTCGAGCGCGAGAGGGGCGGGGCGAACCTGCCCATGCCGGAGCAGGAGGTGGAGGAGACCGACCGCGGCTTCCGGCTCCACCTGCGCCCGGTCCTGCCGGTCGAGGACTGGAACGCCCAGATCTCGCTGCTGACGGGGATGGCCGCCGCCGAGCTCATGCTGCACGCGAGGGTGGGCATCCTGCGCACCATGCCCGAGCCGGACGAGGGCGCCCTGCGCGCCCTGCGCCGGATCGCCCGCGCGCTCGGCGTCGACTGGCCCGGGGAGCAGTCCCACGGGGACATGCTGCGCTCCCTGGACCGCACCGACCCGCACCACCTGGCGCTCATCCACGAGTCGACGGTGCTCTTCCGCGGCGCCGGGTACACCGCCTTCGACGGTGAGCTCCCGGAGGTGGTGGAGCAGTCCGCGATCGGTGCGCCCTACGCGCACGTCACCGCGCCGCTGCGCCGCCTCGTCGACCGTTTCGGTCTGGCGCTGTGCGCCGCGGTCAGCGCGGGGGAGGAGATCCCCGAGTGGGTGCGCGCGGCCCTGCCGACGCTGCCCTCCGCGATGGAGTCCTCGGACGGCCGGGCCGGGGGCGTCGAGCACGCGGCCCTCGATGCCGTCGAGACCGCGACCCTCGCCCACCGCGTGGGCGAGACCCTCGAGGCGGTCGTCATCGACGTGCCCGAAGGGGACGACGCGGACCGGGTGGAGGTGCAGCTGCTCGACCCGCCGGCGCTCGTGCGGGCCGACGGGACGGCGGAGCTGGGGTCGCGGGTGCGCGTCGAGGTGACCGGGGTCGACCTGGCCCAGGGCCGGGTGGACCTGCGGATCGCCTGACGCGCACCCGTGCCGAGGTCCGTCAGTCGGCGCCGCGCATGAGCCGCTCGATGGGCTTAGACAGCAGCAGCATGACGACGCCGATGGCGATCGTGATCGCGCCGAGCGAGCCGAAGTAGGCGAACTCGTTCTCCTGGCTGTAGTAGCCGGCCAGGCTGCCCGAGAGGGCGGTCCCGACGGCGATCGAGAGGTAGAAGAGGGCGACCATCATCACCGGGTAGGCCTTCGGGGCCAGCTTGGTCGTGAGGGAGAGGCCCACGGGGGAGAGCATGAGCTCACCGCAGGTCGCGACGAGCATGATCAGGCCCACCCACAGCACCGGGACGCCCTCGACGTCCGCCATCGGCAGGAAGAGCAGGAAGGCCGAGCCCATGAGCGCGATGCCGATGCCGAACTGGGTCGGGGTGACCGGCTGACGCCGCCCGAGCTTGGTCCACAGGGCGGCGAAGACCGGGGCGAGGACGATGATGAAGAAGGGGTTGTAGGAGTTGACCCACGAGATCGGCATCGTCCAGTCACCGATGAAGGGCAGGCTCAGGTCGCGGTCGAGACGCTTGTCGGAGTAGATCGTCAGGACGGTGAACTGCTGCTGGAAGAGGGCCCAGAAGGCGGCGGAGCCGATGAACATCGGGATGAAGGAGAGCACGCGGGAGTGCTCCACCTCGGTGACCTGCTTGCTCGTCAGCAGGATGACGAAGAGCGCGATCGCCCCGATGACGCTCGCGGCGACGATGACGTCCGCCAGGTTGCCGGGGGTCAGCAGGCCGAGCACCGCCGCGAGGACGATGACGACGACCGAGGCGACAGCGATCCCGATCCAGAGCGGGTAGGCCTTGCGGGGGAGCGGGTTGGGCACGAGGTGCACCTGCTCGGGCAGGGCCCGGCGGGCCAGCGTGTACTGCACCAGGCCGATGGCCATACCGACGGCGGCGAGGCCGAAGCCCACGTGGAAGCCGATCTCCTTCTGTGCCAGGCCGGTGAGCAGCGGCCCGATGAGGCCACCGATGTTGATGCCCATGTAGAAGATCGAGAAGCCGGCGTCGCGCCGAGTGTCGTGCTCGCCGTAGAGGCCGCCCACGAGGTTGGTGATGGTGGCCTTCAGCCCGCCGGAGCCGAGCGCGACGAGGATCAGACCCGCGGCCAGGCCCGGGACGGCCGGGATGAGCGCGAGGGCGATGTGCCCGAGCATGATGAGGATCGCCGAGATGAACATCGTGCGCTCGGAGCCCAGCAGACGGTCGGCGACCCAGCCTCCGAGGATGGAGACGAGGTAGACCGATCCGCCGTACGCGCCGACGATGCCGGCGGCGACCTCCTGGTCGATCCCGAGACCACCCTCGGTGGTCTGGAAGTACATGTAGATCAGGACGATCGCCTGCATGCCGTAGAAGGAGAACCGCTCCCACAGCTCGACGCTGAAGAGGTTGGCCAGCATCTTGGGCTGGCCGAAGAAGCGCCGGTCCTCCTCGGACGTGGTGACGCCCGAGCCGTCGTTCGTGCGGGGGTTACCGCTACCTGGGTCTGAAGTCATTGGTACATGGTGAACCCCTGGGTGGGGCACTGCACACCGGGGGTGCCTGATCGCTTCCGATGGGCTATCGTTCGTGGCCGAAAGGGAGTAGTCCCCAACGGGTGTGTCGACACACTGGATCCTCGCGGTCCCGGCGCACCAGGCCGATGTCATCGGCGGACGAGACTTTCGACCGGTGTGTCATACGACGGATCCCGGTCGAGGCTCTCGTGCTCACGCTCCTCGTCCGGGTGGATGAGGAGCTCTTTCATGTTCGAGGCCCTGCTGCTCAGCACGGCGGTGATCTTCGTCGCCGAGCTCGGGGACAAGAGTCAGCTGATGGCGATGACCTTCGCCACCCGCTACCGCGCTCGCGACGTCATCCTCGGGATCACCGCCGCCACGGCGATCGTGCACCTGGCCTCCGTGGGGATCGGGTACGTCGTCGGGGCCAGCTTCGCCCGGTACCAGAGCGGTATCGCCATCGCCGCCGGGATCGCCTTCATCGGCTTCGCGCTGTGGACCCTGCGGGGGGACGAGCTGACCGACGAGGAGGCCCAGAAGGCGAAGAGGGCGACCGGCTCGGCGATCCTCGCCGTCGGCACCGCGTTCTTCCTCGCCGAGCTCGGCGACAAGACGATGCTCGCCACCATCACGCTCGCGGTGCGTGAGGAGTGGTTCGGAACCTGGATCGGCAGCACGATCGGGATGGTCGCCGCCGACGCCCTCGCCATCGCGGTCGGGGCGATGCTGGGTCGCAAGCTGCCGGAGAAGGTCATCACCTACGGCGCGGCGGCCGCCTTCGCCCTCTTCGGGGTGGTCCTCATCGCCGAGGGGCTCGGCTGGCTCTGACGCGCGGGTCGAGGTGACAGGCTCGTCCATGCGAGCGCCGGCACCTCGACCCGATGAGGGCGAAGGGGGATGAGTCGGCCTGTAAGCCGGGTTC